>JBBPZJ010000073.1:0-26279 GCA_038199395.1 Chitinophagales bacterium
AAAGACAATCGTTTAGAGGTATCAAAAAAAGAGCTTATTCAAAAAAAAATGTCGTTATTAAAATATCGTCCTTCGCTGGTCAGGGCTGAAGACCTTTATACTTTTACTGACAGTGCGCTTAAGAAAAACGGTCATGCTTCAGTAAAAGGAATTAACAATAATACCCCAATTTTTTCTTTTGCGAAACAAAGTATAAAGGCAGGTGATTGGATAAGTTTTGCAAAAAATAATCTGAATGGTTCGGCGTTTAATAGTAGGAGCGTCTATGATGAACTGTACAAAAAATATGTAAGTACGGCGGCAGACGAATATTACCGGAAAAACATGGACGTATACAATGCTGATTATGCTAAACAGGTGAAAGAGTTTAAAGAAGCAAATCTGCTATTCGCAATAATGGAAAAAAATGTATGGGGAAGGGCAAACACGGATACTGCGGGATTGTTGCAATACTACAACCTGCATAAGACGAAATATATCTGGACGTCCAGTGCAGATGTAATCATAGTCACCTGTAATAGTGATACTTTGGTAAAGGAGATGCAACAAAAGCTAAAAGATAATTTTAATGACTGGAGGCAAATAACCGGCAGCAAAGGAACAGACGTAACTGCCGACAGCAGCAGATACGAACTTAGTCAGTTAGCAGTGTCGAATAAAACGAACTTTACAGCGGGTTTAATTACAGCTCCTGTAAAAAATCAAAACGACGGCACATACACCTTTAACTGTTTGATGAAAGTGTACAACGAACCGGGGCAGCGCAGTTTCGAAGATGCACGAGGCATGGTGATCGGCGATTACCAACAGGTGTTGGAAGATAAATGGCTTGGCGAGTTAAGAAAAAAATATCCTGTTAAGGTCAATGAGGCTTTGTTTAAATCCATTCAATAACTTTTGCCTCTTTTAATATTCTATTTATAAAATCTCTTTCACAACATTCCAAATTACTTTTGGCTTTCCAAGCGTGTAATAATGCAGAACCGGCACGCCAAATTTCTTCAATTCCTTGCTTTGTTGTGTCAGCCATTCCTGGCCCACCTTTTCGCATTCCTGATCATTTTTACAACGCATTATAGCATTAGAAAGGTCAGAGGGAATGTCAACATGAAAAATTCTTGGAAGAATTGACAACTGTTTTTTGCTGGTTATGGGTTTTAGTCCGGGAATGATAGGAACATCGATTCCAATCGAACGACATGCTTTTTGAAAATCGTAAAATTTCTGATTGTCAAAAAACATTTGCGTCATTATGTAACAGGCGCCCGCATCTACTTTCTCCTTCAAGTACCGAAGGTCTATCTCTAGGTTGGGTGCCTCAAAATGTTTCTCCGGGTAGCCGGCGACACCTATGCAAAAATTAGTTTTACCTCCGTTTTGAATGTCTTCATCAAGGTAGATCCCATTATTTAAGTCAGCTACCTGCTTTAGCAAGTCTATCGCAAATCCATGACCGTCGGATTCAGGTTCAAATGAAGATTCGTTTTTTGCTGCATCACCACGTAATACCAGTACATTTTCTACATTTAGAAAATTTAGGTCTATCAGGGCATCTTCTGTTTCTCTTTTATTAAAACCGCCACAAATAAAATGTGGTACTGCATCTATTTTATAATGGTTCATGATAGAAGCGCAAATACCAACAGTACCGGGTCGTTTACGTACTTCGACTTTCTCAAATGTACCGTCCGGCTTTTTCTTAAACATTGTCTCGCTTCTGTGATATGTTACATTAATCCATGACGGCTTAAACTCCATGAGAGGATCAAGATGATCATAAATGGAATTGATGCTTTTGCCTTTCAACGGTGGAAGAACTTCAAACGAAACAAGCGTATCCTTTGCCTGTTTAAGATGGTCAATAACTTTCATCCTATATATAAAATTGGCTGCAAACATAAGCCGTATATAGGTAAAAACAAGGCGAAAGAGCAGCTTCAGCCTCTTTTGCTTTTTCAGGATATTAATGATTTTGAAAAGAAACTTTGGGCGGCATTAAGCCTGGCTATAGAGATTTAATTCCTTGCGGTGCATTTCGTTTATCTCCGGTAATTGAATAACCATTTCACCTTCCTGATGGGGGAGTAATAGTACGGCAGCCAAAAGCACATAGCCGCGCATGAGAAATTTACAATAATAATAAGTTGCAACTATGATAGTATCAATCGAACACTTAAGAATCAAACAAACTGTTAAGAGCCCCCAACTATTTATATTAAACAACCTATTGCTGTATTTTTGTTTAAATATTAACCATTGAGCCTAATCATTCATACTGAAGAACTTATAAAAAGTTATCGCAACCGCACCGTGGTAAACCACGTATCGGTTAATGTAAAACAGGGTGAAATAGTAGGTCTGCTTGGTCCAAACGGCGCCGGAAAAACTACCACATTTTATATGGTGGTTGGTTTGATAAAGCCTGATGAAGGCAGGGTATTTTTAAATGATACTGACATTACGAGGATTCCCATGTATAAAAGGGCGCAGATGGGCATAGGCTATCTGCCACAGGAAGCTAGTGTTTTTAGAAAGCTTTCTGTAGAAGACAATATAAAGGCGGTGCTCGAGATGACAAAGCTTACAAGGCAGGAACAGAAAACCAAACTAGAGGCTCTTCTCGATGAGTTTAATCTTCATCAGGTAAGAAAAAATAACGGTGACAGTTTAAGCGGCGGCGAAAGACGCAGAACTGAAATTGCCCGTGCTCTTGCCGTTGATCCTAAATTTATTTTGTTGGATGAACCTTTTGCCGGCGTTGACCCAATAGCAGTTGAAGATATACAAACGGTGGTGGCAAAATTAAAATACAGAAATATTGGCATTTTAATTACAGACCACAATGTAAACGAAACGTTGTCCATCTGCGATCGTGCTTACCTGTTGATTGAAGGTAAAATATTTAAACACGGAACAGCAGAAGAGTTAGCAGGCAATGAGCAGGTAAGAAGATTATACCTGGGGACAAATTTTGAATTAAGACGCAAAGATTGGATCATAGACATGGAAAGAGACAATGCATTACTAAGAGCCACAGAAGAGTTGACAACAGAAGAGAATAAATAACGGTTTCTTAGAAATTAAAATCCTTCAACTTATTGTGTAACATTTCCCAATAGATTAAAAAATTTTCTCAACATTGGTGCATTTTTGTTATTTTGAGTGTAACTACGATTGCAAATGAAATTATTAAGTCCTGCCATCTCGAGGTTAGCCAGATTTAGGCTTTGGAGAATTGAACATTGGATGGATAATCCTGCCGCTGTGCAATTTGAGATATTGCAAGACCTTATCACCTCTGCACAATACACCGAAATAGGCCGGAAGTATGGATTTGAGCGTTTATACACGATCGAAAGTTTTAAGGATGCTGTTCCCATACATGATTATGATGACCTGAAGCCTTACATCGAACGATGTATGAGAGGTGAGCAGCGGCTTCTTTGGAATACACCGATATCGTGGTTTGCGAAAAGTAGCGGCACCACAAGTGAAAAAAGTAAGTTTATTCCTGTTTCAGAAGAAAGCCTTGAGCAAAGCCACTTTCAGGGAGCAAAGGATGTGCTTACATTATATTACAATTATAATCCAGATAGCGACCTTTTAACCGGAAAAGGACTTGTTATCGGAGGCAGTCATCAGGTTAGCAAGTTAAACGAAGAAACACAATATGGCGATCTAAGTGCTGTTCTTATGCAAAACACTCCTTTTTGGGGTCATTGGCTTAGAACACCCGAATTGTCAATTGCACTGTTGGATGAATGGGAAACAAAGATTGAAAAACTTGCTAAAACCACCATCATTGAAAATGTAACAAGTATCAGTGGAGTGCCAACATGGACGTTGGTTTTAATTAAAAGAATACTCGAAATAACAGGAAAGCAACATTTAAAAGAGGTATGGCCAAACCTTGAGTTATACATTCATGGCGGCGTTTCCTTTACTCCGTACAGAGAGCAGTTTGAGAAACTGATAGGAGCGCCGATAAATTACATTGATCTGTATAATGCAAGTGAAGGTTTTTTTGCTGCTCAAGACGATCCTTCTGATGAAGGAATGCTACTGTTCTTGCAGCATGGCATTTTTTATGAGTTTATGCCGGTAGAGGATTATGAAAAAGAAAAACCAAGAACGCTGCAACTCGATGAAGTGGAGATCGGAAGGAATTATGCCCTGGTTATTAGTTCCAACGGCGGACTTTGGCGATACCTTATTGGCGATACTATTCAATTTACTTCTTTAGTTCCATACAAAATAAAAGTTTCGGGCCGATTAAAACATTTTATCAACGCTTTCGGCGAAGAGGTAATTGTAGACAATTCGGACAGAGCAATTGCTGTGGCAAGTGAAAAGACAGGTGCTATTGTAAAGGATTATACTGCTGCCCCTATTTACTTTAGCGAACAGGGCAATGGTGGTCATGAGTGGTTGATTGAGTTTGAAAAAGCTCCGTCAGACATTGGACTTTTTACTTACGAACTTGATACCGCTTTAAAAAATGTAAACAGCGATTATGAGGCAAAGCGACACAAGGATATTGCCTTAAAAATGCCGGTTGTTCACGCACTAAAAAAGGGTGTTTTTGAAGAATGGTTAAGAAGCAAGGGTAAACTGGGTGGCCAGCATAAAGTACCGCGGCTAAGTAATGATAGAAAGTACATCGAAGAAATACTTGCTATTGCTAACCATAAAAAGGAAGCTTCCGGTAAGTAACGGAAGATCCTTCTTATTATTAATGGCATGAACTTATACTTTGCGGTATTTTGTTGAGTCGCAATTTTTTTTTCTGTAACGCTTTACTGATTTTGCTCGTATGATGTTTAATCTACTTTATTTTACCAATCCTGATGCTTCAATTTGTTGATGTTCAGAAATTTTACGGAAGTTTTTTGGCGGTGCATATTTCATCCTTAACAATAGAGGAAGGTGTATGGTGGGTTCAGGGAGAAAATGGTTCCGGCAAGACAACTTTTCTCAAGATGATTGCCGGACTACATCCTTTTACCGGCCGCATAATTCTCAACAGCAAA
Source organism: Chitinophagales bacterium (assembly GCA_038199395.1). Taxonomy (GTDB): domain Bacteria; phylum Bacteroidota; class Bacteroidia; order Chitinophagales; family Chitinophagaceae; genus Segetibacter. The sequence goes on from JBBPZJ010000073.1 coordinate 5,031, forward strand.
TTCGATATTAAAAAGCAACGCAGGCAGTTTGTGAAGCAAGTCAACTATGCAGAAGCAGAACCCCTGTATCCTTCCTTTTTAACTGCTAAAGATTTAGTGGAACTGTATTGTGAAACAAAAGGTGGCGACATACGACAGGCGCTGGAACTACTGAAACAGCTCCGCGTTTTAGACGCTTACGATAAAACAATAAGAAGCTATTCAAGTGGAATGGTAAAAAAACTAAGCCTTGTGCTTGCTTTTATTGGTCAGCCGAAAGTTATATTATTAGATGAGCCGCTGATAACTATAGATGTTAGTGCAGTTAATACTATTTGTAACATGATAAATGACAGCTTTAAAAAAGGCGTTTCTTTCATTATTACCTCTCATCAGCCCCTAACAAGTGAGCAATTGGCTTTTACAGGTACCCTGTTAGCAGAAAATAGAACCATACACAAAAATCGTTAATGCCGACAGCTCTTTTTATATTGCAAACGCTGCTTGTTAATTACTTCTATAGAATACATGCCGGCCTATTCATGTTTTCATTTTTCGTTTTATTTGGATTGCCTCAGTTGCCGCTTGTGTTTCACTACTCCATCATAACCGGCATTGTGCAAAGTCAAACTTTTTTAGCTTTGGTTATGCTGATCTGGCTGTTGTATAACTTAAAGTGTATAGCCTACATTGTTCAGCAATTACAACACAAGCAGCAATCATTCCTTTTTGTTCTTAATTGTTTATCGAAAAGCAGGCTTTACTTGTATAAGCTTCTTGTGCATCTTCAGGTGTATATGCCTGTCTTGCTTTATTCAATCGCAATTATTGTTGTAGCTTTTAAAAAGCACGAATATCTATGTGCGATAGAAGTAATGACTTTTAATTGTATTGTATTATCCGTATCTCCTTTTGTTTACATTTTTGCCTTACAACAAAAAAGCTTTACAAACAGCCCGTTTTTTATTCCATCTTTAAACTTACGACTACGTAAGCCGTATTTTTTATTTCCCCTGTATTTTCTGTTGGCAAACAGAAAACAAATGCTCCTGATAACTAAAACTTTTTCTCTTTTGTGGCTATACGGGTTTATCCAATTATACGAACCAGAACGACATGATATCAGACCCATACAACTTTGCCTGTTGATTACTGCAGCGTCTCATTGCGCCATTATTTATGAAATTAGATTGTTTGAAGATGAATATTTAGAGTTCAGCAAAAACCTTCCTTTAACTATAACTGACAGGTTTTTTAAAATGATTGGTTTATATGCCTGCCTGCTTTTACCTGAGTTTATTTTCCTGCTAAAAGGAATTCATTTGCAATTTTCAATTAGAGACTACCCTCAGATAATCGTGATGCCGGTAGTTTTACTATGCATGTTTCACGTAGTGCTGCTGCTCGAGGCGACAAGCATGGATCAATTGATAAGAATAGTTTTCGGAATAACTGCCGGCTGCTTTTTTATTATATTATACAATTACGGCTTCATACTTTCACTCGCCATATTAGCCCTGGCCTTTGTCTTATATAAGTCTTATTATTATCACTATGAAAAACAGTAGGTGACTTCTGCTTTAGTAAAGTTATCGGTCTTATGCAAGATGTTTTCGTAGTCGCCATTATCAAAAATAATGACTCCCTAAAGAGTGCTTGATGAATAAAGAATAAAAAGTACAAGGGTGCGACGCAACGAAGTTCTATTTATTTACTTTTGCTCACTCCATAAATACAAAATACATATGAAACTACTTGAAGGAAAAGTGGCGATTGTTACCGGAGCCAGCCGTGGTATAGGTGAGGCGATTGCTTTAAAATTAGCAGAGCATGGAGCAAGTATTGCTTTTACCTATGTTAGTAGCGATGAAAAAGCTAAGGCATTGGAAGAGCGGCTGCAAGGCCTTGGAGTAAACGCTAAAGCTTATAAAAGTAATGCGGGTGTGTATGCAGAATGTGAAGCAATGGTAAATGCAGCAATTAAGGAATTTGGAACAATAGACGTTTGTGTAAATAATGCAGGTATAAGTAAAGACAATCTGCTTCTGCGCATGACCCCAGAGCAATGGGACGATGTGATGACTACTAATTTGAAGAGTGTGTTTAATATGACAAAGCAAGTGATAAAGCCTATGATGAAAGCGCGGAAAGGCAGCATTATAAACATGAGTTCGATTATAGGAATGAGAGGCAATGCGGGTCAAAGTAGTTATGCAGCTTCTAAAGCCGGTATTATTGGTTTTACCAAATCAATGGCGCACGAAGTTGGCAGCCGGAACATTCGTTGTAATGCGATAGCACCGGGTTTTGTTGAAACAGACATGACTCACTTCCTGAAAGAAGGGGAAGCTTCGACTGCATTTTTACAAAAAATACCCCTGGGGCGTTTTGCCAGAGCAGAAGAAGTTGCAGATACAACCTTATACCTTGCCAGCGATATGAGCTCTTATGTAACAGGGCAAGTAATAAGTGTTTGTGGGGGGCTGAATATTTAAAATCCTATACTTTACTAATTTTAAACCTTTGAGCTTTCAACGGTTTTTTATGCCATTACTCCTTCTTGTACTCGATGTTAAATGAAATAACGAGTGTTGTCTGTTAAGGATTCTGCCTTTATATTTGCAGCTCGATGATCAAACTGAAAGTCATATCATTTTTTCTTGTTTTGCTGATGACAATGCAAATGTTGCCTGTAAAGCAAATTGGAAAGGTACTGGCCAGCAACCAGTGGAACGAAGAACTGCCACACGATGCCGATGAGGCGGGAAAAGATGTTTCAGTTAAATTCAATCATCCGTTTTTACCTCCGGTTGCTTACACAACTTCAGCATCTATCGCTTCCAATGTAAAGGCACTGGCCTATATTCATCATTCAGAACAGATACCATCTAATCATTCAACAGAAGTAGTTACCCCTCCGCCGGATTCTGTTTGCTAAAACAACTCTCTCATTTTATTTTATTTACTTCTGATTTTAACTAATTAGATAATACATCTATTTCTGCATGAAAAAGTATTTACAGAATGCAGGGTCGGATTTTCCGGCTTCTGTGGTCGTTTTTTTAGTGGCGTTGCCACTGTGTTTAGGTATTGCATTGGGTTCGGGCGCACCTCTTTTCTCGGGTATTATTGCCGGAATTGTTGGGGGTATTGTTATAGGAAGTCTTAGCGGTTCGCAGCTTAGTGTAAGCGGCCCGGCGGCAGGATTAACTGCAATTGTGTTTGCAGCTATAACAAAGCTGCAGGTTTTCGAAGCTTTTTTGCTTGCCGTGGTAATTGCGGGAGTTATTCAAATGATATTAGGATTTATAAAAGCGGGTGTAATTGGCGATTATGTTCCTAATTCAGTTATTAAAGGAATGCTTGCTGCAATAGGTATAATTCTTATTCTAAAGCAGTTACCACACTTTGTAGGGTACGATAAAGATTACGAGGGTGACCAGTCATTTGCTGGCGGGTCTAGTGAAAATACCTTTTCAGGCATTTTTCATTCTTTAAACGCAATAACAATTGGAGCGCTTATAATTGGTGCACTGTCATTACTAATACTAATTATTTGGGAGACCAAATTTTTTAAGTCAAACAAAGTACTGGCACTTATTCCGGGGCCCCTTGTTGTCGTATTAGTGAGTGTTTTTGTAAACGTTCTGTTTACTAATAGTGCTGCTGCACTGCAGTTAGAACAAAAGCATTTGGTAACGCTTCCAATTGCAGATAGTGCATCCATGTTTATTTCCTTTTTTACTTTTCCTGATTTCTCATATATCAGTAACCCCCAGGTTTGGATTAGCGGTTTAACTATAGCTATAGTTGCCAGTCTGGAAACGTTGCTTGGTATAGAAGCAGTAGATAAACTAGACTCATTAAAAAGAGTAACTCCCACTAACCGCGAGTTAAAAGCACAGGGAGTAGGAAATTTATTTTCAGGATTAATTGGCGGATTACCTTTAACATCGGTCGTAGTTCGAAGTTCGGCAAACGTTATGGCGGGTGCTAAAACAAAAAGTTCAACAATTATGCACGGCATGCTGTTACTTATTTCTGTTTATTTTATTCCCGGTTTGCTAAACTTAATTCCTTTATCTGCATTGGCTGCTATTCTTATTTTTACCGGCTACAAACTTGCAAAAGTTGGCCTGTTTAAAGCTTTTTATCAAAAGGGGTTAGATCAGTTTGTTCCGTTTGTAGTAACTATTGTAGCGATCCTTTTAACTGATCTGCTAATAGGTATAGTAGTTGGAATTTTAGTGGGATTGTTTTTTATGGTTCGTAGTAACTTTAAGTCGGCGGTGTTAATAGTAAATGACAACAACAGGTTTCTGGTGCGCTTACGAAAAGATGTATCATTTCTTAACAAGCCTATTGTAAAGAGAAAGTTAGAGGAGGTTCCAGCCAATTCATTTATTATTATTGATGCAACCCGCGCTGACTTTATTGATAAAGATATTATTGAGGAAATAAACAATTTTTTAAAACACGCTCATTTAAAGAATATAAGAGTGGAGATAAAAAAAAGCATGAACAAATCAATGCACACTCTATTTGACGAGCAATATAAACTTGAAAAAATATGACATCATACGAAAAATTACTTCTTGAAAACAGAGCTTGGGCAAGCGAAAAAATAAGTGATGATCCGGAATTTTTTTCGAGATTAGAACATTTGCAAACGCCGGAGTTTTTATGGATAGGCTGCAGCGACAGCCGGGTACCTGCAAATGAGATAACGGGAACACAACCAGGTGAAATTTTTGTACACAGAAACATAGCAAACCTTGTAATAAACACGGATGTGAACATGCTAAGTGTATTGCAATATGCAGTCGAAGTGTTGAAGGTAAGGCATGTAATAGTATGCGGTCATTACGGTTGTGGAGGTGTAAAGGCAGCTTTAACCAGCCACGATTACAAACAGGTTTTAAACATGTGGCTTCGAAACATAAAAGATATTTATAGAATCCATCGGCAAGAAGTTGATAGTATTGCAGAAGGTGACGCCCGGGTAAATAAATTAATTGAGCTTACAGTAAAAGAGCAGGTAATGAATTTGGCAAAAACCTCTATCATTCAAAAAGCGTGGAAGGAAGAAAACCGGCCTCATCTGCATGGCTGGGTATATAGCCTTTCCAATGGTATTATAAATCCGATTTTCGAGATGCAAGCAGGTACTCATATAGATCCGGTCTACGAATACGAAAACTTTCATTAAGAAATTTTGGAGTTGGCAGAGCCTCTTTTTTAGCTTTTTTTCAGGGTTGGCTCTATAGGAAATATTAGTCGCTTTTATTGTATAATTTAAAGAAGGTATATACCCAAAAAGGAATACCTTCTTTTTTTTATTATATATATTTATAAAAAGACTAGCATTGTTATGCCTGATCGTCTCACACCGCATTTTTGGAAGAGAGCTCCTTTTATCAGAATTATTATTCCTGTAATTGCAGGAATTTTAATACAGTCTATTGCTGCTCTAAGCATTTCCGCTCTTTTGGCCTTTCTCGGTTTCATTGCTGTGCTGTCATCTAGCTTTTACCTCGTTTCCTTTTCTGCAAAATATACTTTTAGATGGGTTCCCGGTGTTGCTATCAATTTTGCATTGATTATAGTAGGGGCAATAATGGTTTATAAGCAGGACATTAGCCATAACAAGAATTGGATCGGCAATTACAGCAATGACACCAACGCTTTACTTGTGACCTTAAATGAGCCGTTAATAGAAAAGGCCAAAACTTATAAGGCCGAAGCAACTATTGAGGCAGTTAACATACGTGGTGAGTGGAAAGACGTGGCGGGTGAGATGCTTGTTTATTTTAGTAAAGACAATATCCCGAAACTAAACTACGGCTCTCAGGTTATATTTTATAAACCGTTGCAGCGTATTAAAAATGCAGGTAACCCGGGTGGCTTTGATTATGAGAAGTACAATGCATTTAAGGGAGTTTTTCATCAGCTATTTTTAAAATTTAACGAGTACCGGGTAGTAAATACGAACAATGGAAATGGTCTTAAAGAATGGCTATTTGGAGTTCGTTTTTGGGTAATACAGAAACTGCAGCAATATATTAGTGGAGAAAAAGAAGCGGGTGTAGCCGAAGCATTGCTCATTGGCTATCGCGACGACTTAGACAAAGACCTTGTGCAGGCATACAGCAACACCGGTGTCGTACACATCATTGCGATTTCCGGATTGCACCTGGGAATGATTTACATGGTTGTTGTTTGGCTAATGAAACCTTTTAGAAGAACAAAATGGATCAGATGGGTAAAGCCGGTCATCATTCTGACAGTTTTGTGGGTGTTTACTTTGCTTGCCGGCGGAGTTCCATCTATTTTAAGATCGGCTGTTATGTTTTCTTTTATTGTTTTAGGAGAAACTCTCAATAGGAAATCTTCCATTTATAACACGCTGGCTGCCTCTGCATTTGTGATGCTCTTCATAAACCCTTATTATCTTTTCGATATTGGTTTTCTGCTTTCTTATGCTGCTGTCGTAAGCATAATAGCTTTTCAAAAGTCAATTTATAACTGGATTTATCTTAAAAACAAGCTCCTCGACATTTTATGGAAACTGACATCGGTTACACTCGCTGCTCAGGTACTTACCGTTCCGATTATATTAAATGCTTTTCACCAATTTCCAACGATGTTTATATTTACCAACATTGTTGTTGTTCCCCTTTCGTCTATTATTCTATTTGCTGAGTTGCTGTTAATCATTTGTTCTTCTATACCGGTGATGGCGCATTTTATTGGTTTCGTTACAAACACGATGCTGGCTGTGATGAATGGCTTCATAGAGCGTGTTAATGCCTTACCATTTGCAGTATATGGAGGAATACAAAATAGCCTTGCTGAAACTATCTTATTGTACATCTTTATCTTAGGCATCAGCTATTGGCTGTTAAGCAAGACAAAGCCTGCTTTATTTGTTGCACTAGCTGCCATGTTTGTCTTAGTTGCAATTGATGGAATAGTCAATTTCTTGAATCGACAACAGAAAAAAATAATTGTTTATAATGTACAACAACATACTGCTATTGACTTTATTGCCGGTAAAGAGTATGCTTTTTTTGGTGACAGTGCTTTGGTACGAGATGCTTACCTCAATAATTTTAATCTAAAGCCTTCGAGAACCTTGCATGGGGTGCATATTGCAGATAATTTAGAGGATCTATTTGTCACTAATCCTTTTATTCAGTTTAAAGGGAAGCGATTATTAGTGATTGACAAATATTACAAATTTCAATCTGCCATAAAAATTCCTGTTGATGTGATAGTTGTGTCACATAATCCCACACTGTATATTGCTAATCTGGCTGCTGTTTTCGATTGTAAGCGGTATGTCTTCGACGCATCGAACAGTGCCTGGAAAATCCGGCAATGGAAAAAAGATTGTGACAGGCTACATTTGCGAAACTATTCAACATTGGATAGCGGGGCTTACGTGATGGACTTATAACTGCTAATAACAGTGTATCAGTATTATTGAAGATGAATGGAGCAACTATGTTTAATGAAAGTTACAAAAGTTTGTTACCAAGAGATTACAAGTACTTAACCCCCATACTATGCAAAAGAAAATACAATCTGCGTTAATCTCTGTCTTCTATAAAGAAGGGCTGGATTCGATTGCAAAACGGCTAAATGAATTAGGAATAACTATTTATTCAACCGGAGGAACTGAAAAGTTTATTAAGGATCTTGGTATTGATTGTGTACCGGTTGAGAGCCTGACAACCTATCCTTCTATTCTCGGTGGAAGGGTTAAAACACTGCACCCTGCCGTCTTTGGTGGTATTTTAGGCCGCAGGGAACTTGCCCAGGATATGCAGGAGATGAAGCAATACAACATACCTGAAATTGATCTTGTAATAGTTGATCTGTATCCTTTTGAAGAAACACTTGCATCTGCCTCAGACGAAAAGCAAATAATTGAAAAGATAGATATAGGCGGACCATCTATGATACGGGCTGCAGCTAAAAACTTTAAAGATCTTTTGGTAGTAGCGGCTAAAGATGATTATGCAGCATTAGAAAAATTGCTGGTTGAGCAAAAAGGTGAAACAACGCTGGAGCAGCGTAGAAAGTTTGCAGCGAAGGCTTTTGAAATAGTTATGAAATACGATATTGCAATCAGCAATTATTTCAACCCGGAGAATGTCGGTATAGCAAATGCAGCTTCTATGCAACAACCTCTCCGGTACGGAGAAAATCCACATCAAAAAGCTGTTTTTGAAGGTGATTTAAGCAAGATAGTTACTCAATTGCATGGAAAGGAGCTCTCTTATAATAATCTTGTTGATGTAGATGCAGCAATAGAATTGATAAATGAGTTTCCTTCGTATACTGCCGGCGATGCTGCAAAGGATGCGGTCTTCGCCATTATAAAACACACTAATGTGTGCGGAATCTCGACAAGATCAAATGTAAAGGAGGCATGGGATTTTGCCTTGGCAGGAGACCCTGAGAGCGCATTTGGCGGTGTACTTGTCTGCAATGGCACGATTGATAAAGCTACTGCAGAAGCAATTAGTGAAATATTCTTTGAAGTATTGATCGCATACAATTTTGAAGAAGATGCTTTGCAGACTTTACAAAAAAAGAAAAACAGGATTTTACTGAAAATGAATGGGTCTTTTGAAGCTGCCGAACAATTTAAAGCTGTAGCCAACGGCGTTTTAAAGCAAGATAGAGATTGTGGCAATTTCGCAGAGTGGAAAGAGGTTGGAGGAAGAGAAACTACTGCATCAGAAAGAGCCGATCTTGAATTTGCTAATCTTGTTTGCAAACATTTAAAAAGTAATGCAATTGCCCTTATAAAAAACAGGCGACTGGTGGGTAAAGGATGCGGGCAGACCAGCCGGATAGATGCTTTGAGGCAGGCAATTGAAAAGGCAAAACAATTCAATTTTGACTTACACGGGGCGGCATTGGCTTCTGATGCTTTTTTTCCTTTCAATGATTGTGTACAAATAGCCCATGGTGAAGGTATAGAGGCATTTATACAACCGGGCGGCTCAATAAGAGACAAAGACAGTATTGAGTATTGCATTCAGAATAATCTCGCAATGGTGATGACAGGCATGAGACATTTTAAGCACTAAAAATTTGGTGTCTGAGAAAGGAGTAGATGAGATTTTTCTAGGATTATTTCATCTACTCTTCAGCCTTACTAATCTTCCCGAGCAACGCTAGATACGCTTCCTTCCAGCCACTAAACATTCTATCACTCCCCAGAAACTGGTTGTGCCATATAGTAATAAACAACCCGTTTACTTGTTTAGTTAGATTGTAATAATGCGTCATTTCTTTCAAAGCTTCTTCAGCGCTTAGCTGTTGTTCATAAAAGGAATTGGCATCCATGTAGCAAAAAGGGTACATGGTAAGATGGGTAGTTTCTTCTTTTTCCAGGTCATACCACAAAAAAGGCAAGCAGAAAGAAGCCCGAAATCCGTTGATACTTCCGTAACCCATCGAATAATCTTCTTTGATGCCTGAATTTATAAGATTTCGGTAGGTTGTCGGCATCTGCATTCTTATGTAGTGTTGGCGACTTTTTAAAACCTCTTTTTCCGATAGATGATGTAATATTTCAATTTCCTGTTTCAATAGCTCCGGCTTGTCTCCACTTTGCCATGAAGGGTGAATGCCCACTTCGTATCGATTTGAATGTTGTCGAACCAATGCTTTTACAGCCTGTTTTTTCGGTAGAATATTTTTATCGTAATCTCTATTTTTAGCAGACACTAAAAAGAAATAGACTGGCTTTAGTTTATAGTCATCGTGAAGCTGGTGAAGCTCGTCGAAGTTATCAAAAGGATCTTTTTTCTTTTTAAACAACACGTCTAGCCTTTCTTTAACGAACGTCCATTCACTATCCCACATTGATTTTATAAAACCGCCCAAATTTCTTATTACTCCTTTGTGCAAATAACTATAAGCTATATCGATGTCATAGGTGGGCAGAAAGATGAAAGGTTTAGCTGTTAAGTCCAGTGAGGGGAACTTGCAGATTAGCGTGCTTCGAAACTTTTGCAGCCAAAGATTAACAAGCGGAAGATGTAAAAATTTCTCCTTGAATGCGATGCTGTTTTCATGTGCATACCTTCCATACATATCGACATTGTGAGGAAGATATTCTTCGTAGCGTGTCAACAGATAAAATGATGCTGCAAAAATGTCGAAAGGAAAATCGCCTGCTGAAGTTTTATAAAAGGCTTTTAAATCATTAAAATCAAAACAAACTATTTCTTGTTCTTTTATATCGTTTTCAAATAAAAGATTTACTGGTTGTATCCAAATTTCCTCTTTGGATATTGCCTGTAAAGAATAATTCAACTTTACTTCTGAAAAATTCTGAAACTCAGTTCTATCGTTGGTAAATGTATAATTACTAACGCCGACAGCAGTTAATAAAGTAGAAAAAATATAATCTACCCGAGGGGATGAATATGGCGTATAAATTAATAACAAGTCAGGAATTAAAAATGTGCCAAAGAGCAGCAGAAATATTTGATTCGGGAGGAGATACAGATCAACTTTTTAGTAAAAGTTTCTTCCGTCCATTCCGAATGTTCTCGTGTTCGACAACGAATATCGCTTATTGCTTTAGTTCAACAAACAAATTAAATTGCAAGATGCCAATTTGCTTGTATTGACCAAACAAGCATCAGTAGGCTATTGCAACTGCTTCTTTTACTTGAGCTTGCCGTTCCTCTCTTCCCACAACTCGTTAAATGTCTTTTGGCTAAAGTTCAAATTTCCTCTGTGAGCCGTCCACGCTTTAAAAACTTTATTAATTATAAAATTTTTCATCTTACCGTTACCCAAGTTCATCATTTTACGATTTAGGGTGCCCGTTTTCCATGCCTTCCACGCTATTTTCTCTCCAAAAGAAGCCATTCCAAATTCAACTGCCTCATGCCTGTTTTCGAGCAATAATTCATGCAGATTTATCCTAACCGGGCAAACTTCAGTACAATTACCACATAAAGACGAAGCATTGCTCAAATGCTTGTAATCGTCCATATCTTTTAAATGAGGCGTAATCACACTGCCAATCGGACCGCTGTAAGTTGTCTCATAAGTATGGCCGCCAATGTTTTTATACACAGGACATGCATTTAAACACGCTCCGCAACGAATGCAATATAGAGCTTCCCTTGTCTTAGGGTTTTTTAGTAAATTAGTTCGCCCGTTATCTAATAAGATGATATACATTTCTTCTGGTCCGTCAGTTTCACCCTCTTGCCTTGGCCCTGCAACAATAGTATTATAAACGGTTACTTTTTGTCCTGTTCCATAGGTCGACAACAGTGGCCAAAATAACCCAAGATCCGCCATAGTAGGAATAACCTTTTCAATGCCAACAACAGCAATATGGGTTTTTGGAAAAGCACAACTCAATCGTGCATTTCCTTCATTTTCTGTAATAGCTATTGCTCCTATATCTGATATAATAAAGTTTGCGCCAGTAACGCCCACTTCGGCTTGTATAAATTTTTCACGAAGCTTTTGTCTTGCAACTAGTGTCAATTGCTCGGGAGTGAGGTTAGAAGGAGTACCCAGTTTTTCCGCAAAAAGTTTTGCCACATCTTCCTTGCTTTTATGCATAGCAGGTGTAACAATATGGTACGGAGGCTCCCCGTCTAACTGCTGTATGTACTCACCCAAATCTGTTTCTACGCTTTCAATTCCTTCTTTTTCGAGAAAAGCATTCAGGTGTATTTCCTCAGTTACCATGCTCTTACTCTTCACCAGTGTTTTGCAATTCTTTTCCTTACAAATCTTGACGATTTCTTCCAGCGCTTCAGCCGCAGTTTCGGCCCATATTACTTTTCCTCCCCGTTTTGTAAACTGCATTTCAAACTGCTCCAGTTGCTGGTCAAGCGTCTCAATAGCACGCCATTTGGCGTTTTTTGCCCTTTCCCTTGCCATCATTAAATCTGTAAATTGCAGCTTGGCAACAGGCACAACGGCATTGTACTTGTTTATATTAAAATTAATTTTTCGCCTATGTTCACGGTCATCAGATTTGATGGTGCTTTTTGCCTTAAAAAATTCAGCGGTTTCACTCATAGCTCTAGTTATTTATATTTCTTGGGACCGAAATTATTTTTACACTACAGGGGTAAACATATTATCTATTTCTGCTTTTTCCCACCGTTTCTGCTTGTTGTGCCATATGCTTCGCAGTAGCATCAAGAGTGTCGAAAAATTCTTCTCCGTACTTTCTAATAATGGCTTCTTTTAAAAAAACATAAGCCGGTACCTTTAATTTCTTGCCAAGTTTGCAAGCGGCTGAGCATAAATCTTCACGAGGTTCGTAGTTTACAAACTCTGTTTGGCCATTTTTACTCTTTTTTAGCCGGATTGGAAAAAGGTGACAACTAATCGGTTTTTTCCAACTTATTTTCCCATCGTTATAGGCCTGCTCAATAGCACATTTTACTATGCCCTGCTTGTCTTTATAACCGTAAGCACATATTTCGCTATTTATTGTTGGTGTTACCCATCCAAATTCCTGGTCATACACGTACTTGCCAACCTTATCAATTTGTTTAATTCCTTCGTTTGTCATGTACAGTTTTACTTCACCGTAAAAATTATTGAGATGGGTTAATTCCTCAACTTCCAGGGGCGCTCCCGCATCTCCGTCTTCACAACATCCACCTTTGCATTTGGTAAGGTCACAAACAAATTGCTCTTCAACCACCTGATCACTTACCAAAATATTATCAATAGCTATCATAAACTTAGCAAATCACTTTTAATACCATACAACAGCGCAAAGTTAGTTGTAAAATATCCTTTTAAAAATACTGAAATAAGTTTGTAAGGTTTTACAATCTTGTAAGATAATTACAAGGAAAATCTAAAAAAGTAAAATTGAAATCGATTTTTGCATCGCACCCAGGCTGATGGAAACATTGAGTTTTTATTCAAAAAGTCTGCAACCAGCACATCCACAATTTTACAAAAGCCTGTTAATTCCACTTAAATGTGTTGATCAGGTGCTTTACGTCCTCCATCAAAAACTTATTAACTATTCCTAAAGAATCTTCATTCGGCGTAGCATCAAAATACAGGGCACCACGCAAAAAATGCTTAGTGCTATCAGTTAAAAAGAATTGATTCGCCGTTGCTACATTTCCGCCTACCTTAAAATAGACACCATGAACGTCATTTGGATTTACTATTAAAGAATCGTCAATACTATACGCCTTCATAGTGTGCTTATTGGTCATGGTAAAGGCGTCGTTAATAAGTTTGTCAAACTTATTTTTTCCTATTTCTTTATAACTCACATAAACACGTCCATTGAATTGAGGAAAGTCGATATTAATCCACCAGGGGTTTTCGGTGGCTTCACCAAAAAAGCTGCTGTCTTTTACGATCTTGGCATATGTTGGAAATTCGAAAGAGTAAGGGTAGCCGGGCTCATTAAAGACCTGGTATTCCTTTTTAGGAAATTCAATTTTAAAATATCCTCTTGGTTTAGGAGTATAATCACTATTACAAGACAGCAACACGATTGCAAACCCCGCAAGTATGATAGTAGAAAGTCTGATCGCAGAAAAAAGAAAATTATTTGAAACAGATAATTTATGGCGGGTAAAATATAAGAATGCTTTCAATGACTTTTTTGAGTTGAAAAACAAATCTACGTTTACTCTTCTAAATGGGGTTTTATAGTAACCTTAATTTTTTGAAGCCTGTTTTTCGCAATTTCCAGCACTGTAAATTCAAAATCGCCGCTAGAAATAACCTCATTAACTGACGGTATTTCCCCCGCAAGTTCCAAAACTAAACCAGCCAGCGATTCGCTTTCGCCTCGTACCTCGTCAAAGGTTTCCATTGGTATCTCCATTATGCGACACACGTCATATATCATTATTTTGCCGTCGAAAATGTAATTAAAATCATCAACTTTATTGTAGCCTGCATCTTCTTCATCGAATTCGTCTTTTATATCACCAATAATTTCTTCCATTATATCTTCTAGCGTTACAATGCCACTGGTGCCTCCAAATTCGTCTACAACTATTGCAAAATGAATTCTTTTCGCCTGAAATTCCTGTAAAAGGTCTTCAATCATCTTTTGCTCATGAATAAAAAATGGAGGCCTCATTAGTGTCTGCCATTCAAAATCTTGTGGTTTGTTTAAATGAGGTAAAAGATCTTTTGTATGTATCATTCCTACTACTGCATCTAAATCTTCTTTATAAACAGGCAGACGGCTGTAATGTAATTCTTCCACTTTTTTTATCAATTTAAAAAATGTGGTAGAAAGTTCTATTCCACTAACATCCAGCCTTCCTTTCATAACCTGTTTAGCTGTTATGTTGCTAAATTTTACTATGCCTTTCAGTATATTTTTTTCCTTTTGAGAGGCCTCACTATCGGTGGTAATGTCAATGGCGTGATCGAGCTCTTCTAAACTATAAGAATTGCCAGATTTTTTGGCCAGTCGTTTTTCTATAAAATCAGAAGTTTTTACCAATCGTTCACTTAGTCCTTTAAATAAATAAGAAATGGTTTCCACCAGCGGACCGGCTTCTTTTGCAAATCGAATATTATTTTGTGTAGCCATCACTTTTGGCATTACCTCGCCAAACAAAACAAGTAAAAAAGTGACTGCTAAAACTTTTATAAGAAATTCTACCCATAACAATTGTGATTGAAACTCAAACAGTCCATCAATTACAAAATTTGAAATTATGATGATGGAAATATTTACAAAACTGTTTGCAATCAACAACGAAGCAAGCAGCGTTTTGGGCTCTTCTAATAAATCAACTATTCGTTTATATCCCGACTGCTGTTTTGTTTTCAGCATATTTACGTCCTTATACGACAGTGAAAAGAAAGCAACTTCAGCTCCCGAAACACAAAAAGAGATCAGTAATAGAATAATGAGGAGAAAAATTAAAATAGTAGAAGCCTGTGTATTTATAACAGCAGGATTTATAATATTTAATAAATAAAAAACACCCGGGTGATGATCCAAAACAGCGTAGTTTGGTTAACAATGATAAAGGTAGTATAGCCTTTAAGGGTTAGAGCTAAGATATGGGTAATTTAGTTATTTCAAAAAGGTAGATCTTCTCTAGGTTCCCCAATCGGAGGAATTTCTATATTGCTGATACCTTCGAGGTTTTCGTGATGGTTAGCGCTTCCAAGACCATGTCCTTCACCTCTTTTATCAAGCATAATCAAGTTATCGCCCACTACTTCTGTAGCAAATTTTTTGTTTCCTTCCTTGTCCTCCCAACTGCGTGTTCTTAGTCTTCCCTCAATGTATACGAGGCTGCCCTTGTGTAAGTATTTTTGAGCCAGTTCTGCCAGCCCTCTCCATAACACTACGGTATGCCACTCGGTTTGTGAAACCAGTTTTCCACCCCGGTCTTTGTAAGTCTCAGTAGTTGCCAAACTAAATTTCGCTACTCCGATATTTCCTTCCAGGTATTGTACATCAGGATCTTTACCGAGATTCCCGATAAGTATTACTCTGTTTACACCTCTCATATTAGTCTTATTTTATAAATTACTTCCCACCTGTTTGGTTAGCTCTCTAAAATTACTTTTTTTTATAAAGCAATTCAAGCAATAGAAAAAAAATAATCTTTTTATCTTCAACCACGCTCTATTTAGTAGAAAAAACCGGTTATAAAGCAACTGCTTGTCTTGCAAAACATTTACACGCTTGATTCTTGGTTTGGGCGATTACTTGCTTGTACTTCCTTTATCACAGACAAATTATCCTGCAAGTACTGATTTATGAATTTAGGGAAGGGTACAGTTTCTAGTTCTGAAACGTCGATCTGTAAAAAATTTTTGAGGCTGGGGGGAATTGGATTTGGACGTATAAGAATGAATTTGCCTATAAGATTCTGATGAGTCAACTTCTGCTTATAATTTGGAGAAATGCCAATAATCGAATGGTTCTTTATACCCAACTGTTCTATCAGCCAATTAGTAATGTCCGTGGGTTTCCAGTTTAATTCCTTATCAGACTCAAACAGATAAAATTCATAAAGATTTTCCCATATGTCCTTCTCCATTCGTTTTCGCACCAGCACTCCTTCTTCAGTTAAAAAAATGAAATAATAGAAAAACCTCTTACGCTTTACCAGTCGCTTTTCTTTTACGGGCAGCTTATTTACCAATCCAAAATTGTAAGCGGTACATTTTTGTTGAAGGACACAGGTCTGACATGCTGGTAGTTGAGGTTTGCACACGGTAGCTCCAAAATCCATAATAGCCTGGTTGAAAGCGGCAGAGTCATCTTTATAAAGCAATTTGTTTGCAAGTGCAGTAAAAAGTTCCTTTCCTTTTATCGAATCAATCGGCACCGTTTCCCCAAAAAACCTTGCTAAAACCCTAAAAACATTCCCATCAACAACAGCATGTGGAAGTCCATACGCAAAAGAAGCAATGGCGGCTGCGGTATAAGGTCCTATTCCCTTGAGTTTTAACAAGTTTTCGTAGTTTGTTGGAAAATTTCCGTAAAGATGATGAACGATGTAACGTGCAGTAAAAAGTAGGTTCTTGCACCGCGAATAATAACCCAAACCTTCCCACACCTTAAAAACTGCGTCATCAGAAGCATTTGCGAGGCTGTCAAGCGTAGGAAATTCTATCATAAAATTATTATAATATGCAAGTCCTTGCATTACACGAGTTTGTTGAAGAATAATTTCGCTGATCCAGATTTTATAAGGATCTTTTTCTCCCTTCCATGGCATGATTCTTTTATTTTCTATTAAGTGCCAATCAATTATGTTTCGGGTAAAGTAATCTTGCATGTAACAATGAATGTAGTAAACGTATGTGTGCGGGAATAAATTAAATTGACATAATTGGAATTATTTGGTTTCATTTGACAATCAATTGATTAACAAGGAATAAAATTGCAAATAAAGGGTTTAAAAAAATAAAAGTTGCTCTTATACCATATTAAGCAGGTGTTGAGGGAAAAAAGAAAAAATAACTACCCAATGAGAAAGTCAGACTTAATAAATCAGATTTCGGAAAAAACGGGCATACCTAAAGTTGATGTTTTAGTAACCTTAGAAACTATGTTTAAAGAAGTGAAGGATAGTCTTTCGCAAGGGGAAAATATTTATATACGTGGATTTGGCAGCTTTATAACCAAAAAAAGAGCTGCAAAAATTGGCAGGAACATCAAACGAAATATTGCTGTAGAAATTCCTGAGCATTTTATCCCGGCTTTTAAACCTGCAAAAGAATTTGTAAGTGAGGTAAAAAGCAAAAGGAAACAGGAAGGTGATGTGGTTTCTTAAACTATAACTAGTATCAAATACTTATACTACTTAATTTGCTTTTAACTTATCTGCTGATTATACACCCGCCAATTCGTTTATTTTTGCCTGATAATCAGTAATTGTGAAGAAACAACAACTTCTTTTAGTGAGCGGCGGTGTGTTATTGTTTGTCCTCTTGTTTTTCTTTGGTAACACTATACCTCCTAAAAAGTCGTCTGCTGTTGCTGAAAACACTCCTCATCAGCAAAAAACTTTGGAAACACAGAAGTTGCTAACTCATGCTAAAGAAAGATTGACTCCACAACAATTGGAAAAAGTAACTTCTTTGGAAAATAGCGTAAAAAGAGGAGACGTTAAAAATCAACAATTCAAGGTTTATAGAACGCTTGCTTCTTTCTGGGGTGATAGTATCAGACTGTTTGAACCTTATGCATATTATACCGCGGAAGCTGCTAAGTTGGAAAATTCTGAAAAAAGCCTCACCTTTGCAGCCCATTTGCTTTTAACCAATCTAAAAACGGAGTCAGATCCTCCTATGCAAAACTGGTTAGCAACAAATGCAAAAGATCTTTTTCAAAGAGCACTACAGTTGAATCCTAAGAATGATAGTAGTAAAATTGGCCTGGGCGCTTGTTACATATTTGGTAACATCAGCGATAATCCCATGGAGGGTATAGCGGCTATTAGAGAAGTAGTACAACGAGATCCTGATAATATGTTTGGACAGTTAATATTGGGACTAGGAGGTATAAAAAGCGGGCAGTTTGACAGAGCAATCGAACGCTTTAAAATAATAGTAGCGAAACAACCCGACAACATGGAGGCGGCATTAAACCTTGCAGAAAGTTATGACCAGAAAGGAGATAAGGAAAACGCTGCTAAGTGGTATAAAGAAGTGAAAAGCAGAATACCGAATCCTGAAGCTCAGAAAGAATTAGATGCGAGAATAAAAGCATTACAATAACCGGAATTATAAAACTAAAAATTATTAGATCATGCCTTGCGGAAAGAAAAGAAAGCGTCATAAGATAGCGACGCACAAGCGTAAAAAAAGACTGAGAAAAAATCGTCATAAGAAGAAGAAGTAAAAAAATCTTCTCATACCTGTCATTTTTAGCGATGCCGGAGCGTAGGACATATTCTCCGGCATTTGCAACTTACTACTGGTCTGCCAACTGCCTGTTTTGCAACTTTTGTCTTTATCTTATCAAATAAAAAAAGTGGCAGGATATATTTGTGTTGGTACAACACTTTGAAGAACTGGTATGTTCTCCTTTTGGGGGATGTCGTGTGAATTTTTAAAAGTTGCAATTTTGAACAAAGAATTAATAATAAATTCTACTCCACAGGGGGTAGAAATAGCTTTACTTGAAGACAAAAAACTGGTAGAGCTACATAATGACAAAACTGATTCTAGTTTTGGAGTAGGAGACCTTTACCTTGGAAAAGTAAAAAAACTCATTCCCGGGTTAAACGCTGCCTTTATTGATGTAGGTTTCGAAAAAGATGCCTTTCTTCATTATACAGACCTCAGCCCCTTTGCACGTTCCATATTAAAGTTTACCCAACTCAGCGTAGCCGATAAATCAGAAAGTGGTTTAGACTTTACGAAGTTCGAGGTAGAACCTGAGATTGTAAAAACAGGGAAAATAAATGAAGTATTAAGCGGTAAGCCAAACGTTTTAGTCCAGATTTTAAAAGAGCCTATTGCTGCAAAAGGCCCTCGCCTCAGTTGTGAAATTTCTTTACCTGGCCGGTTTGTGGTACTCACCCCTTTCAATGATATTGTAGCAGTTTCCAAGAAAATCCACAGTGCTGAAGAACGTAAACGATTACAAAAAATCGTAGAGGCTATAAAGCAAAAGAATTTTGGTGTAATTGTAAGAACAGCGGCTGAGGGGAAAAATACAGCAGAACTACACGAAGATCTTACCGCACTTATTAGTACCTGGAGAGGTATTCAAAAAAATCTGCAAGGAGCGGAAGCCCCGGCCAAAATTTTAAGCGAGCAAACTAAGACCACCAGTATGTTGAGAGACCTTCTTACAGAAGATTTCAACAGAATAATTGTAAATGACAATGGCATCTACAACGATACAAAAAATTATATTCAAAAGATTGCTCCGGAAAAAGCTGAGATAGTGGGGATGTATCAAAACGGTGCTTCTATTTTTGATCATTATGGCATAACAAAGCAAGTTAAAAGCGCTTTTGGTAAAACTGTAAATCTTCCTAGTGGTGCCTATTTAATTATTGAACATACCGAAGCCTTACACGTTATCGATGTAAACAGCGGTTATAAAAGTGTGAGCAATAACCAGGAAGAAAATGCCGTGCAGACAAACATGGAAGCTGCAGAGGAAATAGCCAGGCAACTACGGCTTAGAGACATAGGAGGAATTATTGTTGTGGATTTTATAGATATGAAGTTGCCCGACAATAAAAAGAAATTGCAGGATGTAATGGACAACTTCATGCGTACTGACAGGGCTAAGCACGCAGTTCTTCCGATTTCGAAGTTTGGTCTCATGCAAATTACAAGGCAACGAATGAAGCCGGAAGTGAATATTAATACTTCTGAAGTTTGTCCGAGCTGTAACGGTACGGGTAAGATCACATCTACTATTCTTTTGGTAGATGAGATAGAAAAGAAGTTATTATATCTGGTTACTCATCAGCATAAAAACCTCACCCTGTATGTAAATCCAATCGTCTATTCCCATCTGACAAAAGGTTGGTTTTTTAACTCCATTAAGTATAAGTGGAATAAAAAATTTAAGACGAAAATTGAAGTATTACCTAACAACAACTACACCTTGATTGAGTTTCATTTTTACGATCAAAATGAAGAAGAAATTAAAATTTGATAGAGACCTGGCAAAAAGCCAGGTTTTCTTTTAACAACGAGGCTCTAAAATTGTAACTTAACAACTTGTCCGTCGCAGTCTTTATTCTTTTTTAATTTTAACAACATTGGCAATGCCTGATTTTTCTGAACCGAAAAATTTTCTGTTAGCTACATTAGCAGTGTTTATGATAGTTGTGGGAAGATATTTTCTTATTGCAGGCCTGTTTCAGTTTTGGTTTCGTACTGTCAATTATAAAAAGTGGGAAAGCCGAAGCTTAAGCAAAAAGCAAATAGACAAAAGACAATTTTATAACGAAATAAAATGGTCGATCGTCACTTCCTTAATTTTCGCTTTCGCAGGTTCTATTACGGTTGTTCTATGGCAAAAAGGATATACTAAATTGTATGTAGGTTTTGGAAAATACGGCTTACTATATTTACCGGTGAGTCTTATAATTTCTATGCTGATACATGAAACCTATTATTATTGGCTTCACAGATGGATGCACAAGCCCACCGTTTTTAAATTGTTGCATAAAGTTCATCACGAAAGTAATACCACCAGCGCATGGACTGCTTTCTCATTTCACCCGCTTGAAGGACTTTTGCAAGCAATTATTTTACCATTAACAATAATGGTTGTTCCGATGCACGTATGTGTTCTCTTGTTTCAGTTAACTCTTATGACGTTTAGCAGTGTAATAAATCATCTTGAGATCGAGACTTATCCCGCTAATTTTTACCGTCATATTTTGGGCAAATGGATTATCGGCGCCACTCATCATTCGCTGCACCATAAGCAGTTTAAATATAATTACGGATTATACTTTACCTTTTGGGACAAATGGAAGAGAACCGAAAGCCCGAAGTTTTCAACCACATTTGAGATTACCACAAGAGCTCCATCTGCGGACCGCCCGGTTGAAATTAATTGAGTAAGCAAAATCTTAATTCCTATTTCTGCTATTACCTAAAAAAATAAGGATGTATTGTATTAAGGTTACGAGAGATGCTATTGCAGCTACCACATAGGTCATCGCTGCCCATTTAAGAGCATCTTTTGATTTGTCATATTGATCACCCGCTACAACGTTGGTAGTACTTAACCATGCAAGCGCTCGATTGCTTGCGTCG
>JBBPZJ010000074.1:0-17373 GCA_038199395.1 Chitinophagales bacterium
AAAAAATTTCCGTTATATGTTTTTAGTTTATCAAAAGGCAACCCCTTAAAACTAAAATTTATCTCATCTTCCACAACACAAAGTTGTACGTGAACATTTTTTTGCAATACCTCCATTAAAGTATTAAACAATACTTCATCTGTAAACCATGCGACTGCTGCATATACAGTTCGGTTTGCCATCAACAGTTCTTTTTTGATGGCAGCTTGTATGTTTGTGAAGTATGCGTCTGTAAGTATCAATAGGAATTTTATGTAGGCTATGAAATGCAATTCAGATATAGTAAAATGTTATTTATCCATTGCAAAAATGCCACTCAATGGCTTCTCAAATGGACTTTCTTTTGCCGGCTCCATAAAAATACATTTTAAACTTCACGCTTCTATTTTTGCAGGATACTCTTTGTACTCTAAGCCATATAAACTCTTGTATGACTAATGGCTATCTTTATTAAAGGTCCTGTTAAGCTCGAAACTGAAAAAATAACACATTCTCTCTTATTGAAAAAATTAATACTATTACCTGGTTTAACCGATTTACTTATAAATTCATTTTTCTCAAACACATTGTGCCTGTAAATTTGCAGCCTTCATTCATGCTTTATTTCACTTCATGGATATAAATATTGGCATTCGTCATTTTCTACTTTTAATAACAGCTTTTTTCGGCTCCAAATCTTACAGTCAGCAAACACTATATCTAAAGGACGCCATAAATATTGCGACAAAGAATTACGGTACTTTAAAAGCGAAATCAAACTATGTTAAAGCTTCTTTAGCCAGCGTTGAACAAGCCCGGAAAGAAAACTTACCCGATTTAACTTTGTCTGCCCAACACGATTTTGGTACTATAAATGGTCAAAACGGAGTCTTGTACGGCCTTCGGGGATTAGCCGCCTCACCGGCGGGACCTGCAATGGACCGGCAAAGCTGGAATGCTGCTTTTGGTTCTCTTTATCTGACTAATATTAACTGGGACTTTTTTTCATTTGGCAAGGCTCGTGAAAAAGTGCAGGTCGCCAAAGCAGCGGTTGCACAAGATGAAGCAGATTTTCAACAAGAGTTTTTTCAACATGAAATAAGAGTGTCTGCAGCTTATCTCAATTTACTGGCAGCCCAAAGAATAACACAATCCCAGGTAAAAAACCTTGAAAGAGCGCAAGGCCTGGCAACTGTTGTAATAGCAAGAGCAAAAAATGGTTTGAATGCCGGAGTAGATTCTTCTTTGGCAAATGCGGAGGTGTCAAATGCAAAAATACTTCTTTTAAGAGCTAAAGACAACGAACAGGAACAAAGCAACGAGCTGGCAACATTAATGGGTAGTGCCAGCCAAAACCTTTTGCTCGATACTGTTTTTTTGTCAAGAATACCATCTTCAATAGACACGGCCACCAGGTTTAGGGAAGAAGAACATCCTTTATTGAAATACTACCTGAGCCGGGTTGACCTAAGCAATGCACGGGTAAAATACTACAACACCTTTAAATATCCCACCTTTACAACCTTCGGTATCATTCAAGGCCGGGGATCAGGCTTTAACTACAATTATAACGCTCTTAACCACGAAGCTTTTACAAAAGACTATATTCAGGGGGTAAAACCAACGAGGGCAAATTACCTGGTAGGGGTTGGAGTTACATGGAATTTGACCGGTTACCTGAGAGTAGGGCAACAGGTACTGGCCCAGAAGTACACGACCGAAGGTTTACAAAATGAATACGCAGAGGTAGACCAGAGGCTGAAGAACCAGATGGTATTGGCAGGGCAAAAAATAGAAAATGCGCTCGAAAATCATCGTGAAGCGCCTATTGAAATGGAAGCTGCGTCGGCGGCTTATCTACAGAAAACGGTGTTGTATAAAAATGGTTTATCAAATATTATAGATGTTACACAGGCTTTGTATGCATTAAACAGAGCTGAGACAGACCGGGATATCGCATTTGCAAATGTGTGGCAGGCTTTGTTATTCAAAGCGGCCGCAAGTGGCAATTTCAGCATTTTTATAAACGAGTTTTAATCACCTTTTTTTCGACGATATTTACTAATGGGATTAATTAAAAGTGCTCTTAGAAAACCTATTACCATACTTGTAATTGTAGCGGGGGTGTTCTTTTTCGGCATCAATGCTGTCCGAAATATTAAGATAGACATTTTTCCAGATCTCAATCTTCCGGTCATTTACATTTCTCATCCTTATGGTGGTTTTTCTCCCAACCAGATGGAAAGTTATTTTGGCAAACAATATGTAAATCTGTTGCTGTATGTATCGGGTGTAAAAAGCATAGAAACAAGAAACATACAAGGCTTAACCCTTATGAAGCTTACCTTTTACGAGGGTACGAATATGGCACAGGCAGCAGCAGAAGTGTCAACATTTACCAATAGGGCGCAGGCAATTTTTCCACCCGGTAGTCAGCCTCCTTTTATCATCCGGTTCGATGCATCCACATTACCTGTCGGGCAACTTGTATTAAGCAGCCCTACCCGAAGCAATAATGAGTTGCTTGATATGGCAAACGTTTATATAAGATCTTCATTTACTTCTATACCCGGCCTGATCTCTCCCGCTCCATTTGGCGGTAATGTGAGAACCGTCGTAATAAAAGTGGATCCTGAGTTGTTGCGTGCACACAATTTAACCCCCGACCAGGTAGTGCAGGCAATAAGGGAAAACAACCAGGCAACTCCCTCAGGCAATGTAAGAATAGGCGATTACAATTACATTACTCCAAGTAATACTTCAATAAAAAAAATAAAAGATTTCGAAGACATTCCATTGTTTAAAGGCACGGTACAAAACATTTATTTACACGACGTAGCAACAGTAGAAGATGGAGCAGACATTACAAGCAGTTACGCATTGGTAAATGGAAAACGTTCGATTTACATGCCTATAACAAAATCTGCTGATGCCTCTACATGGGAAGTTGTACAAAATCTAAAAAAGGCTATTCCACGTTTTCAAAGCCTTTTGCCTGCGGATGTAAAGCTTTCTTATGAATTTGACCAGTCCGTTTTTGTCATTAATGCGGTAAAAAGTCTGGTAACTGAAGGGGCGATAGGTGCATTGCTGACTGGCTTCATGGTACTGTTATTTTTGGGCGACAAGCGCGGAGCGCTTATAGTCATTCTTACCATTCCTACCTCTATTATTACCGGGGTGCTTTTTTTGTATCTCTTTCATC
Source organism: Chitinophagales bacterium (assembly GCA_038199395.1). Taxonomy (GTDB): domain Bacteria; phylum Bacteroidota; class Bacteroidia; order Chitinophagales; family Chitinophagaceae; genus Segetibacter. Next base: position 3,185 of record JBBPZJ010000074.1, read on the forward strand.
AAACCATTAATATTATGACTCTTAGCGGTCTGTCGCTGGCTATAGGCATACTGGTAGATGAGTCAACTGTTACGATAGAAAATATACACCAGCATTTTGCAATGGGTAAACCAAAGGCCCTGGCAATATGGGATGCATGCCGGGAAATAGCCTTTCCGAAGTTGCTAATCCTCTTTTGTATTCTTGCTGTGTTTGCACCCGCCATTACCATGAAAGGCATCCCCGGAGCATTGTTCCTTCCTCTTGCTTTAGCGATCGGATTTTCGATGATTGCCTCTTACCTGCTTTCGCAAACATTTGTACCCATAATGGCGAATTGGTTAATGAAAAGCCATCATCATTCTGTTATAATTGAAGACAAATCAGGATTAAAACGAACAATGACTGATGATGAAGAATTTATTGCTTCACATTTGTCTGTAGAATCAGAAAGAGATACATGGGACCAGAAAAAAATACTAATAGAAGAAAACGCTGGTGCTAATAAAAAAGCGAAGGGCTTTGATAGATTTAGAAACAGGTTTCTCCGGTTTCTTAACCGGATCATACCTTACCGCCGCCCAATAGTTTTAGCCTACTCTTTTCTCGCCACGGCTCTTGCACTCTTTTTATTAACCTCGATAGGTCGTGATGTGTTACCTAAGGTAAATGGCAGGCAGTTCCAGGTAAGGTTGCGACAACCCCAGGGAACCCGGCTTGAACGGACTGAATTAAGCATGGTAAAGACGCTTCAAATACTCGAGAACCTTGTTGGTAAGAAGAATATTAGCGTTACTTCTGCATTTGTAGGATCACATCCGGGACAGTTTTCGACCAGCCCGATCTATCTGTTTATGAGTGGATCGCAGGAAGGTGTTTTGCAGGTAAACCTGGATGAAGATTATAAAGTGAACCTGGACGAATTGAAAGAAAGATTCAGAAACAAAATGAAACAGGAATTGCCCGGTGTATCATTGTCTTTTGAACCGATAGAATTAACAGATAAAATTCTTAGCCAGGGGTCGCCAACCCCTATTGAAGTAAGAGTGATCGGAAAAAACAAGAAGCAGAATGAAGAGTATGCAAATAAAGTTTTACAAAAACTAAATGAGATTCCCTATTTAAGAGATGCACAAATAGCCCAATCAACAAAATATCCTTCTCTAAATATCAATATTGACCGGGTACGGGCCGCTCAGTTAGGTGTAAGTGTGACCGACATTTCCAGGTCACTTACCGCATCCACTTCCTCATCAAGATTTACAGAAAAGAACGTTTGGCTTGATGAAAAAGCAAGCCAGGGAATTGCTGTGCAGGTAGAAGTTCCGGAATTGAAAATGGCAAGTATAAATGATATTGGCGAAATACCTGTTTTAAGTAATTCTCCACGTCCGGTTTTGCGCGATGTGGCGAGTATTACGGCTGATACTACTTATGGAGAAAATGATCTTTTAGGTGCCCTTCCACTCATTTCTGTAACAGCAAATCTCAACAATAAAGATTTAGGCACCGCCACAAAAGACGTGGAAGCTGCTATTAAATCGCTGGGCGAATTACCCCGTGGACTTTCAATTGAAACGAAAGGTTTAAGTCAAACGCTGACCGAAACATTAGATAGCCTGCAAAATGGATTGATTGTAGCAATTGTCGTCATTTTTCTAATGCTGGCAGCTAACTTTCAATCATTTAAAGTTTCATTGGTGGTACTATCGACAGTGCCGGCAGTAATAGCAGGTTCATTGATACTGCTGTTGTTAACCGGGTCAACTCTTAACCTGCAATCTTACATGGGCATGATCATGTCAGTAGGTGTATCCATCTCAAATTGTGTGCTCCTGATTACAAATGCCGAACAATTGCGGATGCATAACGGCGATGCGATAGAGTCAGCGAAAGAAGCAGCAGCCTTACGGCTGCGACCCATATTAATGACCAGCGTTGCCATGGTGGTTGGTATGATACCAATGGCGTCAGGCATAGGAGAAGGTGGAGACCAGGCTTCCCCTCTAGGCCGTGCTGTTATAGGTGGGTTGATCGCTTCCACGATAGTTACTATTATCGTTTTGCCGCTGGTGTTTACCTGGGTACAAGGTAAAGCTTCCACAAAATCGGTTTCTTTAGATCCTGAAGACAAAGATAGTACTCATTACATTCCAACTTTATATGCTCAACATAACTAAGACTTCATTTTTTACCATCTTTCCTGTTATTGGCTGTTGCCTGCTGATAACAACTCCTTCGTGTCATTCTTCAAAACAGAAACAGGAAGCAGTAGTTGAACAGAAACAAACAAAAACACCGGCAGCTACTGAAGTTGTTTCTGCCAAAAAAGGTAAACTGTCTTCTTCCATCCAGGTTCCGGGAGAGTTGATACCTTATCAAAAAGTTGAAATTTATGCTAAAGAAAACAGCTTTGTAAAAAAAGTACTGGTTGATGTTGGTTCCGGGGTAAAACAGGGCCAGTTACTGGTAAGTATGGAAGCTCCTGAAATAAACTCAAGAATATCAGAAGCACAATCCAACTTAAAATCGCTGCAGGCAATTTATATATCTAGCAAAGCAACCTACAACCGGTTATTAGAAACAAGTAAAACACCGGGAACAATTTCTCCCAATGATCTTGAGCAGGCGTTGGCAAGAGTGAACTCAGAAAAAGCGAGGCTGGAGGGTGCACAGGCTTCTATCCGTGCGGTATCCGCAACCAGAAACTATCTCGATATCAGGGCACCTTTCAGCGGTGTAATTACGGCACGAAACATAAACCCCGGCGCATATGTCGGCCCTTCGGGTAAAGGATCTGAAGTGCCGATGTTTGTGCTGCAACAGCAACAAAGACTGAGATTGGTTATTTCTGTACCTGAGGTGTACACAGGTCTTTTGCATGCGGGCGATGCAATTACATTTAATGTGAAGTCGATGCCGTCGCGAAAGTTTACAGCTCAGGTAAAACGAATGGCAGGATCGTTAGATGAACGCTTAAGATCTGAGCGCATTGAAATGGACGTTTTAAATAATGATAAGAACTTACTACCAGGCATGTATGCCGAGGTGAACATACCATTGCCAGCAAAAGACAGTACGTTCATTGTACCAAAAACTGCTGTCGTATCAACTGCTGAAAAGGAATTTGTTATACGGGTAGTTAATCAAAAAGCTGAATGGGTTGACATAAAAAAAGGACGTGAGGGAGATGGCAAAATAGAAGTTTACGGAAATTTGATTGAAGGAGATCAATTAATAAAAACAGCCACCGACGAGATTAGAAATGGATCAGATGTTAATACTATTAAGCAAGCAGAATGACGTGCACTGTTGCACGATTGTCAGAGAAAGTTTTTCCCAAATTTTTAATCCTTCTTTAGGGAAGGATTTTTATTAACAGGACACCCGACAAAGAACAACCTTGATAACCCTTTAGTGTTGTCACCGTTTTAAACCATTTTGCCACCATTTTGTAAGCTTATAGAATAGTTATACTCTACGTCTTATAAGTTTGTGCATTGATGAATCCAAGTCATTGACTTAAGCTCCATAGAAGCTACCTGTCTATAGAAGATTACATTAGGAATTCTTAAAGCTCCGTAGGAGCTTCCTCTTAACAGGGGACTCCTACGGAGTCTTTAGCAATTTTGCTTCTATTTCTATAAACAGGATGCCCTTACAGGGCAATTAAAACCTTAAGTCAATGTCTTCGACTTGAGCTCCATAGGAGCTACCTGTTTATAGAAGATTTACATTAGGAATTCTTAAAGCTCCGTAGGAGCTTCCTCTTAACAGGGGACTCCTACGGCGTCTTTAGCAATTTTGCTTCTATTTCTATAAATTGGGTGCCCTTACAGGGCAATTAAAATCTTAAATCAATGTCTTCGACTTAAGCTCCATAGGAGCTAACTGTTTATAGAAGATTTACATTAGGAATTCTTAAAGCTCCGTAGGAGCTTCCTCTTAACAGGGGACTCCTACGGCGTCTTTAGCAATTTTGCTTCTATTTCTATAAACAGGATGCCCTTACAAGGCAATTAAAATTTTAAGTCAACGACATTATTGCTGAGTATGGAAAAAATCGTAAAAGTGGTCGACGCAACAATCATTCATAGCAGCAATCCTGCTTGGCTCAAGAAAAATCATTGCACACTCTCATGCGACGAGCAGTATACGACTGGTATTTATCGAACCAGTATGATGGCTTAGTTTTTGGCTTTTACTTTAAACAATAATGTTTTGAACACGGGAAATTTAAAAAAGAGTTTATGAACAATTTGAGTGAAGTGGAATTTAAAAATGAATTCGTAAATAATTTTGAAGGAGATGAAAGCGGAAATAAAACACCAAGACAAACTCCTGGAAAATTCTATAGTATAGCACTGCCAACACCGGTAGAGAAAGTAACGCTTTTAGCATGGAGTGAAGATCTTGCAATGGAATTAGAATTGCAAAAACCAACAGAATTTGATGATATAAATATTTTAGGAGGTAATAAGGTTACTTCTTCTATGAACCCGTATGCTGCTTGCTATGCCGGACACCAGTTTGGCAATTGGGCAGGCCAGTTGGGTGATGGCAGGGCGATAACATTGGGAGAACTGCAGACTTCAGGTGGAAAAACATGGGAACTGCAGCTAAAAGGTCCGGGCCTTACACCTTATAGCCGAAGGGCTGATGGCAGAGCCGTGTTACGATCATCGGTCAGAGAATACCTGATGAGTGAGGCTATGCATTACTTAGGTGTTCCTACAACCAGGGCGTTAAGTTTGGTAGGTACCGGTGAAAAAGTAATGCGTGATATGTTTTACGATGGAAATGCTGAATACGAACCGGGAGCAATTGTAATGCGGGTAGCTCCAAGCTTTTTACGCTTTGGCAATTACGAAATATTAACTGCGAGACAAGAAATTGATCATCTCAGACAGTTGGTTAACTGGACCATCGAAAAGCTTTATCCTAATATTCAAGGCGAAAATAAAGTGCTGAGATGGTACAGAGAGGTAGTCGAGCGAACAGCAGCTTTAATGGTAGAGTGGTTGCGTGTAGGATTTGTACACGGAGTAATGAATACTGATAATATGTCTATTCTAGGCTTAACGATAGATTATGGCCCTTATTCTTTTGTTGACGACTACGACCCCAACTTTACCCCTAATACTACTGACCTGCCGGGGCGTAGATATGCTTTTGGAAAACAGGCAGCAGTTGCAAAATGGAACCTCGCTTGTCTTGCAGGGGCAATTGCTCCTTTAATTGACGGTGAAGATGAACTACTGTCAGCACTGGAAAGCTATGATAATTTTTATTGGAACAAATATTTTAAAATGATGGCTAACAAGCTCGGGCTAGACGAGGTAAGACAAGAGGACATCGAATTTATCCAGGATTTTGAAAAGATGTTGAAGACAACTCAACCTGATATGACCCTTTTTTTTCAATTACTGACGGATATTTCTACTGAGCAGCATGAGGCAGATTATGCACACCATTTTAAGGAAAGTTTTTACAAAGAGCTGGATGAAAATCAAACAGAAACTTTGAATTCTTCATTAAAAGCTTATGTTGAACGACTAAAGGCAAATGCAATTAGCAGATCTGAATCAGTTCATATCATGAGAAAAAACAATCCACGGTTTATCTTAAGAAATTATTTGCTCCACCAAGCTATCGAACAATTAGAAAAAGGAGATAGTCTGCTTTTTGAAAAACTCCAGGAAGCAATGAAAGAGCCTTACTCGAACAAGTTCGACGAATTTTTTGCAAAAAGACCAGCATGGGCAACACAAAAAACAGGATGTTCTATGCTTAGTTGCAGTTCTTAAGGTATTGGTCTAAAAAACTGTAAAAGCCTAATTGCGGATAGCAATTGGGCTTTTCAATAGTTGCAAAAGATGAACGTCCGTTTAATTCAATAATCCCATCATCGACTTGTAAAGCTGATCTTTCGTGAATGGCTTTTGTAGAAATATATCAGCACCATTATCGAGGGCAACGTCTTCTGCAGAAGCATCGTAACCAGAAATCATAATGATCTTAATCGATGGATAATTGTTTTTAATAAAGCTGATGAAATCGACACCAAAACCATCAGGCAACTTATTATCGAGTATAACAACCGAAGGATTTTCACTTTTGAGATATTCGCGTGCAGCAGAAAGATTATTTACATGATCGAGTTCAACTTTATTTGCCCCAAGCATAATATTTAGCAACAGGCACATGTCACTTTCATCTTCTATAATTAACGCCTTTTTTGTCTTTGCACTTTCTACTGTATAGTTCGCCATTTTAAATTTTTGAGGTTTTATATAATAACGTTTATTGTCCCTGATTGTACATTTCGTTTAAGTTTGAAAAAATCGTTCCAATATGATAAACATAACTTTTTCCAAAATAAGTTGCGCCTCAATGAAAATGATGTGCATTGGCGGAATAACCGGCAACAGATTTATGAATAAAGCTGGCTACTGCAGACAAATAAATTACTATTTGAAGATGTGCTTTAAATGCTGGTATAGTAATGAAAGATGCCGGAATTCGGCATAACAAAAGTAGTATCGGCAATTCCTTTTTAAATCATAATACTCCAGGTATATCTCTCGCCATACTTACCCCATCGCTTTAGAGAATTATAAAGTGTGGTTTTTAAAGAACTTTCATTTATTTTTTTCCCTTTTTTAGGCGGTGCGATTGCATTTATTTTTGGATCATCTGTAAAAAGCTTTGTTGCAAACCACGTAGTATGCATACGGGGAATGGCAATGCCAAGGATCATACCGGGTAAACCTGAAAACGACTCAGGACCACCACGGGGTATTATCTGATCGGTATAAAAAGCAAAAACAAAAACGGAATCCATGAGCATGGTGGTAGCTTTACGGCATTGAAACCCTGCAATAGTTCGGGTGTCTGAAGTAATTTTCCATTCGGCTTTTCTTAGACTATCCTGTACATTATAAATATTCTCAAAAACTGCTTTTTGGCTGCTGAAAGTACGTGTAGCAAGGTCAGTATAAACAACGTTATCTTCGGCAGGTCCCGCCATCCATTCAGGTACTTTTTTTACCGTTTCCACTTCACGGCCTGGCTCGTACAATGTCTTTTCCTGGTTGAAGTAAAGGTTGAAATAGGAAGATTTGAACTCGGGCATTTGTTTTTTCATCATGTCTAAAAAAGAATTGTTTCCATCCTCCATGTCATCCTCCAATCGTTTGTACACATTGGTAGTTCTTTCAAACTCTATTTTTCCTTTTTCAATAAATACTTGTTGTGCTTTTACTGAAAAGGTTGAAATGAAAAAGGATGCAATAAGGTAATATGCTTTCATACAATTTTATTTTGTGGGTGCTCCGCCAGGGGTTTTTGAGAAGTTCCAGGTAAAGTTCAACATGAAATATCTTCTTAAGGTTGTATACGAGTTTTCGGTAACCACGTTCGAACCAATAAACCTGCTAAAACCTTTGTTTTGATCTAAAAGGTCGTTACCCTTTATACTGATCAATCCTTTGTCACCTTTAAAAAGTTTTCTTCCAATGTAGGCGTTCCAAACAATCACATTATTATTACGGTCAAAGGTGCTCGTCTTTTGGCGCAGATCGGCTACGACATCAGTATTAAATTCAAATTTCAATGGCAGTGTATAGTTCAGATTGAAAAAGTGATTTTGAGAGAAATAATTTGTTTTAACATCTGGCCTTATAGAAGACTTAGAAGTGTTATAAGCGACATTCAAGCCGACATAAAAACTAAACTTTTTTTCTACGTATTTATTGAACCCCATTCGTATACCATAACTCTCATTGTTAGTTACGTTGTTTAGCTTATTTACTATGTTATTGTTTCGATTAACATTTAGGTTTAAACCTGCATTTATTCTTATATCAGGCTTCATCCATTTAAATGCATAACCACCGGAAAGGTTTCCATTGAAGTTTCCGTTTACATTAATATATTGATAAACTGTTTTACCTATACTATCGCCCGATGTTGCAGTATACTGGTTGGTAGTAATAGCGTTTGATACAGTACTAAAATTGCCATAAGCGTAAAGGTTCTTCTGCGATATCACTTTATAAGAACCATAATTTATACTGAACCTTTGCCTGAATTCCTGCTTCAGATTAGGATTACCAACAAATACATTTAATGTATTTGTATTATCTCTGATCGGTTGTATCTGTTGAATAGTGGGTTGTTGCGTGTTGCCGTTGTAGGAAAAATACAAACTACTGTTGCTGTTAAATTTATAGTTGACATTAGAGCGGGGGAAAAGATTAGTATAACTATACCGGACAGTACTATTCTTAAGTACGTCTTCCTGGTTAAAATTTGCTACAGCTACATCGCCACCCAAACTGGCAGTAAGCTTCTTATTATTAAACCGCCACGCCATACCACCACTATTAGTAATTATTTTGTAGTTATAATTGTTGCTGAACGTATCGTTTAGTACATCGTACCTGCCATTACCGTTTTTATCATAAGAGAGCTTTTTCGATTCTATGTTGTTTGACCGTACTCCATAATTCAACTCAACAAATACATTTTTAACGACGGGTTCTGTATACACCACCCTGCCCGATGTGGTTAATGTACTTACATCGTACAGCTTCATCTGGTCTATATTACTTGTGTTAATGATCCGCTCGTTTTTACCGTAGAAATCGTTAATAGAATTAAGGAAGCCGGTGGTGTGCGTTTGCAAATACTCCTGTATTAAATTAAGAGACATTGTTCTGCCAATCTTCTTAAAACGTCTTCTAAAAATAAGATTGCTGTTAAAGCTGTTATTAGTGCCATTTGATGCAATTGCACGTGCACTTGTGTTTACAAGGCTGCCTGCTTTATTTATGGATTGGGACACATAATTACTGTTTGATGTTTCGGTACCGCTATAACCATTTGCCTTCACTTTTACGGACGTAAAACTGTCGATCTGTATATCAATTGTTCCGTTCGCAGAATTTCTTTGCTTACTGCTTACAAAATTGTTATTGTCTCTTTGGTAAAAAACAGTATCAGGTAAAATAAATTGTGAATAAGTGTTAGCTGCTCCCTCATTTATAAGTCTGTTATACCGGTAACTTCCGTTAACACTTTGCTTGTCGGTGTTAAATTTGTTGCCATAATTAATGCCGGTGCTCCAACTCTTAGGTATACCCTGCCCCCTGAACGATGATTGGCTGAATTCGTCATTTCCACCACTCATAAAAAAAACTCCTCCGTCATCGCTCATTTGCATATCAAGGCCTTCACCAAACTTTTCCTGTTCTCCCCAATCCAACCCCGTTTTACCTGTACTGCTCATAATACCATAAACAGAAAGTTTTCGTTTTGCCCTGAATGAGTTTAGCATCAAAGTATTATTCCATCTATCGTTTGCCCCACCAGCTAATTCCAGCTTACCGAAATAGCCTTTCTTGAAATTGTCTTTCATCGTCAGGTTAATCGTCTTTGTTTTTTGCCCGTCATCAATTCCTGAAAAAACAGCCTGATCACTTTTTTTATCAAACACCTGAACTTTGCTAATTGTGTTAGCCTGAAGATTTTTTGTTGCCATAGTCGGATCGTTACCAAAAAATTCTTCTCCATCTACCAGCACTTTTTTTACTGCCTCACCCTGTGCTGTAATTTTTCCGTCTTTATCAACCTGCAAACCTGGCAGTTTACGCAACATTTCTTCTACCGACGCACCCTCCCGTACTTTAAAGCTATCCGCCATGTATTCGGTGGTATCTCCTCTCATCCGCATGGCCGCTACTTTAGATTTCACTAAAACCTCTTCGAGAATTTTAGATTTAAGTGTCAGCATTATTTTTCCCAACGTCTTATTTTCATTTTCCTCTACGCTCACTTTATCTATATAATCAGCGTACGAAGGGTAGGAAAACATGATAATATATTGTCCTTTAGCAACTTTGGAAAGCTTGAAATCTCCTTTGCTATCGCTTCGAAGCACATCAACCAGCACTGAGTCCGTTGCTCTTAAAAGGGAAATACTTGTTTGGGGAAGTGTTTTACGGTTAATAGTATCTTCTATTGTTCCGCTAATGGTTGCACGTTGGGCAATGCAAGTAACAGAAACCAGCAAGCAGATAAGTGACAGCAAGGTTAGTTTTAGCATCTCTTGGTTATTAATAACAAAATATGTTTTATAGAATGAATGCTATCATCTTTTCCCAACTTCTTTTGTTAAAAAAAGTGTTTGGGGAAGAACTTGTAACAGCATTCGAAGGTATTATATGTACCTGCCTGAAAAATTTTTTTTTCGGCTGCTTCTAATCGTACACAGATTATTGTTGGTTCCCAGCAGTAGCGGAAGTAGTACCGACTTCGAATAGGTACTCATTTGTTCCATATCTTTTAGCTGCCAGGTTCGTAATCGAACTTCTTTTAACTTGTAAATTGAATTGCTCCGGAGACATTTTCTTGCCGTCAACCAGGATTGTATTAGCTATCGTGTCCCACGAAACAGAGCCTCCGCCTGAATTAATTATATACGTATGACCATTAATGAGCCAGTAGGGTTTTTCTGAACCTTCACTTAATTTTTTGAATGCAACAGCCTCGTTATTGCCTAGTCTAACTTGTTCGAACTTTTTAAATACTTCCTCCTTCACAGACACCGGATCAGAAACACCGGTGAGTAAGGCACTATGAACAAAAGCATTACCAGTTGTGGTCTCCTTATTCGTAGCTCTCAACCCAATAATTTCGACTCGAACTGTATGAGGGTGATTGCTTGAATCGCTAAATTCTCTGTTTGCGTGGTTAGGCTTATAGCCTTCTTTCGAAAATACAGTATTTACTTTTTGAGGGTAGCCACTTACGGGAATAGAATAAACTTCTTTTTTTCTTTTAGAAAATATTTGTTGCTTTATATTAATAACAATTATGAATCAACGGTTAACGGAAATGCTTTTCGATGAGACTGCCTCTGGTGTAGCTTTTAAGAATAAATCTTTGAAACGGGCTATTATCGCTTATTTAGACAGTGTTACCAATGCTACCATCGCAGATTTAAATAAGGAACTAAATATTAGTACTCCCAAAATCATTAATCTGATTAACGAACTGATACAGGATGAACTGATAAAAGACTATGGAAAAGTAGACTCTACCGGTGGTCGCAGGGCAAGTATGTATGGACTTGTTTCCGAAGCCGCTTTTTTCATCGGGGTAGATATAAAAAGATTTTCAATAAATATCGGCTTACTCGATTTTAAAAAAAACCTGGTAACAATAAAAGAAGACATCCCTTATAAACTTGAAAATAGCAGTGAAGCTTTTGAACAATTAATTGTAGTTATCGAAGAATTTATCGGTCATTTGTCTATAGAAAGTGAAAAAATTCTAGGTATAGGTATAAATCTTTCGGGGCGAATTAATAATGAGAATGGTTATAGTTATAGCTTTTTCCATTTTTACGAAGAGCCACTTGCAACCACATTAGAAACGCGGATAGGGATTAAGGTTTTTTTAGAAAACGATTCGAGGGCAATGGCTTTTGGTGAATTTTGTTTTGGCGTTGTTAGCAATGAAAAGAATGTGCTTTTTGTAAATATGGATTATGGTATTGGTTTAGGAATTTTGGTAGATGGAAAAGTATATTATGGCAAATCTGGTTTTAGCGGAGAACTGGGCCATATACCATTCTTTGATAACGAGATTTTATGTCATTGCGGCAAAAAAGGTTGTTTTGAAACGGAAGCTTCCGGGTATGCTTTAATAAGATTGTTTAAAGAGAAAATACAGGAAGGTTCTTCTTCTCAGCTAGTAAACAAATACGAGAACTTAGAGCAAATAAAATTGCAGGACATTGTTGACGGCGCACAAAAAGATGACATGCTTTCTATTGAGCTGATTGCTCTTGTGGGTGAAAAAATTGGAAAAGGTCTTGCTGTGTTGATTAATATTTTCAATCCGGAATTGGTGATTCTGGGCGGAACACTTGCACAAACAGGAGATCTTATAAGACTGCCTGTAAAGAGTGCATTAAATAAATATTCACTAAGCCTGGTAAACAACGATACAAAATTAAAAATGTCAAAACTAGGCGAAAAGGCGGGCGTAATGGGCGGATGTTTGATTGCACGTAATAATGTCTTTTTAAAAAGGACAGCAGAGCAATGACATTTTTCTTAATTTGAAAACTACATTTAACGCCAACTCAATCAAGAATAACAGGAAGTTTTAAGCTTACATAACCAAAACTAATATGGCTATCATATCCGCACCTCAAACTGTTACCTCTGACTTTATAAAAGATAACGGTCAAAGTTATATACCTGCCCTTATTTCCCTGGCTGTGCTTTATTTTATGATGGGTTTCATAACCTGCCTCAACGATACGCTTGTTCCTTTCTTTAAAAAAGGTTTTACATTAACCTACTCTCAATCTTCTTTAGTCCAGGTTTATTTTTTCCTTACTTATGGTGTTATGTCGATTCCTGCAGGCAAAATTGTAGAGCGTATAGGCTTTAAAAACGGAATGGTGTCGGGCTTTTCCGTGGCAGCATTGGGTGCCTTATTATTTTATCCTGCTTCTATTTGGCATCAGTACTATTTGTTTTTAGCAGCGTTATTTATTGTAGCAATAGGCATTGTTTTATTGCAAGTTGCAGCAAATCCCTACATAACTGTGCTTGGACCTGCTAAAACTGCGTCTTCAAGATTAACACTAATACAAGGGGTAGGTTCTATCGGAACAACTACTGCACCCCTTTTTGGTGCTCATTTAATTCTGTCAAAATTACAAGCGTCAAACGCACCAAATGAAGCAGTAAGATTTCCTTATCTTGGCATTGCCGCTTTATTGATAGTAATTGCAATTGTTGTCTCCCGTCTTGCTCTGCCTGTTATTAAAACAACCACTGGTACTTCAACCAACCATGCAGACAAGGAAAGAAGTATTTTCTCTTTCAGAAATCTAAACTTTGGGATAGCAGGCATTTTTATGTATGTCGGTGCTGAAGTTTCTATAGGCACTTTTCTTACAAACTATATCTCTGATACGTTAAAAATTCCGGTAACTGATGCCAATACTTATGTAGCTTTTTATTGGGGAAGTATGCTGGTTGGTCGTTTGATAGGGTCATTCGTCTTAAAATTGATAAAGCCGTCTTTGGTATTAAGTTTATGTGCGATCATGGCTGTTGCGCTTATAGCTGTTTCTATATATAGCACCGGCCCTATCGCTGTATGGACCATGATAGCTGTTGGATTATGTAACTCTATTATGTTCGCAACTATCTTTTCATTATCTGTTAGTGGCCTTAAAGAATATACAACACAAGCTTCCGGACTTTTATCTACCGCCATTGCAGGAGGTGCTATTATATCTTTTGCCCAGGGCTTAATTAAAGACCATTACGATTGGCGGTACGCATTTATACTGCCACTACTTTGTTACATTTATATTTTGTTTTATGGTGTGAATGGATACAAATCAAAATTTGCTGATCAATAGGAGTTAGAAGGAAAAGAAGGGAGGTTTAAGCAATTAAAATTTCTTCCACGGCCTTTTTTAGACTCTTTTTTAACTGATATTACAAGAAGCGCTCACCTTTGAACCTTTCATTAGAAGTAAGTAAACGGCGTGCTATAATTTTCTCTTTTGGGCGAGACAAAATCATAATAATTAATGAACAGAAAAAAATTTATAGAACTTATTGGACTTGGAACGGGAGGATTAGTGTCTTCTTTACCTGGTTATTCTTTTAGTACTTTCGATGAGCCTCATAAACGATTTGATAGTGCTGCGAGGCAATTAAATGCTGATCTTGTTATTGCTGGTGGAGGCGTGGGTGGCATTGCCGCTGCACTTGCTGCGTTGAGAAATAATTTGTCTGTAATACTAACTGAAGAAACAGATTGGATTGGCGGACAGCTTACTCAGCAAGGCGTTCCACCCGACGAACATCCCTGGATTGAAACACATGGAGCAACTGCTTTGTATCGAGAGTTTCGAAATGAAGTAAGAGCTTTTTATATAAAAAATTATCCCGTTACAGAAGATGCTCGTTCACGCAAATATCTCAACCCCGGTGACTGCGTTGTTTCGCAATTGTGCCATGAGCCACGGGTTGCTTTAGCTGTACTGCAAGCAATGATAGCTCCATATGTTAGTGCACGAAAATTAACCTTATTAACCGAGCATAAAATAACTGCGGCTGATGTAACGGGGAGTAAAGTAAAAGCGTTGAAAGCCTTTAGCAAACAGAGCG
>JBBPZJ010000075.1:0-3759 GCA_038199395.1 Chitinophagales bacterium
GTCGTGGATGGCTGCCGCAAAATGGCTCGAGAACTATCCCTACAGGATTAACCCCGGGTGGCAAATGTTTGCTATTGGCGGCTTATTGGTTTTACTAATCGCATTGCTAACGGTCAGCTTCCAGGCAATAAAAGCAGCGCTAGCTAACCCGGTAAAGAGTTTGAGAACGGAGTAGTTTGAACCAGGATTAATGGGATTTAAAGGATTGTAAGGAAATTTTTATGAGCCAAGCAGTTGCTCAATTATGAAGCGTTCAGTGCGTCCTCTTTGTCTGAACTGGGATTTAATGGGATGTTAGGATTTGTGGGATGATAGAAATACTTTGTTGATTTGGTAGATATAATGTTTAAAAAATAACTAAAACACCGCCTCTTCAAACACATTTTCATTTCCGCTTTCCTTCTCCCTTAGGAGAAGGTGCCGAAGGCGGATGAGGTGGAGAAGAGGAAGGGAGATGAGGTATATTATGTTTAAAAACTATCTTAAAATAGCGATCCGGAATTTGGCAAAACACAAGCTGTTTTCGTTCATTAATATTTTTGGTCTTGCCCTAAGTATGTCTGTTTGCATGATGGTTTTGATCAACATCAAAGACCAGCTTAGCTATGATAAGTTTCATCCAAACGCTGATCGTACTTATCGCATTATAACTGAGCTAACGAACGAACGTGGCTCTTCGTACCGGTTTGCCAGTACACCTTTACCATTAGCAACTACCCTAAAATCCGACTACAATTTTATTGATCATTCAGTACCGCTTTATACAAACGGAGGTGACAAGGCTTCATTTGGAAAAAAGGAAATATCTATTTCCGGAGCATTTACAGAACCATCTTTTTTTGATGTTTTTGGGTTTAAGCTGAAAGAAGGAAATAAGCAAACAGCATTGGCCGAACCAAACAGCATAGTATTGAGTAAAGCGACGGCCGAAAAGTTTTTCAGTACTACCAACCCGATTGGTCAAACCCTTAGTTTAAAAAATTATGGAAACTTCCAGGTTACCGGCGTTTTAGATATTCCTGCCGGGAAGTCTCATATTGATTTTGAAAGCTACTTGTCTTTAAGCTCTCTTCCCCAATTGGAAAAATCAGGAAAACTGCCGCCGACACTAGACCAATGGGATTCAAAAATTTCTGCGTACACTTATGTGAAATTAAAAGAAGGAACAAGTAAAAAACAATTAAACCAGGCATTGACACAAGTGGCTTCGGCGCTACTTAAAAAGTCAACATTACACGGCAAAGAAAACCTTTCGTTTGAACCGCAGACGCTTAATAAAGTGATATTAGGAGAAGAGCTCCAAAACAGTTTTGGAAAGGTTGGATCGATGGAAAAAACACTTGGACCGTTACTAATTGGTTTCATCATATTGTTATCCGCCTGTTTTAATTATACCAACCTCAGCATTGCCCGCTCATTAAATCGTGGAAAGGAAGTGGGTATTCGTAAAGTAGCAGGCGCTTTTCGTTACCAGGTATTTTACCAGTTTATTCTCGAGTCGGTTTTAATTGCATTTTTAGCATTGGGCCTGGCCTGGATCATGTTGAACCTGATCATTGAGTATGCGCCTTTTGCTGGCGAAATGTTGCCTGCCGGTCTTTCTTTTAGATTAGGAATATTTGCATGGTTTATCGTATTTGCCTTATTTACAGGAATACTGGCTGGTGCATTACCCTCATGGGTTCTCTCATCGTTTAAGCCTGTTGAGGTACTTAAAAACCTATCGAATATCAAGCTGTTGGGCGGCAATAATTTTAGAAAAGGACTGATCGTTGTACAATTTACACTTGCGCTTGTAACCACCATTTTTACTTTCATCTCCTCAAAACAATTTAGTTATATCGCCAATGCTGATCCCGGGTACGACCGGGACAACCTAATGGTTATTCCGACAGAGGGAGCAGATGTATCGATACTTTCAGCAGAGATTCAAAGAGTGAGCGGAGTACAAAACGTGACAGCAACTTCTGCAACTTTTGGTAGAAATGCATCAGGACGGATTACTGTAAAATTGAAACCCGGTGCATACGGATTGGACATGAATTACTATGACGTCGACGAGAATTTTCCAAACATAATGAAGCTGCAACTGGTGGCAGGGCAAACGTTTCCCGATAACAATTCTACCACTGAAAAATGGATAATTATCAATGAAACGGCAGTACATCCATTGCAATTCCAAACTGCTGCAGATGCTGTTGGAAAGCAAGTTTGGTTAGACGATACAACACACGTTCAAATTGCAGGCGTGGTAAAAGATTTTCATTTTCAAACACTGGCTGTTCAACTGGCTCCTCTTATGCTTCGGAACAGGCCGGCTAACTTCAATTACTTATTAGTTAAGACAAGTGCCGCAAGCGCTGATATAGCTGGCAGAATAGAACAGACGTGGAAAAAGAATGTACCCGGTCAACCTTTTAAAAGTAGCTGGTTGAAAGAAGACCAAATGGAGAGACAAGGCGCAAAAGACACCGTATCGACGCTTGGCTTCCTGGCTTTTATGACTATCACCATCGCCTGTCTTGGGTTACTAGGGATGGTAATATACAATACCGAAACACGGCGTAAAGAAATTGGTATACGGAAAGTAATGGGTGCATCCGTAGTAACTATCATCTCATTACTATCGAAAAGCTTCTTAAAACTCGTGGTTATTGCGGGACTGATTGCAATGCCGATAGGTTATGTCATCGGTTTTATGTTCACCCACATTTTCGCCAATCGAATTGACATTGGCTTTGACAGTTTAATCATCAGTTTTCTTGGCTTGTTAGTGCTGGTACTAATAACCATTAGTTCACAAATATTTAGGGTGGCTACGGCTAACCCTGCAGATAGTTTAAGGACGGAATAGTCTGAACCGGGATTTGTGGGATTTGTGGGATTTGTGGGAAGATTGAGAGCGTGGATAGGCGATACCAAGCCATCCAAATACTTCAAGATACTAAGGGTTCTCCGTCATTCTCCTCAATGCAAAGGAGGCCGGGCAGAAGTAATTTAGGTTAGTCGGCGGTACTAAGAGATGAAATAATATTGATGCTTTATACGATAAGGATGTGAAGATGATGTGGAAGATGGAATGACTAAAAATATTCGAAAATACCGCTCCTTTTCCTCGGGGACAAGGAGTAGGAGGTCTGTTGCTGTAAGAACGAATCGTACAAGGTGAGTGACACAAGGATGTAGAAGAGAGAACAAATGTTGGTAAACAAAAAAATACCGTAAAGAAGCCTGTATGATAAACAATTATTTCAAAATAGTGATAAGGAACTTATGAAAGAATAAGGCTTTTATTCTATAAATATTTTTGGGTTTAGCCATTTGTATTGCCTGTAGTCTGTTAATCTTCTTATTTGCGAAAGACGAGGTAAGCCACGACCGGTTTCATAAAGAAGATGTGTACAAAGAATGCTATACATATAAGTGTTTCAATTATTACAAACAAAATTGATCAGTTAAAAGCATTAATGTATAAATTACAAGGAATTTATAAAGATTAAAATCTAACACTATTTATGTTCAAAGCTTACGTTTGCTCCCTATGTATCGCTGTTTGTGTTTTCTATTCATGCTCTTCAACTAAAGAACAATCATCGGCAAATCAACAGCCGAATACATTATCATTAAAAGAAAAAAAAGATGGTTGGATGTTGTTATTTGATGGGCAGTCAACCAACGGTTGGCATACCTACAACAAAACAGGAGTAGCTCCAATTTGGAAAGTGGTAGATGGGTCAATTATGTTAGATCCAAAAGCAA
>JBBPZJ010000076.1:0-2349 GCA_038199395.1 Chitinophagales bacterium
AATGAGATTGTCTTCTTCTGTTGCCAGGCTTCATATCCACCGGCATAAGCAATAGCCCGGTCAATAATAACACGTGAAGAGTCATCCATTGTAACAGGCAGGTTACCTGTATCTGCAGTGGTATTTTGTTTACAGGAAATCATTACAATCATGATTGCAGACAAAGCAGAAAGTTTTTTATACATAAGCAACAGTTTAAATTTTATATTTCATAATTACTCCCCTTTAGGGGCTGGGGGGTTACATATTCAGCCCTAATCTTATCTCGCCATTATCACCAACTGTCACCGGGTATTTTTTCAGTTTATGCATTGGGTTTGTTTCCATTACACCATCACTTAAACGATAAGCGCAGCCATGCCACGGACAAATCAGGTAACCTTCTTCTATCGCTGCACCATCCAGGGGCAAAGCTGTGTTGCCGCAACAGTTTTTAACTGCATACACATTGCCATCGGTTTTGCAAATTAAAACAACTTCACCTTCCTCTGCATATTTATATGCTGTGTTTTCTTTTAGTTCATTTGCATTGCCCACAGGTATCCACCTTGGATACTTATCATTGGTGGTACTTAAAAATTCTTCTCTTGATAAAACATCATTTTGAATATCATTATGAAACAAGTCGTACAAGCTAAACAGTAAGTGAACGGCTTTATCACTTTCCATTTTGGTTTGAAGTGCGGGATAGTTGATGATAATTTCTTTAAACAAGCGTGTCAGCGCCTCCCTGTGAAGCATATCGAAGTTCTGCAACAGAACTTGTACATCATCCTTTACTTTAGGGTAAGGAAGGTCGTCAACTTTTGCAACAAGTTCTTCTGTTTGCGAAGCCAATTGCTCATAGTCAGTATCAGATAAAAAAATGCTTTCCATTGTTTAGCTTTGGCTTTTATTACTTTTCATTTTTTTGGAGCCGTCAGTTGTATTTCAATGGGGCTCCGGTTGTGGCTCCCCCGTCATTATGCGGGGTCACTCACTTCTACTGTATATTTTCATGGCATTATTTCAACATCACTTTTCTTTTCTCTGTGTTTCTTCTTTGTGCTTCTTTGTGGTTAAAAACTACTACCATTGATATCAAATGGCAAAAAAATAAACCACAAAGAACAGCCGGAGTTAAACCACAAAGCACACAAAGAATGTTAGAATATTTACTAATGAAGATGTCGGCTGTCAGCACAATTATGAACGCAGTCTTCCAGCTTCTCACCTTCGCTGTAACAGAATTCGCAATCCGGTCCACACTCGCCATGACCGGCTTTTTGCATGCCTTCAAATGCATTGCGAAAAATTGCACCTGCTTCTTTTTTACCAACTGGTGTCATTTTTACCGAACTGTTTTCAGTCAATTCATCATCCTCTGTTTGCAGGTAACCAGCTTCTAAATTCTTTTGAAGATGAAACAAAAGATTTTTGGATGTGGTATTTAATAAAACCATTAAACGGTTGAAAGGAACTGCTGTTTCTAAGCCTTCACCTTCCATCCAATACAAAACCTGCAGAATTTCTTCCCGCCAGAAAAGCGCATCCACTGCATTTTTATTTGTATGATTGTTATTTTCAGGCATCCGTTTTTTCTTCAATTAATGTATCACCATACATAGGAATAAAATTAATCATTTCTATGCTCTCTGCACTTGAAAGATTTTGCAATGTCAGTATCAATTCAGGAATTGCCTGTTGCATTTCTTCTGTAAAATCTTCGCCAGCCTCTTCCGGTCCCGGTTCAACATCCACAACAAAAGTATCATCTTGCCATATTTTAAAATACTCTCCAATAATTAAAAGGTTTTCAACTGATATAACTCCTGTAACCGCATCGCCAACACACCTTTGTATCAACTCTTCATCAGGCAACCTGCCCATCCATTTATACACTGTAATGTCTCCAATCTTTCTCTCTGGTCGTTCGATAGCCGCAATAAGGATAACACGGTCAAAAGCTGTTGGTAACGCCTGGAATTTTTGAACAATAGCAATTGGCCCCCAATTGAGTTCGTCTAACTCGACCCCAGCGGCCCATTGCATTTTTTGTAATTGAGGTAATAAGGCTGGACCAATGGAATGGTTGCGAAGATTGTGATAGCCGACCGTGCCGATAAAGATTTTTTTCATGTTGTCATCGCTCATTACCAATGAATACACGTCTCAATGTATACATCGGGCTAACTGATTTCAATACTTTATAGAATAGTAAATATAAAGAAGATAAAGTCACGTCTACAAATGTAATGTTCCGTCTGAAGTAATGTATACTCTATGTCTTATAAGTTTGTGCATTGATGAAATCAATGTCGTTGACTTAAGCTCCATAGGAGCTACCTGTTTATAGAAGATTTGCATTAG
>JBBPZJ010000077.1:0-4781 GCA_038199395.1 Chitinophagales bacterium
GAAATTGTTGGTTTGGCAGCATTTGATTGGGTTTTAATTGATCTTGAACACGGGGCAGGTAATGAAAAAGATGTGCTCGCACAATTGCAGGCGCTCGAGCATACCAATACTGCAGCCATTGTAAGAGTTGAAAGTGCGCAGAAGCAGCGAATTCATCGGGTACTCGACGTAGGGGCAGAAGGCGTGATGTGCCCGCATATAAATAATTTGGATCAAGCTAAGATGGTAGTAAGCGGATTAAGATATCCGCCCGGTGGAGGCAGAGGTGTTGCTAAAATGGTTCGGGCTTCGAACTTCGGAAAAAACTTTACTGATTACTGCAGCAATGCCAATGAAAACATTTTGGGTGTTGTGCAAATTGAAACGCCCGAAGCGCTGCACCATCTCGATGAAATAGCCGCAGTAGATGGTATAGATGTCCTTTTTATAGGTCCTGCCGACCTGACAATGGCTTTAGGAATCTTTGGTCAATTTGATCATCCTTTATTTCTAGATGCCGTTAGAGCGACTGTAAAGGCAGCAAATAAAGCCGGTAAGGCAACGGGCATTCTTTTATTTAATCCCAATGATTATAACAAATATTACGACTTTGGAATAAGAATGATTGCGTGTGGATCTGATGCGACTTTTGTTGCGGAAGGAGCCGCAGGTATGGCCGGCACTTTAAAAAATATGAGAGAGACTAAAACAAGATCAAGCTAGTGCGAATTGAAAATGTGTTTGCCTGGATGTATTAAAAGCATGGTGCGAAAATCAAAAAATAAATCAAAGTCGTATGAGCATTATGGGAAATAAAATGTTGAATGGTCCACGAATAAAAGAAGTAATTATAACACCCATCGCTATTGTTGATCCACCTCTTTTAAATGCTGCCGGGCTGCATGCACCTTATGCCCTTAGAACCGTTGTTGAAATTATCACCCACGATAATATTACAGGAATTAGCGAAATACCCGGAAACGCTGCGATAAACGAGGCACTTGTGTCAGCCGGTGATTTGATCATAGGCAAGGATCCTTTTCAGTTAAATCAAATAAGGGCTGTTCTGGAAAGTAACTTCGGAACAGAGCATATGAGCGAACGAGGACTAACGCCATGGGACCAAAGGAAGCTCGTGCATATTTTTAGTTCGATAGAAGTAGCTTGTCTGGATATTATTGGGAAGGTGATTGGACGACCAGTTGTCGATTTATTAGGAGGCAAAATAAGAGACCGGGTGCCCTTTGCTGCCTACTTGTTCTACAAACCCGAAGGTGCCGGAGGCGAGCTGGCTTTTAAAGTAGATGATGAAGCAACAGGTTGGGCTAAAGCCCGGCAGGCTCGGGCTGTTACGCCATACGAAATGGTAGAGCAGGCAAAAGCTATGTGTAAAGAATTTGGGTTCAAATCTATTAAGCTCAAAGCCGGGGTGTTTGAACCTCAGTTAGAAGTAGACACGATGTTTGCCTTACACAAAGAATTCGGCCCCGATGTTCCCCTCAGGATCGATCCTAACGGCGTATGGGAGGTAAGTACTGCAATAAAATATGGCCGGATGATGAAGCCAATTATTGAATACCTCGAAGACCCGGTAAGAGGTCAGGAAAACATGGCGACCGTGGGCCGGGAACTTCAAATTCCATTAGCAACAAATATGTGTACCACCTCTTTTGATGATATTCCTAATAGCATTAAGGTTCATTCAGAAGACATCATTTTAAGCGACCATCATTTTTGGGGCGGACTGCATGCTTCTATGAATCTCGCAGCTATTTGTAAGACTTTTGGCAGAGATCTTTCCATGCATTCCAATAGTCACTTAGGTATTTCGCTGGCAGCTATGGTTCATCTTGGTGCTGCCCTGCCAAATCTTCGCTATGCGTTAGATACCCACTATCCGTGGCAATCAGATGAGGTGATCGCAGGTGGTCGCCTTCAATTTGAAGACGGAAGTGTAAAGGTGCCCGAAGGCCCTGGTTTAGGGGTCGAACTCGATCGGGAGGCGTTGGCAAAACTTCATCAAAATTACCTCGATTGTGGCTTGACGAAAAGAGAAGACGAAATAGAAATGCAAAAAATTGAACCTGGGTGGAAGTTTAAGGCAGTGCGATGGTGAGACATAAAGAAAAAAAGACAGCCTTTTGGTCGAGGCGGGGCCTTCATAGCATAGCTTTTGTGTGTTTGCATGAGACACTGCGATGTGTGTTAGATTGCCTGCCGGGGCAAGACCAAGAGGAGGAGACATCGACAGGACGAAAAGCAAAAAAGACAGCCTTTGCGGAACTGTCTTTAAAATCGATGATTGAGAACGGACTGATTGACTAAATACCTTACTGCTTACGCCGCTTGTAATGCATGTACTGATGCCGGAGCAGCAGATTTCTTATAGTCACTGGTAATGGCGTAACCAGAAGTTAACAGTTTAAGCCTGTCTCCGTTTGCATCAACATTGACTAAACGGCAACCTTCTCTTAACAATTCAGTCAATGCTGCTCTCGCTACATTTTTTGCCTCTATCTGCACCCTGCTGCCGCCTTTGGCATCTGGCAATAGTTTGTTGAAATCTGCTGAAGCCGGAACAAGCTGGGCAGCTAAAGACTGGGCACCGGCAAAATAAGGATTGCCGGTAAGATCGTCAATAACTCCGGTTGTAAACGTCGAAAAGTTTGCATCTGAGGCAGACGCAAATGAAAGCAAAGCTCTCGTGTTTGGGTTTGACATACTTGAATAGTTTTTTTTATACAGGTACTAAAAGAGTTTTCATCATGTTCTTGCAATGCTTAGAAAATATCTCCCATTGATGTCTTTTTGAAGAATTAAGAAGCGTTGAAAAGAAACTTGGAGAGCATCTCTCTGATTTACAAACTATTCGACGAAATTGCGGAAGCTATCTGCATGATTTTAGTCGCTTTCCGAATGATTTTGAAGGCCTTCTTGACGTCCGAGTCGGTTATCTCGAGAGCCGAGAAGGTTATAAAGACGTCCGAGTCGGGTATCTGGAGAGCCGAGAAGGTCATAAAGACGTCTGAGACGGTTATCACGAGAGCCGGGAAGGTTATCTTTAGAGTTTTGAAGGCCTTCGAAATTCTACCGGAGGCCTTCAAAACTCTTCCGGAGGCTTTAAAAGTTCTGCAGAAGGCCTTCAAAACTCTTTTGGAAACCATCGAAGTTCCAAAGAATGCTTTAAAGAGTTAAGGGAAAGGCCTTCGGGAATTATGTAATGGCGATAGAGAGCCGACCCTTCCTAAAAAAGCCCGGCAATTTTCTTGTTCATTTCGTTTTCCGCCTTAACTTGTCTAAACTATAACCAGGTAGTCTTGTGTCTGTCAATGGTAAATCATTCAGCAGAATATATTGTGATAAGAAGCAGCATGAAAGAAATATTTGTAAAAGCGCTATTTCATAGAAAAAAGGAGCAAATTGGTTTCTACTTTGAAAGAGACCATCAGCTAGGCCAATTAATAAAAACAGTTCCTTTTATGAAATGGTCTCAAACCAATACCTGCTGGTATTTGCCGTTAGATAAAAGTCATTTTAAGAAGGCTTGCAGCATACTACTGGGGGCGGGTGCAAAAATGAATACAGAAGCATTTGAAAGTTACCTTCAAATACGGAAACAAGTAATAAGTGCAGATATACTTTTAAAAAAAGAGCAGCCAGCTTCTACGGAATTGACAAAGGCAGGACTTGGCAAGCTTGTGATAAGCTTTGATAATATGAAGGCTTTGAAAGCCATGATAAAAACGCTGCATTTAAAAGCATACAGTAAAAACACGATAGCTTTATACACAAGTGAAATGATCGTGCTGCTAAAGCTGTTAGTAGAAAGGCCTGTAGATTTGCTCACCACCGAACAAATACAATCTTATCTGCTATGGTTGATAAACAAAAAAAAGTGCAGCGAAAGCAAGATACACACCACTATTAATGCGCTGAAGTTTTACTTTGAGCAAGTATTGCATAAAGAAAAGATGTTCTTTGAGATACCACGGCCCAAAAAACCCATAAAACTGCCGGTAGTACATTCGCAGAACGAGATAAAGAATATAATAAATAGTAAAGAAAATACTAAGCATAAGACTATACTAATGCTTGCCTATGCGACAGGAATGCGGGTAAGCGAGATTATAAACCTGGCGATAAAGGATATAGACAGTGAAAGAATGGTAATAATGGTAAGGCAGGCGAAGGGCAAAAAAGACAGGCAGGTAATGCTGTCAGAAAAACTGTTGGTACAATTGAGAGAATATTACAAAGAGTACAAGCCAAAGCAGTATCTTTTTGAGGGAATAAATGGGGGTAAATACAGTGATCGCAGCGTACAGGAAGTTTTTAAATCGGCAAAGCAACTAAGCCAAAATAAAAAAGGGGGCGGGATCCATAGCATGCGTCACAGTTTTGCAACCCATCTACTTGAAAGTGGAACAGATATAAGAGTAATACAAGAGCTATTGGGACATAATGACTTAAAAACAACGGTCAGGTACACGCACGTAAGCATAAAAAAGATAAGTAATCTGCAAAGCCCCTTAGATCGATTATAGGGTTAAGCCGGGTTGCGGAAAATGTGTTGGAACAGTTGCGGAAAATGTGTTGGAAGAGTTGCGGAAAGTGTGTTGTGAAAAATAGTGTATCGGGAAGGTAAAAAAAAATAATTATTGTAAATGAATGCGTTAGTATCAAAAAAGTTTCGTACAATTGAGGTAATATACGCGTTATAGGCTACCAGTAGTCAGAAATTTTTCAATGAGCAGGAGTATAGTTAACTCTAAACGAAGAATATAAACCGGGCTTTTTTGAAC
>JBBPZJ010000078.1:0-13515 GCA_038199395.1 Chitinophagales bacterium
TAATAACACAAGTGTGGCAATGGTGCACTTATCAGCCATAAGGATAATGCTGAAACGTTTTTAGACAGCTTCTTAGATGCAATCTAAAGAGAGCCGGCAATTAGAAAGTAAAGGAATTTTCATCACTTAACATCTTCACCATGAATAGGTAAAAGGGTCAGAAAAACATCCGACGTTTTATATGCATCGGCACAAAGAGAAACCATAACACATTGACTATTGTTTTGTTTCGGCTGATATGATAGAAAGACTTCAATCTGAAGAAGTTGGCGAGTATGACTCTTTGGCAAAACTTAGAGACCATGTTCCTCTAATTGTTACGTTTGAAAATCGTTAGAGCACGAATAGTGCGAACGCACAACATTAAGAACAATAGCCGAAAGCCCCCGCAAAAAAACCACTCTGCAACACAACCTTGGGGCTTTTGGTTATTGTTTGTTGACCGACGCCAGTTCCGCCTTTGCAGGTGTTCTTCACCTGCAAATAATGCTCTCGTATAAAATATAGAAAGTAACACTAACTTTCAAGATGCTTTTCAGCGAATACTATCCTGATTATTCTACGGCAACAATACTTGAGTGGAAGCATTTACCTAAACAGGATAAGTATAAGGATATAATCATGTCAAGCCTTAAATTTTGTAAAAAACAACAGGATAAAAGTATACGGTTTTACCATTATGAGTAATCATGTTCATATTATTTGGCAGGTACAAAAGGGCTATCAATCAGATTATTTCCTCAAAAACACAGGCAAAAAAACCGTGTACCAATTAGAAAATAAATTGCTGAATAAAGAATCCCAGAGTAAAAGTGAGAACACAACGATGTTAATAGAGTTATGGATATTGTGTGGCGTAGAAGTGCAATAGCGATGGCAGTGCATCAACCAATGAGGGATAGCTTACAGGAAGTAGTTAGTCGATGGGGCTGGCCCCTCGAACTGCAAAGCTGGACCTGGCCAGGTGCAGAAGGCAAGCCTTTACAAGTGCGTGTCTTCTCAAGGGCACCAATGGTACGATTGACCCTGAATGTGAAAATAGTAGGAGAGCAGCGGATGGCAGACACAAGCATAACAGCAGTTTTTGAAGTGCCGTACACACCAGGCATTTTAAAAGTATTAAAATATTGAAACAGTAAAGAAACAGCAGAGGTAGAGTTACACACTACTGGTGATGCTACTTACATTCGGCTGGTTGCCGATCGTACCACTATCAAAGCAAACAAGAATGATCTGGCCTACATTACAGTGGAAGTTTTAAATGCTACTAAAGAGCAAGTGGTGCCAACGGCAGAGATACCGGTTCAATTTTCAGTAAGCGGAGCAGGGCAGTTTGCCGGGGTAGGTAATGCAGACCCAACAGCTCTGTCAGGTTTTCAAAAACCAGAAAGAAAAACCTTCAAGGAAGATGTATAGTCATCATAAGTCCAAGTGAAAAAGGTGGTATGATTACACTAAAAGGCAACCGCAGCAGGGCTGCCTCCTGCGCAGGTAGTTCTTAGAATGCATTAAGTCTTAGATTATTTCGGGAGTTTGAAGTGTACTAAAACAAAATGCTATAATTTCAGCATAGAGCAAATTCGGACGTAAGGAAAAAATGATGTATTGCAGATTGCGAAAGTGAACGTTTAACAAACCAAAATTTAGAGCAGAATCTAAAATGGTGTTGATTTCAATTTTAAAAAGTACAAATAGCAAAACCATGGAAAGAAGAAAATTTGTAAAAAATGCTGGTATAATTTCAGCGGCAACGATTATAAAGCCAGACATTGTCTTTCGCACAAATGCTAATCCTGCCATTAGAATGGGCATCATCGGTTGTGGCAGCCGGGGAACAACTGTTATTTCAACAATGTCAAAAAATACTAACATCAGTATTATTGCAATGGCTGATCTTTTTGATTACCAGTTGCAAAATGCGCTGGTTAAATATAATGATCTGAATATTGCAAAAGGATTTTCTGAAATACAAAAATCTAATATCTATCAGGGTTCAAAAGCTTACCTGCAATTACTGGACAATAAAGACGTAGACGCCGTATTAATATCCTCCCCCTGTTATACTCATCCGGAGTTTTTGAAAGCAGCAATTGCAGCAGGCAAGCATGTTTATTGTGAAAAGCCTGTTGCAACAGATGTTGATGGATGCAGGCAGGTTGAACTGCTGGGTAAAAATTTAAACGGAAAATTAAGTGTGGCAATAGGTTTTGAAATTCGTTATGCTACTCCTTATATTGAGATGATCAATAGAATTCACCAGGGAGATATTGGAGATATAATAAGTGCTGATTTATACTATTTTTCATCAGCAGTTCCTCTTAAACCTTTTAAAAATATACCAAACGATGAAGCCCGTATCCGAAATCACTTTCATTTTCTTGAACTATCGGGAGGAATATTAGTTGACCAGGGTATTCACATGTTGGATATTTCTAACTGGGCACTCAATGCTCATCCCGTTGAGGCAATGGGTACAGGGGGTATAAAAAGTGGGCTTGAATTTGGGAACGCGTGGAATAATTACCAGGCGGTGTATAAATATCCCAATGACGTGAATATGAGCATGCATTCAACACAGATAGGACCTGCTTTTGGCGATGTTTGTGCCCGGTTCATAGGAACGAAAGGAATTGCGGAAGCACATTATAACAGGGGTGTATTCATCACCGGTGAAAACAAATGGGATTCAGGTGTCGCAAAAGGAGAAGCCACCCCTGAACAGGTCGCCAGCGGAGCTTTTTTGTCCTCGCTGCATGATGCAGATGAGAACAAAGTAAAATCTTTTATTAAAAGTATTGAAACAGGAAACCATTTGAATGAAACTCAACAGGGATCAGAATCAACACTTACAGCAATTTTAGGAAGAAATGCCGCTAAAGCGCATAAAAAGATTACATGGGATGAAATGCGTTTATCAAATGAAAAAATAGATCCGAAGTTGAACTTGTCTCAATTCGATAAAAAATAGAATCATAGCTTTAAGGCAGAATTATTTTTTGGTAGAACGGGAAAATTAAAAAAATGACCGCAACTAACCGAAGAAGCTTCACTCTTTCTATAGCATTGGCTTCAGGGCGACCAATTTTATAGGGTTTCGCAAATACGGGAGGAGGTATCAAAATAAGATTTTTTAAAATTGACATTAAAGAAATGAAGTAATTTTTGATATCATTACAACTACTAATCTGAATATATTTTAAGAATTATGCAAAATCAAAAAAAACATTTGCGGGTGCTTGTAGTCGGTTGCGGCAACATGGGATCCTCTCATGCCATGGCTTATCATACTATAGAGGGATTCGAAATTTGCGGGCTTGTATCCAGGGGAAAGTCGAGGGAGTTATTAAACGATAAGCTGGGAAATTGCTATGCAATGTTCAATGATATGGATGAGGCGATGAAAGCTACACAGCCAGATGCAGTATGTATTTCCACTTATCCTGACACCCATGAAAAATTTGCCATAAGAGCATTTGAGAATGGATGCCATGTATTCATAGAAAAGCCTTTGGCTGACTCTGTTGAAGGTGCAGAACGTGTTGCTGAAGCTGCAAAGAAGGCCGGTAAAAAATTAGTCGTCGGATATATATTACGTCATCATCCTTCGTGGGAACGATTTGTTGAATTGTCGCACGAACTCGGAAAACCATTGGTAATGCGAATGAATCTCAATCAGCAAAGCGATGGAAGTATGTGGACGCTTCATCGCAACCTCATGAATAGTTTAAGCCCCATCGTTGATTGTGGAGTTCATTATATAGATGTGATGTGTCAGATGACACGTTCAAAACCTTTGCAGGTATATGCAATTGGGGCAAGACTAACAGAAGAAATCCCTGCTGGCAATTATAATTATGGGCAACTGCAAATTCGCTTTGAAGATGGATCTGTAGGATGGTATGAAGCGGGGTGGGGACCTATGGTAAGTGAGACAGCATTTTTTGTAAAAGACGTATTCGGACCCAAAGGTTCTGTATCAATAGTAGCTAAAGAAGCTGGCGGTTCAGGAAAATCTTCTTCCATTGAGGCGCATACAAAAACGGAAGCATTGAGGTTTCATCATGCAGACTTAGATGAAAATGAAAAATTCGCCAAAGAAGATACCTGGATCAATCTTGAAGATGAGCCTGATCACCAGGAACTGTGCAACAGGGAACAACGATATTTTCTCAAATCAATTGTAGAAGATACAGATCTTTCTGCCCACGCAGAAGACGCAGTAAACAGTCTGCGGATAGCGTTTGCATGTGATGAATCGGTAAGAACCGGAAAGGTTGTATCACTGGTTTAATGTAAGGCTTCAGTCTTAAGAAGAACTCATGACGTAATAATTAATGCAATAATATCAGTTTCCTAATTTTGTCAGTTATAACTAAAGAAATCCCTGTGGGAGTTGTCGGTCTGGGCCTGATGGGTTGCAGTATAGCAACTTGCCTGCTTATCGCCGGACATCCTGTAATAGCAGTTGCACCGATCAGTGATGATTTAAAACATGCAGAATTACGGATACATAATCACCTTTTCAAGTCGGGGGAACAGGGACTTGTAAATGTTGCGCCGGAATTTTATATGAATAACTTGACGATCATTGAAGATTATCCATTGCTTAAAAAATCGTAAGCTTGTAATTGAATGTACTATTGAGAACGATTCTATTAAAAAATCGGTATACTCGAAAGTTGAATAGGTAATTAGTAATGATGCGCTAATGACCACTAATACTTCGGCCATACCGATAAGTTTATTGCAGAAACTTACAAAGAGACCGGAAAGATTTTTTGGTCTGCACCGGGCACAGCCTTCACACACTACACGTTATCTTGAAGTAATATGTGGAGAGTTAAGCGATATCGAAAAAGGTGAGTACCTGTATGAACTTTCTCATTTATGAGGTAAGGAAACTGCACTTGTCAGATGTAATTGCAGGCAACGATGACGGCTTGGGCGTTGTGGCGGTATTCTGTGTTACTTTAGCCGACAAGTGAAGCCGATTAAAGATATAAGTTTAATGGTTTCTACTACTGCTTAATTTATAACTTCAAGCTGGAACTGCCGAGGAATAGCGAACTGCTGCTAATTGCTTCAACGTCCCGCCGCCATAATGCCAAACCGAATGTTGAACTAAACCTGCGGTAGCCTTTGGCCCTGATTGTTTAAGACCTTGGCTGTTCGCAAAAACAACTACAACAATGGGTTCTAAAAAAGTAACTTTACCCTTTGAACCCGACAACCAATAGCCCGACTGCCTCAGTTTTTGGCTAAAAAATAACTCGAAACATTGACACCCCATAACTAAATACCCGGTCGCCTCCGCTTTATTCAATCGAGTAGACGGCCTCACCGCTTGTAAGCGATGAGGTGCGCCTCTCACACCACCTTACGTACGGGTCTCGTATACGGCGGTTCGTTAAGTATAAATGCAACCGCTCTTTACACCAGTTACATCCTGCATCGCGTAAAATAAGGCTGGCACGCCTCCTTAATGAATTTGAAGCGAGTTAACGTTCGGTCCTTCGCTGCTTTGTGAGACCTCCGTGTTTCTCCCGCAGGCACGGCTCGTTACAACAACTACTATGACCTCTGCTGACTTCTCCTTTAGTTTAAACAAACAAGGAGACCTCCCCTGGTAAGATAAATAGCCTTCTACCTATGCCCGCTGCATCTACATAACCAACTACAATCATTCTGGACTTTGTAATGATGTGCTTACTCATCCCATTGGCTATGCCTCATATGCAGTTCCTGTTCGTCGGTACAGGTAGTTGTAGTCCCGCTTAATTACTCATGTAATATTTATTGTTTTTTTAATGGTATTCGTGAATGCTTCGCATTTCAGTGCATGGATCACTCCAAACCACCTTGCCACTTGCTAATGTTCATCCCGCAACATAAGAGACTTTCACTCTCTGGCTTCTTATTGCCAAGAACTATATTTACCATTCAGGACGCTTACCGTAGTGTTTGCAATATGTCGGCGGACGGAACGCAGCTCAAGAGCAGTTTTCAATAAAGCCTTATATCTTTAACCACGGTGACGGTAATTCTATTGCCGCCACATCGCAAACACTTTAGCACTAGGCAGAAACTGTAAACCTTAAAAAAATGAGATTTGATTGTAAAGACATATCAATCAGTGACGAACCTTTTGGTTGCCAATTAACTCTTTCAGAGGAAAAGGATGATCCAGTTAAACAAATGGAAATGTCTATTGACCAATTAATGCATTCTTCAGGACAATATCTTCTTCTCCAGAGGACATATCCAGAAGATGATTTCGAAAAAGACTATTGCTACTTTGAAAGTAGCGAGTTTGATAAATCTGGAGAATTAGAGAATTTTCCTATGGAATTGAACAAGAAGAAGTTTCTAATGAGAACTGAAAATGAGTTATTCGAGATCAGTATCGAACCAAATGATGAGGAATACAATAATCTCAAAAAGATATTGGCAAAGCTCACCAGGAACAAAGGACAATTGATGATTACTGATTAAACCATCTGCACTTTTTATGTTTAAAGTTATGTAGCAGGACAATTACCTCATGTCGTGCTGGGGTGTCCTCACTAAGCCATTATTGTTAGCAGGAACCCCGGCATGTTGCACTACTAGAAAGTCAGTATAAATAGGCTGTATTGTGTTATATCAATCCCGAACATCCCAAGTAGCGAAGCATCCTTTTTCTATATTGCCTTCACCTTTTTATTAACAGCATCTTTGAGAGTTGAGCTAACAGAGTTAACATCAAAAATGCCGGGGTCCCCTAGCCTGAGCACATAAGCTATAAAAGGAGACCCCCAAGCAGGACGCAAAAGATTAACGATTTTTATTAGAGCCTTACTTTCTACCGTGGGTTTTTGTTCTGGCTGTTTTTGTTATTTCCCTGGCGGTTATGTTCATCAGCAGGAGTTTTTGAGTTGTTCTAACTGCCCTGCTTTATTATTATTGCTTTTTGATGGTTTTTTTTTAATTTATTTTTAATGATAAATTTCTCCGTAATAACCATGCAGGGAATGCTCATACGTATCATTTACCGGTTGCGAAGAATCGTATTCGGGACTGTTTTTCACTTCGTCCTTTGAGTGATTGATAGTAACTTTCTGCTCCTGCCATTTTACATCTTTAATCCACTGTGGCGAAATGAGCACTTTTTTTCCCGAAAACCAGTTGCCGGTTTCCACAACGAGAAAATGGATTTTCCAGGTTGCATCATCAATTATAAAATCTTCCACTTCGCCTATGTCACCGTCCGTTGCATGAATATCATAACCTGTTACTTCATGTGTGCTTCGCAGATGGGGATTGTCATTCGCATGCTCTGTATCTTTCATTTGTTTCATTTGCTTTTCTTCAGCGCTTTCTTCAACTGCCGGATAGCCCCACATACCAAACCCCCCGTATCCGATCCCGTACCCGTATCCGTAATAGCCGGGCCAGGAGTAGTATCCGCGCATCAACTCTTCCTGCTGACCCGAAACAGGTTTATCCGTGTCAATATCGGGGCTGTTTTTTATTTTTTCCTCGGAAAGATTTACAGAAAATGTTTCTGAATCCCATTCAGGTTTTTGAAATGCTTCGGGCGAAATCAAAACTTTTTTTCCGGAAAACCATCCTCCCGTTTTTACAACCATGTACCGGATGGTTGAGGTGCGGTCATCGAAATAGAACTCCTCTACTTTTCCGATTTCACCATCAGTTCCTTTAATGGTGTATCCTAATAAAGTGTTTATGCTTCGTTTCATATTATTTTTTTTATTGTTTGAAATTAATAATTTTGAATTTTAATTTTAATGTTTATAAATAAAATTATGTGCCATGGTTTATATACCCACTTTCCCCACTATTGCCGTCGGTGCGCTGTTAGCACAAGCAAATGCCCCCATGGATAAACCACAGCTGCGTGTCCGCCCGAAACGTTTAGCTGATTAAATCTGTCAGAAAAAAACCGGGGAGCGAAAAGCAAATTTGTACCGACATGAACAATTTGATGAAACAGATAAGCAAGCCAGAAAAAATAGAATAACAAAAGCACTGCTATAACATTGAGAACAATAGCCGAAAGCCGCTGCGAAAAAGCCCCACTGCAATACCGCAGTGGGGCTAGTTTACCACCATCGCAGACCGAATCAAAGAGGCAAGGGATAACTTTACTGCGTTTTCCGATGCCCTTACCCTGTCGAGAAACAAGTCGACCGAGGCAATTGCGATGAAGAATGAAGCAAGAGCAGTAGCAAACGTTAGTATGGAGAAACTGGCTATCGTAGTGAATGCACTTGCGATAGATGATCCTCCTATTTTATATGCGACCAATATGCCCCTGGTAAAAGAAAGAGGAACGACACCAACCCCGGAGCTACAAAAGCCTCAAGGTGTAGTAGCCACTAATTGCCAGAACAGCGGCGATGTAAAAGTAACCGTTAAAGAGGCGATTGGCGCTGAGTTTTTTGTGTACCAGTACACGCTTGACCCCGTTAGCGAAAAGAGCATTTGGGAGAGCGAAGGCAGCAGACGCAAGTCGTTTGTCTTCGAGGGATTGACCCAGGGTACTAAAGTTTGGTTTAGAGTGATAGCTGTGGGCAGTTATCACCAGCAAATGATCAGTGACGCTGTCTCATGTATTATTCTCTAATGTACCATCATCTACTTCGAACTATTAAAGAGCCGTTTCCTGTTGAAATGGCTTTTTTTGTGTGCCGTATCTCCGCTAAGCCCTTAAGATGGCTTCTCAGATTAAAGTGTTTGCGGAAGTTATGTTGAACCAGTTGTGAAAAGTGTGTTGGAGAAAACAGGATATTTAAAAGTTTTAAAAAAATAATTGTTTTAAATGAGTGCGTTATTACTTAAATAGTTGGTATAATTGAGGTGATATCTGCGTTGTGCGTCACCCTATTTGGACACACCCTGCTACTTCAAACATCGTAGGATTTTGCCGACACTGCCCACGCTATTTTTAGCACATTGCAAGGCACACAAAACCCCGACACAAAGCCAAACTTGCAAAGAGCTAAAAATGCTAAAGCACAGCCCACCCACCTCAGCGGACGGAATACTAATCGTCTTCACCTTAAACATCAGCAAGACGATTAACAACAACGCACAATCTGTTGATAACTTTTCGTGGACAAAATACGTCCATCAAACTTGCATTTACTAAATTTGGACAAAATACGTCCTAAAATGCCAACAGCTAAAAGGAGCATCTCAACAATAGGCGAACAATTAAGAACATTGAGAGAGAATGCAAATCTTTCTTTAAGAGAAGTTGCCAGCAATATTGGTATTGACACTTCTTTGCTTGGGAAGATTGAACGTAATGACAGACAACCAACAAAAGAGCAGATAAAACAAGTTGCTACTTTCTTTAAAGTAAATGAAAAACAACTTATAAAGGAAATGCTCAGCGATCAATTTGCGTACAAGATAATTGAAGAGGGAGCAGACCTTGACACACTAAAAGTAGCAGAAGAAAAAGTTGAATATTTAAAGAAACATAAACCTTTTAAATGATGGCATACCAAGCACAAGCAATAGAATTGGATTTATTTCCAGACGAGGTAAAAGTTGAGCAGGACTACTCTGCAACCTTTGCGGACAACATGAGTTTGCCTATTCACAAGTGGTATAGATACACTGCGGGGTTTTCAGCTTCGTGGGTAAACCAACTTATAAGACAAGAAAAAGCAAATGGGCGGACAAGAATTATTGACCCCTTTGCTGGTTCGGGAACAGTTTTATTGGAAAGCGAATTTGAAGGAGTTGAATCTTTTGGTGTTGAAGCACACCCATACATTTACAAAATTGCGAAGGCAAAATTGGACTGGAATTTTCCCGCTGACAAATTCAAATTAGAAGCACTTGCATTGCTACAAAAAGCAAAAACAAAAACAATTACTAAAACAGAATTTCCAAAACTAATTGCAAGTTGTTATCCAATTGAGATAATTCAAAAATTGGAAGCACTCAAACAAACCTGGTTTGAAACCGAACAAGAAGAAGAAATAAAAAACTTCAATTGGTTTATCATTACTTCCATTCTTCGGACAACTTCACCTGTAGGAACTGCACAATGGCAATACATTCAACCAACCAAAACAAAAGCAAAAGTGATTGACGCATTTGTTGCTTTTGAAAAAAAAGTAAATGATATGTATTTGGACATGAGACGAACTCAAAACCGTTTCACCAATGTTGTTGATTCAAAAATTCTGAATGAAGATGCACGAAACATTCAATCCATTCCTGACGGTTGGGGTGATTTGGTGATTACTTCACCGCCTTACGCAAACAATTACGATTATGCAGATGCAACACGATTGGAAATGACTTTTTGGGGAGATATAAACGGTTGGGCTGACTTGCAAGACAATGTGAGAAAACATTTAGTGAGAGCTTGCACACAGCATGTTTCAAAATTAGCAGATGAAGTTGAAGGCATAATTGAAAGTCCATTGCTAAAACCGATTCAAAGTGAGTTACGAGTTGTTTATGAAACGCTGAAAATTGAACGCCTGAAACATGGAGGCAAAAAGAATTATCATTTCATGATTGCTGCTTACTTTAATGACCTTGCAAAAGTTTTTCATTCACTTCGTAGAGTTACAAGCGAAAATGCTTTAATGTGTTTTGTAATTGGCGACTCTGCACCTTATGGAATTTATGTTCCAGTTGACAAGTGGTTAGGTGAGTTAGCAATTTCCGCAGGATTCAGCAGTTACAGTTTTGAAAAACTTCGTGACAGAAACACAAAATGGAAAAACAGAAAACATACTGTTCCTTTACATGAAGGACGGCTTTGGATTAACAGTTAAATATGGCAGAATCATTATCACATAAATTCGGACAAATAATTGGAGACCTTTTGGAGTTGGCTTTAGAGCCTCATCTTCAGAAGTTCGCTAAAAATCATAAGCTTTATCTTGATAAAAAAGGCGTAAGAAAAGGAAGAACAGGGAAGAAAGTATCATGGTTTGACGGAAACGATAACAAACACGATTTAGACTTCGTTCTTGAAAGAGGTGCAACCGATGACACCGTAGGAATTCCTGTTGCATTCATAGATCAGCATGGAGACGATATACTAAACATTCAAGAAACAAGGTACAAGAAATCCAAAGTGCAATTTTGCCTTTAGCAGGTAAATATCATAGTTCTTCGCCTTTTGTGGGCGTATTATTAGCAGGCGTTTTTACTTCGGGAGCATTAAGCCAGTTAAAATCCAACGGATTTACAGTATTGTATTTTCCGTACGAAACAGTTATAAAAGCATTTAAAAAATTCGGTATTGATGCTGCATTTGACGAAAAAACAGCAGAAGCCGATTTTAGAAAGAAAATTGATAATTGGAAGAACTTACCTGATAAATCCGAAGTTGCCAATGAATTAATGAAGCTGAACCGTAAAGAAGTTAAGGAGTTTTTCGCTACCCTAACCAATGCTGTTTCACGGTTTATTGAAAGAATAGTTATCCTTCCTTTGCACGGACAAGAATCTGTAATTAATACAATATCTGAGGCAATTGATTTTCTCAAAAAATATTCCGAGGACAAGCCAAAGCTAACCCTTTCCAAATACGAAATCATTATCAAATACAATACGGGCGACAGAATTGAAGCAAGCTTCAAGGATAAGAAAGACAGTATAAAATTCTTGGAAAGTTATATCTAACTATCATTTTTAGTGAGAAACAAAATATTCATAAGTCATGCTGCACCTAATGACAACGATTTTACAAAATGGTTGTCACTAAAACTTATTGGTCTAGGTTATGAAGTCTGGTGTGATGTGTTGTTCTTAGATAAAGGTGCTGATTTTTGGAGTAGGATTGAGAGGGAAATCAGAGAACATACTCGCAAGCTTCTTATTGTTTCTTCTAACATTTCTAATCAGCGTGAAGGTGTTTTAAAAGAGTTAGCAGTTGCAGATAAGGTAAAGAAAAAGCTACAGGATGAAACTTTTATCATCCCTTTGGCGATTGATGAAACACTTTCTTATGACGATACAATATTGACATAGTAAGGCTCAAAGCTATTGATTTTAAAAAATCATGGGCAATTGGCTTAAAAGATTTATTAGAAGCTCTGGGAAAACAAAATGTTCCTAAAAACAGTCCTGACCCTACAAAAAGTAATCTGTTATATCAACAAATATTTCTGCATGATAAAAGCGTAATTGAAAAAGAAGAAATTTATGATTCCAATTGGTTTTCTATTCTCTCATTTCCCAATGAGTTAAGATTTCACGATTATGATTGGAGATTACCAAAGGACTTTGATGTAAGAGAACTTACATTTCCAGCTATTCGTTATAAAAATCATTTATGCACTTTTGCATGGGAATATGATTTTATTCAACAATTACCCAAAACAGAAACCTACGAGAGCAGTAATACTGTTAGAGTTCTTACATCAGAAATTTTTTCTGGAAAATATGATCCGGGGTTTATTAGCAATACGGAATGCCAAAGACTAATTGTTCAACTTATCAATAAGGCATTTGTATTGCGAATGAAAGATAAAGGTGTTCGGGAATATCAAATGTCCAACAAGATTGGTTATTGGTTTGAAAAAGGAAAACTTGAAAAAGATAAGTTTAATAAAGTTCAATTAGTCGGAAAATTAAAAGATAAAAGTTGGCATTTTGGAATTTCAGGTGCAGGAAAATTATATCCTTTTCCCGTTTTAATGATTTTCATCCCACATTTATTTCACACAAGATGGAAAAACACTAATAGAAACACCAAGCATACAGCATTCAGCACGGAGAAGGCAAGGTAAAAATTGGTGGAATGATGCATGGAGGAGTAAATTATTAGCATTCATTAAATATCTATCAGATGATGAAACCTCTTTTTACTTAGAAGTAGGAAGTGAAGAAAGAATTAATGTATCCAACGAACCAATCAAATTTATTGGAAAAGTTAGCTACAACATTCCCGATAAAAACACATTAGACGAGGAAGTAGAATTAGCTGAATTAAGCGGGTTAGACAATCTTGATGAAGAATATGCAGAAACAACTGAAACCGAATGAAAGAGCTGATTTACATAGACGAACCAAATATTTTATTTGCACATGGACAAAAATGTACTGATGCGAGAGATGGGCTTACATTGTTTGGTCCTTTAAATGATCTCTATGGAATTAAAAGTGGTGTTGTTGCTACACAAGATGGTTTAGAGATTTTTAAGAATTATTTGAACCATATTCAAAAACCAATTTATAATACAAACAGTATTACAAGACCCATGTTCCCAGGCTTTGAAGCTGTATTCGGTTGTAAATGGGAAGCAGAGAGAATTGTGTTTAAAGAAGTGAGCAATCAAGAGATTGGCAAATTGCTATATAATGACAGCACATTTAAAAGAACCTATGACTTAGTCACATTGTTCATCAATAAAATAATTACAGCAAATAAAAATGAAGATGAAAAAGTTGATGTTTGGTTTGTGATTGTTCCCGATGAAATTTATAAATACTGCCGACCTGAATCAATCTTACCTAAAGAATTAATTGTTACTA
>JBBPZJ010000079.1:0-2702 GCA_038199395.1 Chitinophagales bacterium
ATATATCAAATAAAATTATTCTTTTTAACTTAAGAAACTGTCTAGAATTATTTGAAAGATTAATATGATGATGGATAAAGCTGCCTAATGATTTTGCTGTTAAACGGAGCGTCCTTTGGTTCTGAATTAGATCTTTTACATATAATATTACTACTATTACTATACGGCGGTGCAGGGGGTGTTAATAACGCTAAAAATGTGGATAATTGTAAAAGGAAAGCGGAGTGACCTTCGGAGCGTCTGGGCTAGCAGGCCCTTGTTGCGTAATAGTCTCCGCTTTCTTTTACAGTTGCTGCAGGTCCATTTAGAATAATAGGCTTTTATGCCTGTCAAAGGTCTTAGACAACAGCAACTTTTTTTTAAACAAAAAGAAGTATGCAAAAGAAAGAAATTTTTATTGGAGCAGATGTATCAAAATTAACTTTAGATGTTGCCGTACACGGAACTAAAAATCACATTAAGATAGCCAACAGTTCAGAAGGATTTAAACAACTGCTGGCGTGGTTAAAATCATTAAATATTGCTCTTAGTGATTGCTGGTTTGTTCTGGAGTACACGGGTGGCTATGAGTTTCGGCTGGTTCAGTTTTGCCAGTCAAAACAAATCACCTTTACCCAGGTTCCCGGCTTGCAAATCAAAAAGTCTTTGGGTATGCAAAGAGGTAAAAATGACAAGATAGATTCAAGACGAATAGCCGAGTATGGCTATGAAAAGAGAGAGAAGCTTAAGGAGCATAAAGTCTGTGATGCAGCAATAACAAGGCTTAAGCAGCTATTGACACAGCGCAGTGGGTTTATAGATGATAAGAAAGCACATGAACACCGGATGAAAGAATTATCCGCTATGATGGACTTTAAAGCCAGTGATCCTATTATCAAACATTACAAGCAGGCTGTTGATTTTGCAGTTAAGATGATTGATAAGACAGAAAAGGAAATAAGGAAGATTATTAGCAAAGATGAATTAATGAGCAGAAATTTTCAACTCATTACTTCCATACCAGGCATTGGAGAAGTAAACGGGTGGATGACCATTGCTTATACCCAAAATTTTGAATGTTTCCCCGATGGAAGAACTTATGGTGCCTATATTGGAGTAGTACCATATGACCATTCTTCGGGCACAAGCATCAAAGGCAGAGTAAGTCACATGGCCAATAAGCCACTAAAAGCAGATTTATCAATGGGAGCAAGAGCTTCCGTGCAGCATGATCCGGAGATGAAGGAATATTATGAACGACGAGCGGCAATGGGTAAACACCATATGGCCATAATGAATGAAGTTAAATTTAAACTTGTATTAAGAATGTTTGCTGTTGTGGATAAAGGAGAACTTTATGTGAAAAAAGTTCAAAAAGCAGCCTGAAATTTGGTTACTTCCCGAACTTAGAATTCGCAACAATGATCAATAGAATTATCTCTGCTGGGTAACCACAAAATAAAATTTAGACAGCTTCTAAGCAAAATTTACAACCTTTTCACAATCAATTGAACCATCTGTAGTGCTTGAAATGACCCATCGCCAGCAACGTAATAACGTTCATTTCAAATTGGGGAGGTAGAAAGTTGAGGATGGCATTTTTTTTCTAAAGGTAGTTTCATTCTCTCCTTACTTTGCTTATGGAATTCTTACACTTTTTTGGTTTTGTTCCAGTTGGGTAATTATTTTTTGAATATTTCTGCGCATTGTTTCCTCTGTTTTGACGTAGCTTAAATATTTTAGAATGTCATTTTTCCTTGCATTCGAAAGATCATTAAAGTTTATTAACACGTTCCGCTGTTCTAGCTGGCTTTTTAGTAAATCTGGCATTCGGTATTCTTTCTTGTCATTTTCAACATTTTGCTCTATTACGAAATTTGCCGTTTCGCCAACTTTTGTTTGTCCCCCTTTAAGTGTCGGGATATTTATGAAGAGCCTATACAATCCGTTTTTTATAGGAACAAGAGATTTTTTAAATGGGAACCTATTAACCGTTCCTTTGATTTTTATAAAGCCCTTTACGGCTACAAGTTTGGAAGTTATGCTGTCTGGAACGTCGACACAAAAATTAATCCCTGTTTTATATATTGCTCCTTTAAAACTGTATTCTTTTGCTTTTTTCATTTGCAAGCAGTTTTCAAAATAACACTATCCCCCGCAACTGATTAGACATTGCAAACGCTGCTATGATAGTCAAAACTTACGGGGTGAATTTTTCTTATTTGTCGTTCACTTTCATTTCCAATAAAGCCACATTCAAATTTCGGTTTTGACTGGGCAACTCAGGGGCGTTTGGTGTTTTGTAGTTTTCGATAAACTCAAACCCAAAGGACCTGTAATAGTGAATAATTTTTTTATTGTCTGCCCACGTATCCATTCGCACAAATTTTAAACCATTTTGCCGGGCAAATTGCTTAGCCCACTTCAAAACTTTCTCAAACTGCTTTTGTCCTTTGAATTCTAAATTTACAACAATTCTGTGCAAATATAATGCGTCATCCTGGTCTCTGTCTCGCCAAATGAAAGGGTCGTTATATTGAATGCTGAAAATGCAGAGAATCTTTTTTCCCATTAGAATTTTAGTAACTACTCAGGTTCTTTGATTTGTCGGTTTTCCACTTGATGTTGATAAATATAAAGTCATCATATGGAATTAATTGATTCTTTTTAAGAATCGAAGCAACTATTACCATACCACTTGCAGAATACAATCAGCTTAAAGA
>JBBPZJ010000080.1:0-16291 GCA_038199395.1 Chitinophagales bacterium
AAAAGTTTTAAAATCGGCGGGTTTAGCTCAAAACCAAATAGAACTGATAGAACTGAATGAAGCATTTGCAGCGCAGGCATTGGCTGTTATAAGAGAATTAAATTTGAATACGGAGCTGGTGAATATTAATGGCGGCGCTATTGCTTTAGGCCATCCTTTAGGATGTACCGGAAGTAAACTAACAGTACAAATATTGAATGATATGAAAAGGCTAAATAAAAAATACGGAATGGTAACCGCATGTGTCGGCGGAGGACAGGGTATAGCAGGCATCATTGAAAATCTCGAGTAATTTTTTTGTAACGTATTGGAATAGAAAAAGCATTAAATTCTAATTGCAGCTTACGGCTCAGTATTAAGGTTCAACCACCTATTCTTCTTTAAAAAAGTCTTAAAAAACCATTTTAATAAAATGTAAAAGTAAAATACGGAATTAGCTATGAAGTAATGCCCAAACAAGAGTTGAAGAAAAGAAGGATATTTATCGAAAACTAAAAAAGAGAAATGGGGCTAATAACTCTACAACCAGTAACTTTTTTGCACTTTTTTAAAAGGTTTAGGCACAGAAAGCTCAAAACTATTTTCAGTAATTAATTACATTATTTTTGTTGCATGAGGTATGGAATTATTCTTTCTTTAATTTGTTTACACACATTTAATTGCTATAGCCAGGAAAAATTCACTCTACAAGAGTGCATTAGCTATGCTTTGAAAAACAATGTTTCTGTAAAATTAGCAGACGTACAGTCAAGGCTTTCTACCATTACGGCAAAGCAAAGCGAAATGACGCGGTTGCCTAACCTTGCAGGAAACATAAACAGCGCTTATCAACATGGTCTCACAACAAATCCTACAACCAATATATTAGAGAGTTCCAGTTATATATCAGGAAGCATGAATGTGCAGGCAAGCTATAATATTTTTAACTGGAGCGCGAGAAAGAATTCGATTGCTGCAAATAATTTTTATAAAAAAGCAGACGAGGTTGGCATAGACAAAGCGAGAAACGATGTTTCCCTTGCCGTTGCAAATGCATTTTTGCAGGTAATGTTAAGACGTGAGCAGGCAAGAATTAGTGAGGTTCAAATGAATCAATCAAAAGCTCAATTAGAAAATACAAAAAAGCTGGTAACTGCGGGAAGTGTTCCTGAGCTCAATGCAATTCAACTGGAAGCGCAACGTGCCAAAGACAGTTCGGCCTTATTGCAGGCGCAAGCATTAATAGAACAGTCCCTTATTAATCTAAAGGCTTACATGAACTATGATTTTGCATTGCCTTTTGATATTGCTGCGCCATCATTAGATGCAATTCCTTTAGAAAATATCAGTGATCTTCAACCA
Organism: Chitinophagales bacterium; assembly: GCA_038199395.1. Taxonomy (GTDB): domain Bacteria; phylum Bacteroidota; class Bacteroidia; order Chitinophagales; family Chitinophagaceae; genus Segetibacter. The sequence continues at coordinate 1,342 of JBBPZJ010000080.1, forward strand.
CAAGCAGTATTTGACATAGCTGTAAACAATCAGCCGATTCAACAAGCATATAAATTGAGAATAGCCGGGGCTCAAAAACAGGCTGTGGCCGCAAGATCGTATATGTATCCCGGGCTATCTGCTTTTGGTGGTATGACAACAAGTGCTATTAATGTACACAAACCTATTATAGGACCACTGCCTGACCAAAAAACAACTTCATATGTTGATGTAAATGGTAACAAGTTTCCGGTGTATGGCCCTTCATTTGGAATAATGGGTTATAGCGGCATTCCAATCGGAAGTCAGTTGAACAACAATTTTGGCCAGAACATTGGCCTAAGCTTAAATTTTTCTATTTTTAATGCTTATACATCGCGAACTCAGTGGGAAAGATCTAAAGTAAATATAGTACAGTTGCAATTGCAGAATGAGCAGGAGAATGTGAATCTGAAAGCCAACATTTATAATGCTTACCAGGATGCTTTTTCTTCTTTACAAAAGTATAATGCTTCCCGTCGCACTGTTGAATATTCCCAAAAAGCATTTGATATTTCGAAAAAAAGGTATGACATAGGTCTGCTCGGTACACTCGATTTCATAATCACTCAGAATAATCTTTATCTTGCTCAAATTGATGAAGTGAGTAGCCATTATGATTTTGTTTTTAAAATGAAAGTGCTGGAGTTTTATAAAGGACAAGGAATAAAATTATAATCGGGACTTTTTTTACATCCCAAAACAAAAACACAAATTGTGAGGTATGAGTAAAAAACTGATATTCATTATCGGTGGACTGGTTCTGCTTATTTTGATAATGGTAATACTAAAAAAGAAAGGCATTATTGGAAAAGAGCCTGGAATAAAAGTAACTACTGAGAAAGTGAGCCGGCGAACCATAATTGAAACAGTAAACGCAAGTGGCAAGGTTTACCCTGAAATTGAAGTTAAAGTCAGCCCTGATATAAGTGGTGAGATTGTGCAATTAAATGTAGCAGAAGGCGACAGTGTGCGAAAAGGTCAAATACTGGCTCGTATTTACGCTGATATTTATAGCAGTCAAAGAGATCAGGCGGCAGCGTTTGTAACCCAGTCGCAAGCGCAGGTTTCTAATTCTGAAGCTCAGCTAGGTGCGTTAAAAGCGACTTTAGACCAGGCAGAAGTGACCTATAAAAGGCAAAAGCAACTGCTTGACGATAAAGTTATTTCTCGGGCAGAGTTCGAGCAAGCTGACCAGGCAATAAAAACTGCCACGGCTAATTATAAGGCTGCATTGCAGGGGATCAGGGGAACCAAAGCCTCCGTGCAAAGTGCGCAAGCGCAACTTATGAGGGCCAATAAAGATGTAGGCAGGGCTACACTTATTGCGCCTATGGATGGGGTAGTTAGTTTACTGGCGGTTAAAAAAGGTGAAAGGGTTGTAGGTACGGCTCAGATGGCAGGAACCGAAATGCTTCGTGTAGCCGATATGAGCGTGATGGAAGTAAGAGTAAATGTGGGTGAAAATGACATTCCCAAAGTACACCTACAGGATAGTGCTTTAGTTGAGGTCGATGCATACGGCAACAGGAAATTTCGGGGAATTGTAACCAAAATTGCGAGTAGCAACACTACTGCTGCTCAGTCTTCGTTGTCATCCTCCAGCACGGATGTGACCAATTATGAAGTCCACATCAGGTTGCTTCCCTTCGGCTACCAGGATCTGATGGTTGGCAACAAAACCGGAAGATCGCCATTTCGACCAGGCATGAATGCAAGTGCCGAGATTCAAACTAAAACTCATACAAATGTTCTGGCTGTTGCTATTAATGCGGTTACCACAAGAGACAAAAATGGCGATAAACAAAATATCAATAAGGACAATGGTGAGAAAGAAAATAATAACGCAAATAATTTTTCGGGAAACCAAGATGATCTCGAAGAAGTTGTCTTCGTACTTCAGCCGGATAAGATACATGTAAAAAAAGTAAAAGTAAGAACAGACATTCAGGATATAAATTATATAGAGATATTAGGCGGCTTGCAAGGGGGCGAAGAGGTCGTAACAGGTCCATATAATGTAGTTAGCAAATCGCTAAAGGAAGGCGACAAGGTAAAGGTTGTGTCAAAGGATGAACTTTTCGAAGGCGAAAATAAAAAATGATGTAGTTCTGTTTAGCTTTCTCAAATGCTTCAGTCAACAGGTCTAGTATGTTTGTCAATTTTTAAAGCTCATAAATGCAATTTGGAATAATAGGAAGTGGAAGCTGGGCAACAGCGCTGGCAAAAATACTTACCGACTCTAACAATGCTATTTATTGGTGGATCCGTAATACCGGCACTATTCATCATCTTCAGCAAAGACACCACAATCCTCATTATCTAAGTTCTGCCTATTTCAATACCTCTTTGCTTAACTTGAAAAATAATATTGCCGAAGTCATCCAGGTGTCCGACGTGGTAATTATTGCAGTTCCATCAGCTTTTGTGGAGCAAGCACTTCAGGCATTGCCACGAGACAGTTTTGCAGGCAAAAAGGTCATGTCAGCGATAAAAGGAATTCTTCCATCGTGCAATCAGTTGCTGAATGATTATATGCTGGAAGAGTTCAATGTTGAAATCAGCGATTATTTTACGGTGCTTGGCCCATGTCACGCAGAAGAGGTCGCATCAGAAAAGCTTTCTTACCTGACTTTTTCAGGAACAGATGAAGAACAGGCTGCAACGCTCAGTGCTTACTTTCGAACCGACTATCTAAATGTCGTAGTAAATCGCGATGTAATAGGAGTGCAATATGCTGCGGTCTTAAAAAATATATATGCTCTTGGTGCAGGTATCGCACATGGCCTGGAGTATGGTGATAATTTTTTAAGTGTGTATATAGCAAATGCCGCAGATGAGATGGTTTCTTTTCTTAAAAAAGTGGTTGGAGACAAAGTTTGCAATGAGGTAAATTATGCTTCATCGGTTTACCTTGGAGATCTCCTGGTTACTTGTTATAGTCTTTACAGTCGCAACCGTACTTTCGGAAACATGTTGGGAAAAGGATATTCGGTAAAGTCGGCTCAATTAGAGTTAAACATGGTCGCTGAAGGTTATAACGCCAGTAAGTGCATTTTTAAAACTAACCAGCAGGTCGGTGCAAATATGCCAATTGCTAAAACTATTTACGAAATATTGTGGGAGAACAGGCTGGCAGACGAAGGTTTTAGAAATATTGAAACCATTTTATCGTAAATTAAAGGATTTGGTTTTGCTGTACAAACTATAAAATAAACAAATCTGCTGCAATGCCATCTGCTAATAATTTTCCTTCTGTTGTAGTGATTAAATGATTGTTTTCTAAAGTAAGATGATTGTGTTGGAGATGAGAATGGGCCGTTCTCAAAACTGTTTTAAACTTATCCTCTCCAAAATCTTCCAAAACCTTATTCAAAGAAAGCCCTTCCATTGTTCGAAGGCTCGTCATAATGTATTCGTTTAGCTGCTGCTGTTCGCTTAATATTTCTTCTTCTGCAGGCACTATACCTTTCGCAATACTTTGAATATATAAGGCATTATTAGCAATGTTCCATTGACGGCTATATCCGTTAAAAGAGTGTGCAGAGGGACCAAGACCAAGATAGGGTTTCCCTTGCCAGTAGCTGCTATTGTGCTTGCTTTTGAAAGCTGGTTTAGCAAAATTAGAAATCTCATAATGTTCGTATTCTGCCTCTTTCATCCACTTCATTAATAATTCAAAATGTCTCGCCTGTTTTTCATTATCTACATCAGTAAGTTTTTTTTGCTGTATCAATTTTTCCAGAGCGGTTTTGGGCTCAACGGTTAACGCGTAACAAGATAAATGTGGAATGTTCAGAGCTATCGCTGTATCAACATTTTTCTTCCAGTTTTCGTCGGAAAGAGTGGGTGTTCCGTAAATTAAGTCAACAGTCAGATTATAAAAACCAGCGTTATGAACAAGTTTAATACAATGAATTGCCTGGTCGGCATCATGGGCACGGTTCATCCATGCAAGGTCCACCTGGAAAAAAGATTGAATACCGATGCTCAAACGATTAATGCCGCATTCTTTCCATTCTTGTAATTTTTCATTTGTTATATCATCCGGGTTTGCCTCCAGTGTGATTTCAATTCCCTTACTAACATTAAAAACTTTAAAAACTTTAGCCAGAATATTTTTTATGTCAACAGAAGGCAAAATAGACGGAGTACCACCGCCAAAATAAACGGTTGAAACAGGTTCGGTAATGTAGGTTTTTCTAAGCTCGATTTCCCGTAAAAGTGCCGTTACAAAGTCGTGTTGCAGACGGTTAGAGGTAGAAAAATGAAAATTACAATAATGACAGGCTTTTTTGCAAAAAGGAATATGAATATAAATACCTGCCATCTAAGCGAGAACTTTTGTAAAATTGTTTAATTAAAGATGGCAAAGTTAACCAGATATAGAGTGTTAGGAGTGATATGGTTGTTAATATGGAATGCCTTTTTTAGCATCGTCATCGCACAAAATAAATATACGCTCATTATTCATCCGCTCGATCGTGACAGCGGTTTTCTTAAAACAGACCTTGATTTAAAAACAGCATTTTCCAGCGAGCAGGAATGCAATCAATACGTTATCAAACTTCCGGAGTATTTGCAGGCAAAAGGGTATATATCGTCGTCTGTTGATAGTATAGCTATTAGTGATACTCAAACCGTTATTAGTCTTTTTGTGGGTCGTCGTTACAGGTCCCTAAACCTTCATACAAATGATCAAAGCAAATTTTTTTTGCAGCAAATAGGTTGGCAGGAGGAGACTCCGAAAAATAAAAGCATACAATTTTCAGATTATAAAAAAATAAGTGATGATCTTTTAAATTACTTTGAAGATCACGGCTATCCTTTTGCAAAAGTTTTTCTTGACAGCGTGTCTATTACTGACGACGCAATAGATGCAGTTTTACATGTCGACAAAGGCTTTCCTTATCGTATTGATAGTGTAAGAATGTATGGTGCGGCAAAAATATCACGAAGCTTTATTCAACGTTATCTTGACATTCAGAGAGGATCAGCTTATAGTAAAGCGAAGCTCGAAAAGATAGATCAGCGTTTGTTAGAATTGCCTTATCTCGAACAGTCACAACCCTGGGATCTGATCATGCTCAACACTGGCGGCCTTGTTAACCTCTATCTTCAACAGAAAAAAAGTAACCAGATAAACGTGCTGGCCGGTTTTCTTCCATCAAACCAACAATTAGGAGGAAAGCTACTTTTAACTGTGGATGCAAACCTGCAATTGCAAAACGCATTTGGAGGTGGTGAAAACTTTGCTTTGCTGTGGCAGCAAATTCAACCGAAATCGCCAAAACTCCATCTGCAATTCACACAACCCTATATGTTCAATTCGCCTTTTGGAGCCGATTTTCTTTTTGACTTAAATAAAAGAGATTCTAGCTTTTTAAACATAAATGCACAACTTGGTCTTTTATACATGTTATCGCCGAGAAGAACTGTAAAAATTGTATTACAAACTCAACAAACAAATTTGCTTCAAATTGATACTTTAAGCATTAAGGCACGCAAAAGTCTGCCCGATATTGCTGACGTGAGCTCCTTAAATCTCGGTGTTAATTACGATGTTTCAAATACTGATTATAAGTTTAATCCACGAAGAGGAAATGACTTTAGTTTTTTCATTTCCAGCGGTAATAAAACAATTAGAAAAAACAATTCGATTACTCAAATAAAAGACACGTCCTTCAATTATAGCAGTCTTTACGATTCAATAAGATTGAAAACATATCAGTTGAGAATGAATGTGAAAGGGGCGTTTTACTTAAAAACAGGAAAGCAAACAGTATTAAAAACAGGCATTAATGCCGGATGGTATGAAAGTCCCACTTATTTTAGAAATGAGATGTTTCAAATTGGCGGCTACCGGCTCTTGAGAGGATTTGATGAGGAAAGCATTTATACAAATCGCTATGCCGTTGGTACATTAGAATATCGTTATCTTATTGGGCTAAATTCTAACTTCTTTGTTTTTTCTGACTTTGGTTTTAGTACTAACAGTATACTTAAAAAGTCAAACAGCTACTTAGGTGCTGGCGGAGGCATTTCATTTGAAACCAAAGGGGGTATTTTTAATATCAGCTATGCGATTGGAAAACGAAATGACCTCAACTTTAATATGAAAGAATCTAAAATTCATTTTGGATTTGTAAGTATTTTTTAAGAAAAGTATCAGAGTGAAAGCTTATGCCTGAGACCGCATGTTTGAGCTTATAGTAACAGTTTAAGCTACCGTCGTAACACATATGGTTTTTCGGCCCAACTAATATTTTTCGCTGTGAGCCGACTAAGATATTTTTGCCCATTAACACCGACGATTGGGAAAAACTCTTTTAATATTACTTTTCGGCTTATTAGGTTACAGTTCTTTTGCCCAAACTGATACTGACAAAACGCAGTTACCGGATACGGTATTTGGTATAAGCCAACCAGAACCGGTAAAGCCGGCAAAAAAAAGAGTAGTAGCGGACACAACAAGAAGGAGAAGGCAAATTAGTACGACAAGTCCTGAGGTTAGCTCCCTAAAAAAAGACTCCGTTGCTTTTTCAACGTTAGATACAAGTTTAAAGGTTGGCCTTGCAGATACAGTAAAAGTTGCAGCTATAGCTGTCATTATCAAAAAACCTATCGATTCTTTTTATCTTAAACTGTTAGATAATCCTTTTTTTAAATCAAAAGCGAAGCCGATTTTCCTTGTAGTCAACGAACGGAAAAAGACCTCAAAAGATGAGGCGTTTTACTTGCTCTCAGGTTTATTGCTATTCATCGCTTTTATCAAACTGGGTTTTAGCAAATATTTTAAAAACCTTTTTCAAGTTTTTTTTCAGCCTTCTTTTCGACAAAAGCAAACACGTGAACAACTGCAGCAAGGCAATTTTCCGTCACTTTTGCTTAATCTTTTTTTTGTAGTTTCTGTCGCAGTTTATATTTCCTTCTTACTAAATTATTATCAACTTATTCAGGAGAGCTTTTGGGTTTTATTGTTGTACAGTTCTTCAGCTCTTATAATTTTATATACCGGTAAATATATTTTTCTCAGTTTTGCGGGTTGGGTATTCAATGTAAAAGAAGCTATAAACGCTTATATTTTTGCCATTTACCTCGTTAACAAAATTATGGGCATTGTGCTTATTCCCTTTATCCTTATAGTAGCTTTTGCCCATTACGATATAAAAAACGTCTCAATTACAGTTTCTCTACTAATTGTCCTACTGCTATTTTTATATCGGTACTTTGTTTCTTATGGCCCCGTAACACGAGAGGTTAAAGTTAGCCCGCTACACTTCCTCTTCTATATTCTTGCGTTTGAGATAACTCCCCTTTTACTCATTTACAAGACCTTAATGCTTTATTTGAACAAGAGTCTTTAATTTTGTACAAATATCGCAGATAAAGCATGTTTAAAAACGGGGCAACATCCGCCGACGCTGGCAACACTATGAAAAAAGTCCTGATCACTCAACCAAAACCTGAGAATGACAGGTCGCCTTATTTTGAGCTCGCGAGGAAATACAATATTGATCTTGTTTTTCATCCTTTCATTAAGTTAGAAGGTATTCCGGCCAAAGATTTTCGCAAACAAAAAATCGATATTTCTTATTATTCTGCTGTTATATTCACCAGTCGCAATGCTATAGATCATTTTTTCAGAATTTGTGAAGAAATGAAAATCAGCATTAGCCAGGATACTAAATATTTTTGCATTACTGAAGCGGTCGCTTTGTACCTACAAAAATTTATCTTGTACAGAAAACGCAAAGTTTTTTATGGCGCAGATGGAACTAACAAAAGCATGTTTGATGTAATTAACAAGCATAAAGAAAACGAGAAATTTCTATACGTATGCAGTGAAAATCAACAGGATAATGAAATAGTTAACTGGTTGAAGAATAATAAATGCGAATTTGCCCTTGCTTTTATGTATCGAACGGTGAGTAATGAGATAGTACAGGTAATGGAATCTGAGTACCATATCATTTGTTTTTTTACACCCAGTGGGGTTAAAAGTCTTTTCGACAATATTCCAGAATTTTCCCAAAGAAATACTATGATTGGTGCCTTCGGAAACAACACCTCTAAAGCAGTTGAAGAGGCGGGTTTAAGTTTAGAAATCAAAGCACCAGCTCCTCAGTCACCTAGCATGGTTGCAGCCTTAGAACAGTTTTTGTCCGCAGCAGCTAGAAAAAAATGATGAATTGACCCATAATTTTAACGGCGGTTTACCACCTCATTTGTGGCATCTCATGTTTCTGATTATTAAAATTATATTAAAATTTTGGATTATGTGTTTGCAACTGAATGAGCCCTTCCTCCCTTGACATTCTTTCTTTTTGACTTTTTAGGGCAGAAACACTTCCTCTAGTTAAATAAAGCAATTTCATTAACGATTGCCCATCTTTCTATGGTACCCCGCCTTGTGGCAAAAAGGACATTCTTTCAGAATCTTCTAGCCTAGGAAGTTTTACGTAAAGTATCAAAATTGGGATGCAGTTTAATTTTTGTAATCCAATTGGAAAACAACTTCTAAAAGTTCCGTTGTTGTATGAAACAAAATAGTATGGAAGTACTGTAATATTTTCTTAACAAATACGTTGTAAGGCCATTCTGCATTTTTTTAATGTGTTAACAATTAGTTTATTAGATACTTAAATTTTTACAATACTTTTTAAAAAACAATTAAAACTATCAAGTAAATAAAAACTTTGTTAAAAGCATTGTTTTATAAGATTCGTAAATTAAATTGTGCTTCATTTGTTTCCAATTACCAATCTTTTTCTATCAGATAAACTTCTACTCGCTACTCAAAAATTACTGGCCTAGATTATCTTTTTGTATACAATAATAATTTATAAAAGGTCGATATACAATAAAGTTTTATAGGGCTCGTTTTAGAACATCGTAGGTCTTGTTAAAGATTTTTAATAGGTGTACTACGAAAAATTTGAGTAAATTATTTTGTTACATTTGCTTTATACCTCTTAATCGTTAATACTAAATGAGAAGTCATCTGTTTGCTTTCGCAGCTCTTGCAGCCCTGGTTATGGGGGCATGTGGTTGTGGCAATAAAGGAAAGTCCAAGGGAATGGTGAACAATGGTCAACTAATGGGAGCATCCTATGGCAACATCAAGAGTATGGGTAAACCTATAGGCATGGTATATGTTCCCCCTGGAACCTTTCATATGGGGCCGAGTGACGAAGATGTTAACTTCAACTTTACTGCAAGAAACAAGCAAGTTTCTATTTCTGGTTTTTGGATGGATGCTACCGAAATTACTAATAATGAATATCGCCAGTTTGTATGGTGGGTAAGAGATTCTCTTGCCGCAAAAGAATTAGGATATGGAAAAGAAGTCGATGGAAGCTTTGCCGTTGATTGGAAAAAAGTACCCACTATAAAGTATAATGATAAATCAGTTTTGGAAAAAATTTCCAAACTTACTTTAACTCCTGATAATAGACTTTATGGAAGAAATGAAATAGATCCTGAAAAACTACTATTTCGAGTAGAGTCTTTCAATATGAAAGAGGCGGCAAAACTGGAAAATAGAGGGAAACCCAGAAATTCCTTTGTTGTTAAATATGATGAGAAAGTTTATCCTGATACCTTAGTTTGGATGAGAGACTTTTCATATTCTTACAATGAGCCTATGGCAAAGCGCTATTTTGCTCATCCTTCTTTTGGGAACTACCCCGTTGTTGGGGTAACCTGGAAACAAGCAGTAGCATTTAGCAGGTGGAGAACCAACTATATGAACAGCTTTCTTGAAAGCCATAAGATGGCTGTCGAGAGCGACTTTCGTTTGCCAACTGAGGCAGAGTGGGAGTACGCTGCAAGAGGTGGACGAACACAGTCGCCTTACCCTTGGGGCGGACCTTATTTAAGAAACAAAAAAGGCTGTTTACTTGCAAACTTTAAACCTGGTCGTGGAAACTACGCAGAAGATGGAGGCTTTTATACAGTAAGAGCAGATGCTTACTGGCCAAATGATTACGGCCTTTACAATATGTCTGGTAACGTAGCGGAGTGGACGACCTCTTTATATTACGAGGGTAGCTACAACTTTCAGCATGATATGAACCCGGATATTCGTTGGGATGCAAAAGATACTGATCCCCCAAGGATGAAACGTAAAGTTGTACGCGGTGGAAGCTGGAAAGATGTAGGCTATTTCTTACAGACCGGCACCCGCTCTTACGAATACCAGGATACTGCGAAATCCTATATTGGTTTCCGTTGTGTTATTGACCTTCCGGCTTCTTCAGGGAAAAGAAGATAATTTATTAAGATATTAAGCTTATAAAGACAATTCTCTAAAAATTTATTAAATTAAAATTAAGTATGTAGGAATTAAAATATTCCTACATACTATCCGTTTATTATTCTGTAAAATAAAAATAAAATGGCAGTTGCAATTCCATCAAAAGTTAGTAAAGTAGTTGATATTTTCGTATCTGTCGCTGCGGCAGGTGTTATATGGGGCGCTCTTCAAAAAATTCTTCATACTCCATCCGCTGATCTTTGGCTAAAAATAGGATTAGGTACAGAGGCTCTTGTGTTTCTGGTTTATGGTATTCTTTATATAATTTACCCAGCAGTATCAGACGGACATGGAGATGACCATGCGAAGTCGGCCGCTCAACCTAAAGGTAATCCGGCATTACAAACCATGGAGAAAATGATGGCTGACGCTGATATAACTCCATCAAATCTCTCAAAATTAAGCGCCGGGTTTCAAAAACTTGGTACCACTGTAAGTAACATGTCTGAGATTGGAGATATCGTTAAATCTACAGGAGACTATACTGAAAAAACTAAAGCTGCTTCTGCTGCCCTTGATACAGTTACTGATGCCTATAAAAACACAGCAAATTCATTAGCTTCTTTTAATTCAGCAAGCGAAAGCACAAAACAGTTTCACAGCCAGGTTCAGGTGCTAACAAAAAACCTTTCCTCCTTAAATACGATATATGAATTAGAATTACAGGAAAGTAACAACCATTTGAAAGCTTTAAATAATTTTTACGGAAAATTAGCGCAGACTTCGGCTGCTATGGAAGGCAGTGTAGAAGATGCTAAAAAAGCACAAAGGGAAATAGGAGCGTTGGCCAATAATTTAGGCAGATTAAATTCAGTATACGGTAACATGTTAACCGCAATGCAGGGAAGATAATTGCAGTACAAATTCTATAAAATTATTCCGAATTCTAAAAAACTAATATCAATCAGGCATGTCTTTACCTAAAGAGCCGCGGCAGAAAATGATCAACCTGATGTATTTGGTGCTGACTGCATTGTTAGCATTAAATGTATCTTCTGAAATTCTAAATGCGTTTAAAACAGTAAATAATAGTTTAATGAATGCTAATGGCATTATCGAAACTAAAAATCAGGGTATTTTCGAATCTTTTGAAGCTAAGCTTAAGGATCCAAAAACTGCACAACTTGCTGGTATTTGGAAACCAAAAGCAGATCAGGCAAAAGGCCTTGCTGACGGCATGTTTTCTTACCTCGAAAATTTGAAAGTTGAATTAATGAAAGAGGCGGGGCAAACAACACCTGGAGGAGCTTACAAAGAAGATAATCTTGATGCTGCTACTAGGTTAATAGTTGAAGGGCCAAAAGGAAAAGAATTAAATCAGAAGCTAACAGATTATAAAAGCAGATTACTTGGAATTGATCCGTCAATAAACGCCGAATTTAAAAATACGCTACCCATCGACCTTAATACCCCTGAAACGAACAATCAGGCAGGTAAAAAAGATTGGGCATATGCTTATTTTCACATGACGCCAACCATTGCTGCCATTACAATGCTCAGCAAGTTTGAGAACGATGTAAGAAATAGCGAGTCTCTGGTGGTTGATTTTGCTCACAGAAAAGTTGGAGAGGTGCAAGTAGTTTACGACCAGTTCCAGGCTTTTGCAGGAACTAACTCACAATACCTTATGCCAGGCCAGGAACTGGTGATTACAGCAGGCGTAGGTGCTTTTAGTAAAGCGGCAAAGCCTTCAGTAACAGTTGATGGATCGGGAGTAGGCTTAAATGCTGAAGGTATTGCTGAATATAAAACTAAAGTTGGCGGCCCCGGTACTTACTCTAAAACAGTTAATATAACTTATGTAAAACCTGATGGAACCACTGCCAGTATTCCTAAAAAAGTAGAATATACAGTAGGTTCTCCTACAGGAGCAAGCGTTAGTGCCGATAAAGTAAAAGTTCTTTATATTGGTCTTGAGAATCCATTAACAATTACTGGTGGCTCTGCTGGCGATGAGAAAACATCTGCAAGTATGACTAATGGTAGCTTAAGTAAAGTTGGTGCAGGTAAGTATATAGCTAAAGTTAGTACGCCGGGTACAACTACTATTAATGTAACTGTTGAAGGAAAAACAACACCTTTTGAATTCAGAGTTAAAAGAGTGCCGGATCCGATTGCTATGATAGGACAAAGTTCAGGGGGACAAATTGCAACTAACGCATTCAAAGCGCAGCAAGGTGTTAGGGCTGATTTAAGAGACTTTGTATTTGAAGGGGTTAAATTTGATATTATTTCCTATGTTGTTTACGCAACTGGTGCTGGATTTCTTGAAAATCCCGGAATTTCGCAGAATGGTGGAGCTTATTTTAATGAGGGTTCAAAAAGAATAATAGAGAAATGTCGTCCTGGGTCGACTGTAATTATTGATGAGATAAGAGCAAGAGGTCCAGGTGGTGACACACGTGTTTTGCCGGCTATACCTTTTAACTTACGTTAATAGAATAAATTAGTAGTTATGAAAACGAGAAGATTTAAAACAGTTTTGTTGGTTGTATTTACTTTTACGGTTACTGCTACGCTCAACGCTCAACGGGCTACAAGAAATGCGAAAAGCAGGACTGGTTATGGGGCAAACACTGGTTATGGAAATACAACTGCTGGACGAGATACTACTAAAAAGAAAACAAATACGCCTGCCCGACAAAGTAGCGGTTATGGTAATACCAGTGGATATGGCAGTAGTAATAGCCAGGCTAATAGTACCGGCGGCGCTCAGTCAATAAACCAGAATTTGCCAATAAAAGTTATAAAAAGCAGCGGTAGCGGAATAGGGGATTCTGTTGCACCTTCTCTGCGAACAGACAATTCTATTGATCGCCAATTAGTAAAAGAGAGAACCCCACTGCCATACGAGCACATCCGCGAAGACGATGCAGTTTATAAACAAAGGGTTTGGAGAGAAATTGACACAAGGGAAAAAATTAATCTTCCGTTTCGTTATGGTGCTAATGAGGATAACGGTAATCAAAGGTTTATCTCAATTCTTTTCGGTGCTATACAGTCGGGCGATGTAACTGTCTTTAGCGGTGAAGATGACAGGTTTACTACACCTATGACGAAAGAAGAAGTATCAAAGAGTATTACAGGAGGTATGGATACTGTTCCTGTTGTTGATATGCAGGGAGAAGTTACAAGTTACGAGGCACGGCAACGAATGGTCGATCCGGATTCGATTTACCGTTTTAAGTTGAAAGAAGAGTGGATCTTTGATAAAGAATCTTCAAGAATGTTTGTGAGAATACTTGGAATTGCACCTGTTATGACGCAATATACTTCGACTGGTGTACCGATTGGTGATCGTATCTTGTTCTGGGCTTACTATCCTGATTTAAGGCCTACTTTAGCTAAATATGAGGTTTACAATGGTAAAAACTACGCAGGAAGAATGAGTTGGGAAGAATTATTTGAAAGTCGTTTTTTTAGCAGCTACATTACTAAATCTACACTTGATAATCCATTCGACAAGAGCCTAAAGGAGTTTATAAAAGATCCTTTATTCAGGTTGTTAGAAGGAGAAAATATTAAAGAAAAGATATTTAATTACGAGCAGGATCTGTGGTCTTACTAAGACTAAAGGTAGTATTTAATAGAAAGAAGAGCCTGTCAAAATAGACAGGCTCTTCTTTTATGACCAAGTGCCTCGTCCTGAAACAGGTTGACACAAAAATAGTGACACCATGATAAACAAGGGACAATTCAGAAAAGAAAAGAGATTTTAGTTAATGAAATATACTTTATATTCCTGAGCCGGGCTGCGGGGCTGAAGCAATTACTCCTCTCCGAAGCGCTGGCTTTGCAAAAGCGTTAGGAGTAAACCCAAAGACCGGAATTGAAGTTAAGAAATGTTGCTTCTGCTCGCAGCCCCGTTTTTTAATTATGCGTTATTAATTATTAATGAAATAAACTCCTACTCCAACCCGCAAGCGCATGTTGTTACCTCCCGTGTAACCATGTAGTCGCTGTTTTCAACTTGTATATGCGTAGTACATGGCATGCAGGGGTCGAAGCTTCGAATGGCTCTTAAAATATCGATTCCCTTGAATTTTTTATCGGGGTTATCGGGTTCAACATTCTCTAAAATGGGCGTATTCAACACTGCTTCTTCATAAGGACCTGGGGTGCCCCAGGGTGTATGAGGTGAAGCATTCAGAGTTGAAGGAGTAAGAATTTGATAATTAGATATAGCGCCGTCATCAATGATAAGATGATGCGTTAAAAAACCACGACCGGCACCCCAAAAACCGACACCGATTTGGGTGCCTTTTTTAGGAATAGTGAACGGTGTGCTCATGCTGGTTTCGCCTTTGCGCATAAGGTCTTGCGCCATGTACCAGTTGTCGAGCGCCACCAATGCTGAATAAGGAATGCAGAACGCCCGGGCTCTGTTGCGTTCGAACGCATTCCAGTCTTTGGGGATATGCCACTCCATTTCTGCTGCCGGTAAATTATGTTTGGGCATGTGCAGTTTCATACTGTGACCTGTTGGCTCTACAAACCGGCGGCTCACCACTTTGTTGGCTTTTGCCGTAATATACAAACGTGCATAGGCACCGGCTTCCACGCTGTTGCGGTCCCATGTAGGGCAGGTATCCCATGTGTATCTGTCTCTCCAGC
>JBBPZJ010000081.1:0-13058 GCA_038199395.1 Chitinophagales bacterium
CTACATTGGTTTTGCCAACCACTACTATTGGAAAACAGAACACCAACTAAAGTTATTCTAACAAACCGCCGTATGCCGAACGGCACGTACGGTGGTGTGAGAGGACAGTAAGGGAAATAATCCCTTACTTCCTACTCGATTTGCGTGGCATCAAACCTAATCCAGCTCTTATTGGTGAGTAATAAAAATAATTTGAATTGAAGCCCAATCCAAAATTTCCTGCTCTTTTAATTACATAAATAAGACGATGCTATAGTAAGTTGTAGAGATTTTGAAATGAATGGATGTTGAAATTAGGAGAAAAAATGCTGTAAAAGATTATGACTCTTTCAGATTGATTTACTTATTTTCGTTTCTCGTGCAAATCTTTACAAGATGAATTTTTGTTATATTTTCACGACATTTTTAAACAGTAGCAAGTTTTTAAGGGTTAGATAAACTAATCCGAAAATGCTACTTGTAGCTTCTGGCTTATACTTTCTCCCGATTGCAGCAAATTTATCTTTTGCATTGTCACTTGTATTGCTTCTTAAAAATTTATTCTAATAATACAAAAAGCACATGAAAAAATTTTGCCTGTTGTTATCAATAGTTGTTCTGCAACTAAACTCACTAACCTTGCTTGCGCAACAGCGATCTATAACCGGAACCGTTATAGCTGAAACCGGTGAGCCGCTGGAGGGAGTAACTGTCACCAATGCCAAGACCAACAAAAACACGGTTACCAATAGCGCAGGTTCATTTATCATTCAGGCTGCAACGGGTGAACCCCTGGTTTTTACATACATTGGCTATGCATCTGCAAGAGTTACTGTTGGTGCTGCCAATAGCATCAGAGTGCCTTTGAAAGCTGGCGGCAGCAAATTGGAAGAAGTGGTAGTAACTGCCATGGATATAAAACGTAATCCGAGAGAATTAGGGTATTCTGTTCAAACGGTTAAAGGAAGTGATATTCAGCAAACACAGCGGGAGAATTTTATAAACGCACTGCAGGGTCGTGTGGCAGGGGTAACAGTAACCCCCACTTCTGGCGCAGCAGGAGCTTCTACAGCAATTGTATTAAGAGGCTTTAATACTTTATCGGGCAATAACCAGCCTTTATTTATTGTAGATGGAATTATCATAGACAACCAAACCCTGAATTCAAACTCACAAAGCGGGAGTGGCATCGGCCTGGCATCGGATGGCAACAACCGGAATAATGATAACACAAATCGTATAGCTGATATCAACCCAAACGATATCGAATCGGTAACCGTATTAAAAGGTCCCGAAGCAACGGCTTTATACGGAAGTCAGGCAAGTTCGGGAGCCATTGTTATTACTACAAAAAAAGCCAAAAGCACAAGTGGTAAAATACTATTAACCTATGATAATAACTTCCGTTTTCAAAAAATTACCCGTTATGCCCAGGTAAATAACGATTTTGGCCCCGGTGGAAGCAACAATATACCAACTGCTCCTCCCACAACAGGTCAAATACAGTCTTTTGGGCCGATATGGAAACCCGGTACAGCTCTGTATGACAATCTTCATCATTTTTTTCAAACAGGCTTTTCACAGACGCATAATGTAAGTGCAGAATTTGGAACAAAAAACACCGGTTTTAGAGCGTCCGGGTTATACTTTGACAATAAGGGGGTTGTACCTTACAATACATATAAAAAGTACAGCTTCAAAATCTCAAATAATACTAAGATTGGTAAGTATTTAACCGTCACTCCTTCTGTTTCTTATACCAATGCCGATAATGCAAGGCCGCTTAAAAGCACTGCTACCACTTCCGGCGCAGGAGGATACCTGGTCGATTTATATGCATGGCCGTCTAATAATGACATTCGAAATTATGAAGATGAAAGAGGCAATAAACTTTTACTTTTCAATCCAACAAATCGAAACGCTGACTATGACAACCCTTTCTGGAGCGCCAAAAACAATACTAGCCAGGATAAACTCACACGTTGGATCACTACTCTGGGTGTGGATTTTAATCCTTTCACCTGGTTATCCTTAGCTGGCAGATTTGGTTACGATACTTACAAAGACAACGGCTATGTGTTTAACCATCCCAATTCGTACATGCTTACGAGCGCAATAGGTGGAAGCCTCGACAATTACTACCGCAGTTACAGTGGTTATAATCATACGATTACGGCCACGGTAAAAAAGAACTTTGGAGATTTTACTACAAGACTGCTGGGCGGAACCATGTGGCAGGATTATGAAACCAAACAATTTGCGATCTATGGAACAAATTTGACTGACTCTGTTGGCAGGGATGGCAATTTGTACAAAAACGGAGCTGTAATTTCTGCAGCAGGTTTTAATCCAAAAGATAGCAATATTACTGCAGTTAACACAAGAAGACGTTTGCTGCAAAACAACAATGGATTACCCAATGAAAACATTTTTCGTGAACTTGCTTATTTTGCTGAAGCATCCGTAGGATACAAAAATGTTGTCTTTCTTACTTATTCCCATCGCTTCGAAACTGCTTCTCCCATTCCTGCAGGCAATAGAAATTATAACTATCCCGGCGCAAGCTTAAGTGTTATTTTGTCCGATATCATTCCGGGTATCAAGGGAAATTTTCTCAACTTTGCAAAGCTGAGAGGTTCACTTGCAAATACAGCCCGGTTGAATGATCCTTACTCAAATCAATCTTTTTTTGTAAATAACTTCAGCAGTAGTGTTTTACCTGTTACATACACTTATGGTTTTACAAACGCCAACCCTTATCTAACTCCCGAAAACCAGCAGACTTATGAGATAGGTACTGAATTAAGATTTTTGCATGATGCGATCACTCTGGAAGCGGCTTATTACAATACGCTTTGTACAAACCAGATTGCACAAGGATACAGAGCAAGCTATGCAACCGGCTATATTTTAAATACACAAAATGCAGCTTCATTGCGTAACCAGGGTATAGAGTTAACCCTTAACCTTAATCCGATCAAGAAAAAGGATTTCAACTGGAATATCAGCTTCAACTTTAACCACATGTGGAGTAAAGTTTTGACCCTTCCTGCATCTATTGGCATTTTGAACGACTACTATAACTCTGACACGTACATCTCAAATGTAAGAGGTGGTTTAATCAGAGGACATTCTACAGGCACCATTACCGGCTCTACTTATCAGAAAAATGATGCCGGTCAAATTCTTATTAATCCATCCACGGGTATTCCTTTATTGAATGCCGGAAATCAGTTGATTGCCGACAGAACGCCTAAGTTCACTTTAGGAACCCTTAATTCATTCAGATATAAAAACTGGAGCCTAAGCTTTTTGTGGGATTTAAAAGTTGGTGGCGATATATATAATGGAACAGACCAAATTCTTACAGGTTTAGGCAAAAGCCAGAGAACAGCCAACCGCAGTACTCCTTTGCTCATTAATGGTGTTCTAAATGATGGCTTACAAAATACAGCAACTCCTACTGCAAATACATTGGCCGTCGTGCCTCAGTATTTAAGCAGTTATTATACATCACTACCCGATGAAGAGTTCATTCAAAAAGATGTAAACTGGTTTAGGCTGAGAGATTTGACTCTAAATTATGTACTGCCTCAAAACGTAGTAAAGCGCACAAAAGCGTTCAAAAATCTGAGCGTTTTTGTGACAGGCAGCGACCTGGTGCTTTTTAGCAATTATTATGGTGCTGATCCAGCGGTAAATGCCAATAATCCAGGTACAAATGGGGTGGGAGGCTACGGCCTCGATTTGGGTAGTGCCGCAACTCCTTTGGGACTAAGCTTTGGATTAAGAGCAAACTTTTAGTAAGACTTAAAAAACGACCAAAAATAATTTTATATGCAAAAAATAAATTTCAAATCACCGCTTTTTCTTGGGGGCCTTATACTGCTGGGCCTTTCTTCATGCAAGAAAAAAATTGATGATGCTTATCTTAATCCAAATGCCCCTGTTGTTGTTCCGATAGAAACTATTTTACCAGGTGTACTCGGAAGTTTCACTGCTTTTAATTCTGCCGCCGGCACCAATTACGGTGTACAAATTGACGATGTATTATTGGGCCGGTATATACAATACTGGGGGTCAACAGCCGGCAGAGAAAACTACGGTAGCATGGGAGGCACGGTAGGCAGTGATAATACAGGTGGAATATGGGCGGCATTTTATTATGGTCAGGGACAGAATGTAAACAGGATTATTGAATGGGGTACGGAACAGCAAAAATGGGATTATGTAGGAGTAGGCTATGCTATAAGGGCGTGGGGATTGCTTGAACTAACAAATCAATATGGCGATGCAATTTTAAAAGAAGCTTTTAACACAAGTCTTAGTCAGTTTCATTATGATAGCCAGCCTGAGTTTTATGACAGTTGCCGGTCAGTATGCTTTAAAGCTTTAAACTATCTTAACAGAACAGATGGTAATGTAAACCCAACAAACCTTGCACAAAGCGATGCATATTTTAATAAAGGCGACCTAAACAAATGGAAAAAGTTTGTGTATGGAACCCTTGCCCGTTCATACATAGATCTTAGCAGTAAGGGAATATTTACCACTAATCACTACGCTGATTCTGCTATTAAATATGCCGGCCTTGCCATGACTACTAATGATGATAATTCGATGGCTACATTTTCTGCCGCAAATTCAAGCAATGGCTTTAATAGTTATTTCGGCCCCACCCGTTCAAATATTGGAACGATCAGGCAGGGCGGATACATTGCTGACCTGATGTCTGGCCGCAACACAGATGCTTTTACAGGGGTAAGCGATCCAAGAGCCTGGTATATGCTCAGCGAAAATGCCAACGGTACGTTTAAAGGTGTTGCCCCGTGGTTAGGCGTTTCAGAATATCTTAACAATACTACTCCCAC
This sequence comes from Chitinophagales bacterium, assembly GCA_038199395.1. Classification (GTDB taxonomy): domain Bacteria; phylum Bacteroidota; class Bacteroidia; order Chitinophagales; family Chitinophagaceae; genus Segetibacter. The sequence continues at coordinate 4,851 of JBBPZJ010000081.1, forward strand.
TAATGATTACCCCAAAAATTTCTGGAGAAATCCCACTCAAAATGCGACCACAGGAACTGAGGACAGCAGTAGGTATGTGTATAGCAACAAAGGTCCGTGGCCGATGATGACTGCTTCAGAAATGCAGTTTATTATTGCAGAAGCTGCCTATCGGAAAGGAGACAAAGCCACAGCCCTGACTGCATATACAAATGCCGTCAGCCTCGATTTTGATTTGCTAACCAGGTTTTTTAATAAGGCTATCCCTGTCGGCCGATCCATCACAGCGGCTACAACTGCTGCTTACCTTGCCAGTACTGCGGTTGTTCCGGCTTCAGCATCTGGTTTAACTTTAACGCATATCATGTTGCAGAAATATATAGCCTTATATGGTTGGGGAACTCACCAGACATGGACCGACATGCGCAAATACCACTACGACAAAGATGTGGATCCGGCTAATGGAAAACAGGTGTATGCTAATTTTACAACGCCTCCAACTGCACCCATTAATTATTTGGTATCTACTAACAATGGGAAATATGTGTACAGATGCAGGCCAAGGTATAACTCCGAATACCTTTATGATGTTCCTGAATTAACCCGGTTGGGAGCATACCAGAATTTAGATTACATCACCTATGAATGCTGGTTCTCACTACCGTAAAAATTAATTAACCAGAAAATGAAAACAATGAAGATTTCAAAAATAAACATGTCAGGCATTGCTGTAGTAGCGATATCTTCTCTTTACATTTCATGCACCAGAGAGATACCCCAGGTAGCTGCGACACAAACTGAGTTCACCAACGCAAGCAGCGTGCAGGTTTTTGATGCTACTGTTAAGTCGGCAAGAAACTATATCTATGTTGACGGTGTTCCTGTATCCGGAGCAGCAGTAGGATATGGCAGTATTTTTCCTGCCACTGCTTATGCTTTCATGGTAAATGCCGGTTCCCGATCTTTTATCATAAAAGATACCTTACCAACTTCTACCCAGGTGCCCATTACTTTTTCTCAAAATATGGAAGCAGGTAAAAGCTATACAATTTTTACCTATGATACTATTACAAGCGTTAAACAATCGACTGTTTTAAATAAGGTAGTTATACCAACAGACACTACTTCTATGCTTCGTTTTGCAAATTTCATTTACAATACTTCACCAGTACCGAATGTAGATGTGTATTCGTTCCGCAGAGGAACTGCTGCACCCGTATTTAAAAATGTTGCTACGGCACAGGTAACAGATTTTATTCCCTATGCCTCAGGATTAACAGACACGTTATATGTATATGCGACAGGGACTACGTCACCATTGTTAGTTAAATCACTTGTAACAAGCTTAACACCAACAAGAAGCTACACTTCGGCATATAGTGGCAGTTACAGGGGCACCAGAGCAATAGGTACATTTGCTACTTATTAGGTTTTAAAGTGAAACTATGTAAGCAAATAAATAAAAAGTAGTGAGATCGTAAACTTTCGGCAGAAAGAGGATAGATAGGTAGAATGTAAGCAAGCTTATTACCTGAACAGACTTAATTAAAACCCGCTTTTGGCGGTTTGATTTTTATACCTTTAAGAAGCTATCAATTTTCTACTTCAGAAATGAAAGGTCTTGTATCGCTGCCATCGCGATGTTCGTAATGAAGCTGGAAAGCGGAAAGATCGGGTGTAAAAGTCTTTTTTCTTTTAAGTTCGTATTGATACATCGTTTGGCCAAGCTGATAAAAAAACGGATAACCAACCAGGTCGTAATCGTATTTATTATCGTTGAGTATTTCGTCGATGTTTACGTAAATGGTTGCAGACAACATAAACTCAACATTATTTGTAAAGTCTGCGATGTAAGAAACATCTGTCATAAATCCGTAAGCCCAGCCGACTTTATTAAATACCCGTATGTTTTCAGGCATTTTGTGACTGCTGTCTCTAAAGAAAAACTTTACATAACTATCAAAATATTTGGATGCATCGTATTTAGGATAGTTGGTTTCGGAAGGAAACTGAGAGAAATATTGAAGCAGAAAAAGGCGGTCTTCATTGCTTATACCAAACCGTTGCTTCTTTGCGACACTTTCAGGAAATAAAACCGATTGCAGCATTTGCTGAAGATCTTCAAGAGAGAGATTATTATGCATGGTAAAGTCAAAAGGCTCATTAACAAGGGTATCATTCCTGTTAAAATGGCCCTTTCCCAATTTTATTACTTTACTAAAATCAAAACTGTCGGTATTATAAGCAGGGGATTGGGTGAATAAAGCGTTTCCATCTTCTTTGAGAAATTTAAATTGATTGGTGTACCTGTTTTGCTCAGGGGTAAGCCCCATAAATTGTCTTGTTATTCTTACATCTTTGTAACCTTTACTATGCAGGTTTTGGTTAATTGCTTGCTGACCTATAAATTGATACATTCTGTTATAAGCATCATTATCGCTAACCAGAAAAGCTTTTTTAATATAATGTGCTATTGATGGAAGCCTGTTTTGTGATGAGGAATCATGATAGGCAGACTTTTGCCAGGCATAAGAACTATCAATTTGCAAAGGAGTGTTTTTATTAATGCCTCTACTTGAAAGGCTGTTTAATTTCTCAAGCGATAAAAAAGCCAGTGGCATCTTTACTGTTGAGGCAGGATTAAAATACAAAAGCGGATCATAATGAAAATAGTAATTTTTAAAATGGGGTTTGTTATCCTTATCCCGGTTAATCTGCGAATAAATGATCTGGCACCGATATTTTCCCGGATCGCCTAATACTTCCTGCAAAACCTTGTTTTGGTTAGTTTTAAAAATAGCCGGTAACAGGCCGCCTGCATTTTTCTGAGCAATGATACATTGACTGCATAGGCATGAAATAACAAAAAAAGGTAAAAAATAGCGCTTTTGCATAAATCGAAAGTTACAGAAACGAAGTCCTAAAAAGCTGTAGGTCACTTATTATTGTGACGACACCCGAGGAAACAACTAAATCTGGATATTCAGGCTCTTTAAGTAAGGTAAATGGTTATTGAAGTTTTATCAAACTCTTTTCAAAATATTATTACGTATTGAATTATTTTTAGTAAAAATAGATACTACAGTAATTATGGCAATTTTTTCAATAAGTGCTATTCTCATTATACTAAACATCATTGTTTCTTACAGAGGTTTCAAGGATCAGTTTTTTTTCGATAAATATGCTTTTATAATTAACCCGGTTTTAATTCAAAAAGATTATAAACGGCTTGTCACTTCCGGTTTTTTACATGTTAGCTGGACGCACCTTATTTTCAACCTGTTTTCTTTATATATTTTTAGTGGCAGCCTTGAAAACTTTATCGGGCCTGTTAATTACCTTATTATTTATACTGCAGGCCTTGCCGGTGGCAATTTGTTGAGCTTGTTTATTCACCGGTATGCCGGCGATTATAGTTCTGTCGGTGCTTCCGGCGCAATTTTCGCAATTATGTTTTCTGCAATCGCCATTTTTCCTGGAATGAAAATTGGCTTCTTTTTTCTGCCGTCAATACCAGGCTGGCTATTTGGATTAGTGTATGTGCTGGTCTCCATTTATGGCATCCGGTCGAGGACTAATAATATCGGTCACGACGCTCACTTAGGCGGGGGACTTGCCGGAATGCTGATAGCGGTAATACTTTATCCGTCTATAATTTTTCAAAATAGTTTTGCATTACTCGTGGTTGCTGTTCCAGCACTTGCATTCATTCTTTTTATTATTTATAAACCCCAGGCTTTACTAATAGATAACTACTTTTTTCGAAAACATCATTACCTGACGGTAGAGGACAAGTATAACTTGAAAAAGAAAAATAAGCAGCAAGACCTCGATAAATTGCTGGAGAAGATCCATAAGACCGGAATGAACAGTCTTTCAAAAAAAGAAAGGGAAATGCTCGAGGAATATTCAAAATAAAACCCAACACTAAATAAAATGCGAAAGCGATTTTTCAAGAAAAAAAGCAATAGAGCGATTTAAGAATTACTTTAAGGAAGGTTAGGAAGGCGAATTGATTAACATATATAAACTTCCCGCACCGAGAACAAGCACTAATAATAAAACTAAGAAAACTGATGACCGGTTTTTTGGCGAACTAACATTTTCTACCACCCCCTCTAACCATTCAGACATTAATTTCATACATATTGGTTTTATAAAAGTGTTAACAATAGCATGCCAAAGTCTATTTTTCATTATCTTTTTTCTCTAAAAAAATGAAGAAACCTGTAAGGGCTGAGGCTGGTCGAAATAGCAGAAATATTCGACTTGTAGTGACTCCCGTTATCTTCCATTCCTGACTATAAAAATTGCTCACACTTTACCCCGACGCCCCGAATGTGTATGAGCATCACGTTGGAACAATGTAACTTCGCAAGATGGCTAATTATTTACTTGAACTGAACGAACAGCAGAGGGAGGCGGTTATACACAAAGAAGGCCCGATAATGATTGTGGCAGGAGCGGGAAGTGGTAAAACGAAGGTGCTTACAACCCGTATAGCCCACCTAATGAGTCAGCATAAGATAGATGCCTTTAATATACTAGCCCTCACATTTACCAATAAGGCAGCGGGAGAAATGAAGGAAAGGGTTGAAAAGATCCTTGGAAATACCGAAGCAAGGAATTTATATATAGGAACTTTCCACAGCGTTTTTGCCAGAATGTTGAGGGCAGAGGGTCCTAAAATTGGTTATCCTAACAATTTTACCATTTACGATACTGATGACAGCCGCAGCGTACTAAAGACCGTTATTAATGAATTGAACCTCGATGACAAGCATTATAAGCCCAGTATCGTACATAATAGAATTTCCCAGGCGAAAAATGCTTTGGTCGGTCCGGCAGATTACCAGAATGACTATTACATTCAGCAGGAGGATATGCGGGCAAACCGCCCTTTGATTGGGCAGATTTACCAAAGTTATGCAGCACGTTGCTTCAAAAATGGAGCAATGGATTACGACGACCTGCTTTTTAAAATGTATGAGTTACTGCGCGACTTTCCTGAAGTGCTGTATAAATACCAGCACAAGTTTAAGTACATTATGATAGATGAATACCAGGATACCAATGCTGTTCAGTACCAGATCATCAAATTGTTAGCCGCTGTGCACGAAAACATTGCAGTGGTGGGCGACGATGCTCAATCCATTTATAGTTTTCGCGGTGCTACCATAGAAAACATCTTGCAATTTCAAAAAGATTATGATGACGTAAAAGTGGTGAAGCTTGAGCAGAACTACAGGAGCACACAGAGCATTTTGAACGTGGCTAATGAGGTAATTAAGAATAATAAAGGTCAAATACCCAAAGACCTTTGGACGCAAAATCATGAGGGTGAGAAGATCAGGTTGGTTCGCACCATGACCGATAATGATGAAGGAAAATTTGTCGCCGACACCATTCAGGAGCAAAAACTTCGAAATCATTTTTATAACCGTGATTTTGCCATTTTGTATCGTACCAATGCTCAAAGCCGGTCTTTTGAAGAAAGTCTCAGGCGTATGGGAATTGCTTACCGCATTTATGGTGGAGTTAGCTTTTACCAGCGCAAGGAGATTAAAGATGTATTGGCTTACCTGAGAGTTATTGTTAACACACAAGATGAGGAAGCGCTAAAAAGAATCATCAATTATCCCGTTAGGGGAATTGGTAAAACCAGTATTGAAAAAGCGGTGATTTTTGCCAACGAGCATAATATAAGTATGTGGGAAGTGCTAACGAAGGCAGGAGAGTTTGGTTATAAAGCCGGAGGGCTTGAAGCCATCTCGAACTTTGTTACCATGATTAAGTATTTTCAAAGCATGCTCAACAGCAAAAATGCTTACGATGTGGCGGTGCAGGTTGGAAAGCATACCAATATTGTAAAGGATTTGTTCAACGATAAAACCACTGAGGGACTTGCGCGGTATGAGAACATACAGGAATTGTTTAACTCAATAAAAGAATGGACCGAAAGCCCTGGCAATGATGACGGCGAATTAGGAGATAAGACGCTTGGCAGTTATTTGCAGCAGATAACATTATTAACAGACGCCGACGATGACAAGGAGAATAGCGATGTGGTAAAACTGATGACAATACATGCGGCCAAAGGTTTAGAGTTTGCATGTGTTTTTGTAGGTGGAATTGAGGAAACGCTTTTTCCAAGCGCAATGTCGATAAACACACGTGAAGAACTCGAAGAAGAACGCCGGTTATTTTACGTCGCTGTCACAAGAGCGAAAAAAAATCTGTGGTTAACTTATTCTAACACCCGATATCGTTTTGGCCAATTGGTGCAAAATGAACCTAGCAGGTTTATTGAAGAAATGCCCGAATTATATATTGACAGAAGTTTCGCAGGTGGTGGAGCACGCAACCAGGGATACAACGATTTTGGAGGTACTTCCGCCTTTGACAGAATGAGCGGCGGTAGCGGTGGATGGAAAAGCAACAGTGCGCGGGTAGCTGAAAAATACGGTCCTCCACCAACGAAAACAGAAACCAAACCTGCTTATATGCCTGCGGCTCCTGTTGCCGCCAAAGTGGTAGAACATAAACCTAGTGCTGACTTTGCTGCCAGCGATACTTCAGGTTTGCAGCCGGGGCAAAAGATAGAGCATCAAAAGTTTGGATTTGGAGAAGTATTGAAGTTGGAAGGTTCTGCCCATAACCCGATTGCTACGGTCAAATTCGATATTAACGGCGAAAAAAAGATTATGCTGAACTATGCTAAATTGAGAATTGTAGAATAGACGATTTTATATTGAGACAGAGAAGTAATTAAAAAGCCAGAGCGTTCGTTCTGGCTTTTTTGTATAAATCTTTTTATAACTCAAGACATTAAAAAGCAATGGTAAGGCCTGCCGCTAATCCAAAAGAATTAATGTAAGTTTTGACTGGAGCATCTTTATTTATCGCAGAAAGTGCAAAGCGGGCAACAGGGGTAAAATTCACGGCAAAGTTTTTAATGAAATAATAGTTAGCGGCTAAACTTACAGCGCCATTTACATACGAAGAGTTTAAACCTTCTATGCGCTTCGGGGGGTGCATTTCAGTTCCCGCCTGTGTTGCCACAACTGTTTCAATATTTCCCTTGGTAAGAAAGTTTGCAGTTAAGCCTGCTGCTGGTTGTAAACTGAATTGGCCGATAGGCATGTTATAAGAAAGTGCCAGCGGAACAGCAAAATAGTGTAAAGCATTTTTTCCTGAGAAAGCCTGAATGCTGTCACCTGCCGAAGGAGTAGTTCCTGTTTTTAGCGTTACATACGAATAACCGGCCGAACAGTTTATGCGATAATGAACGTCGCCGCGACTGTCAGGGCGGGCAAAAATAGTTTTAGGCTGAATATCAGTAGTGATCGTCGAAAACATCAAACCTGAACGCACGCTCCAATTTTTACTGAAATTGTAATTAACAAAAACTCCCTTACTCGAAGCACTGCTGATACTTTCCTTATTCTTTATTTCATTACGGTCATCTTCTCTAAAATTGCGCCGATCGTTATTTACAGTCGGCATGACAAAATCTTTTGAGTAGAAAACAGTTGCTGAAAACCTTGAACCTCTAAATGGCTTAATTACAGACTTGCTTGAAGCGGTGGCATTAGTTACTTTATCATTTCCGCTATTTATTTCTGCAATCGAACTTGTTTCAGGTAATATAGGAATTGCAGATTGTTTAGGAATGTCCTTATCATTTACAGTTGCAGCGTCTACCGCTCTCTTTAATTTCTCAAAGGCAGGCACGTCATCTATGGCAACATTTTTATCTCCATTGAATACAACAGTTTTATCAGCTTTGGCAATTTCAGTTTCTTTAGTTGGGGTCAATGATGTTGGTAAACTAACGTTTGCTTTAACCTGCTTTTTAGTACTTGCAGACAAAGCTTTGTCTGATTTTTCTTCTGCAGATTCTTTGAACACTTCCGGTCTTTCTTTTACCTCCACCCCTGGTTTCTTTTTAACTTCGGAACCTACAGCCGGTGTTTTAGCAGCCAGATCTTCCGCGGTTGGCAGCGCAGCATTTTTGCTCATTGGGCCCAATGTATCTGTCGTTGTAATTGGCACCGTAGTGCTTCCGGAATTATCAGTTTGATCCTTATCTTCCTTGCCCACTCCTGTCTTAAGGGTTCTCTTCCTGTTAATTTCATTTTGTCTAACCAGTTCCTTATTTTTTATTCTTACGTGTACCGTGTACATTGCCATCCCGGCAGAAAATATAAGCAAAGCGGCCGCCACCCA
>JBBPZJ010000082.1:0-17221 GCA_038199395.1 Chitinophagales bacterium
TACAACAAAATGATATTGACTCCAGTGGATGATGGCAGGCAAGGGAGCGTCGTTAATGAGTTGCTCAAAAGTAATTTTGGCTCCCACTGATTTTAAGCTGATACTTTCGGCAGCATCTGCTAAGCCAAGCATGGATACGCCTTCTTTGCCATATTGCGATTTGTTGCGTAAATAATCAAGGGATATGGAACGACCATGATATTTTGCTACCATCCTTAGGCACGTTGGGCCGCAGTCCATGGCATCTAACTGTCGGTATACTGGAAATGTCTTCATGCCCAATTTTATTCTTAGTTAAACTTGATTAATCGCTTTCAGAAGATTTCCGTAACTTTTTTCTTTCGAGAAGTGATTGTTCGCATATGCAAAACCTTCTTTGGCAATTTGAGTTCTAAAACTAAAATCTTTTATAATCTTTTCGAATGCCTCTTTGAATTCTTTAGGCGAATCAGCCACCAGAAAAGCCTTTGATGCACCATTTTCCATTCCGGAAGCACCATGCGATGTTGTGATTAAGGGAATGCCGTAGCCTAGTGCTTCAACATTTTTTATTTTTAAACCAGCCCCGCACCTGACCGGATTAATTACTATGTCCATTCCTTCATACGCATTTTTCAAGTCTTCAATAAATCCATGAAATACTATGTTGTTCACTTTTGGTTTTGGTGTGCAAAAGTAGGCTCCGATATTACCATAAACATTCAGCGTCAGGTTATACTTTTTGAGAATCTCAGGCCAAATATTGTCTATGAACCATTTTAAACCCTCGATATTTGGTTGGTATGGACTTGCAACATACCCAACCTGTTTGCAAGTCTCACGAACAGGGCTTATTTCAAAACAAGGTGGATGCGGCACCAATAATAACCGGTTGCTATCCATTTTTTTCGCAACTTTTTCGAAATCTTTCTTTTGGATCAGGAGAACATAATCATAACATTGAAAAATCTCCAGTTCATCTTTTTTACTTAAAATGATTCCGTCGTATTTAACACTGAATTTCTTAAAACTCTTAATCCTTTCAAAAACCAAATCATGTGTGTCCAACATGGTTATAGTGGCTGAAGGCAATAACTCAAGAACATTGGATAGCTCAATATATTCAATTATGGCAATATCGAAATTTTTCCCCCGGATAAATTCCTTAAATTTTTCTTTGTATTCTTTAAATGTGATGGTGCCATCAAGTGTCGCAAATTCAAATTTTACCGCTGGGAAATTAATTGAAAGAATGGATCCTTCCTGGTCATTAGCTGCCCCGGCAAAAAAAACAGTAATCTGTGTTTTATCCATCAGGTAACTAACCAGCGCATTTATTCTGGCCCGGTGACCAGACCCTTTCCGCCAAAAATCTACGAAAGTGACAAATAATAGCGTTTTCAAACTTTTAAATTAATTTTTTTTTGAAGTAATTGGCATAATGTGTTTTTGCGTTTTTATTTAAGTTCTGTTTGTTTACTTTTTGGACAGCACATATAAAACATTTAATTCTTCTTGATTTAGCCTTTCTTCCTTCCCTAGTAAATATTTTTCATCGCTATAATTTTTCATCCAATAAGTCAATATTACATCCATAACTTTCCTGGACTGCTTTTGGACTAGGAAACAACTTATCATTGTCATCATTTGCATGTAAATGGAGAAGATGAAAATCCTTTCTATGTCTGTCGCCTCCCTGCTTAATACTTCCAAAATAGTTTTGGAAAGATAAGCATGCACTTTTTTATTCTTATTAATTTCCATATCGGTTTAGATATTCGCAGCTTAACTGATCATTATTTCTTTTAGTACGCTTGCAGGAGTGATACACAATTAAGATAATTATTTTCCTTGCTCAATTTGTTTGGTTTTAGGCTTTCTGGAGTGATATATTCTTGTGGGGCTTATATAAAATCTATCAGGGATTTTTTGAGGTACCTTTTTCCGTGGGACTCGCTTTAACCAGAAAAGATGATACAAAACAGCCTCAAATTGGTTTTTATATACAATCTTACCATTGTCAAACACAACCCGGCCAGTTTTGCCTTCCATTAGTATGAAATCGAAATGTGTATTAATCTCTTTTCTCATTTCTGCAAACTTTACTAAATAAGTAAAGCTTTCAATTTTCGTTTCCAGTTGTAATATTGATTTGCCAGCCGCTAACTCATCCCATGCAAAATTGCATTCGGTAAAACTATAAAATTCAGAGCTTGAAAATACTTGCCTGTAATCCTTGCTCCGCATAAAAAATGTATTCATTTTTTCATTGTTCCTATATAAAGCAAAACAACCTGTTGTATAATCATGGCGAAGGCTAACAAAATCATTAGTGTGGAGCATCTTATCAGTGATAAATCCACGAATATCGCCGCAGATTATATCCAAGTCACTTTGCCCCCAGAAATCATAGTCTTTGATAATTTCTTGAAAAAGGAAACCATAAGCTGGTTTAAAATCACAGAGTTTATAAGGGTAATCAATGTTTACAGTAAAGCCTAATTTTTCAGAAGCTGCTGACTTTATTTCATCCAACGTTTTATATATGATTTTTACATTTTCGGGTCTGTTAGGTATGAGTTCTTTGTTGTCTGTAATAATGATAAAATCTACAGTTGGGTTAAATGAACAGGAGTGAATAAAGTATGGGAAATACCAAGGGTAAATTCCATACCAGCAGGTTATAATAGCTATTGATTTGTAGGTCATACCATTGTTATTCATTGACTTAAAGTCCAACTCATTAAGTAATTCTGGTGCCACCTATCCAAATGCTTGTTTAAAAGGGTCTTTGGATTTGTTAACATTGAGCGTTTGAATAAAATTCACTTTTAAAAATTCTATAGATAACGTATTAATGTTTCTAAAATAAATGAATAAAATCTACTGTTGGATTAAATGAACATGAGTAGATGAAATTTGAAAAACCAACGATACTGGCCCATGCCGCCCAGCTAAAACAGCAATCGCTTTATTATATTATATTTTGATTCCATTGCTGAACTATATTAAGAGAAGTATAAAAGCATTGAATTTTTTTATTAGTTAAGCCTCTCTTAATAAGAAAATAATTATTTAAACACACTTGCTAACATTTTATCTAACTCATCCAATTCGTCTTGGTATCGTCCCACGATTATTCCTTCTGGATTTATCAAAATCATTGTAGGCAAAACACCAACGCCGAACTTTTCAGCAACATCCATGGAATTATTCAATCCTTCTAACTTCGCTTCCTTATTCAATCCCCTTAATATGTGATTCCATATTCCAATATTATCCTTTTGAATAGCCTTTTTCCAGGCAGAAGTATCACTATCATTATCAGCAACTCCAATTATTAAAAATTTCTTTTGTTTATACTTATTGTATAAATCTATTAAATGAGGATTGTTTTTTCGACATGGAATGCACCAGCTTGCCCAAAAATCAATTAATACATATTTTCCCCTCAATAGCCGGGAAATAATATAATTCCCGTTAACATCTTTTGCTACAAATGTTTTTGCTATGCTGCCAATTGAACCTGCTTTTTTTTGTGAGATTTTCTCAGAAATACTCTTAGTAACAATATGGTTCTGTAGCTTTTCCCCTAAATTGTTATAAAATAATATTAGAGAATCAAGACATAAATCTCTAATATGATATTGTAACAAATAGGCGGTGAGATAAGATTTCGGATGAGATGAAAAGAAATTATAATCAATTTTATTTAAAGAGTCATCTAATGATTTTAAGCGAGTATTTAAGATATGTATTTTAGCTGTATCCCTTTCATTTGAAAGTATATCTGAATAGGCTAAATACTTTTCTGTAAGCAACGATTTCGATTCTTCTAAACCTTCGTAAACAGTTTGAGTACCCGAACCAATTAAACGGGCCTTCGTAAAGTGATTATATTCCAGTGAAATATTCATTTCAGAAGGTTCCAGAAAAATATTAGTAGCATTCGGCCCAAAGGCAGTCCTTCTGTTTAAAGAGATAAATGCTACCGCCGGTTGTGTAATATTTCCTTTAAAACGAAAATTGCCTTTATAAATAATAGCACTATCATCTATCCCCCTTTGTTCCTTATCATTATAATACGCCAAATATATCATTCCAGTGTCTATTCCTATTTTTCCCTTTAAATTAAAATCACTTTTAACTGGTTGAGCATATACCGAAGCCACGCATTGGCAAACAAATAAAAACGAAAATTCAAAAAAAATTTTTGTTTTAAAATTTAATAGATCCATGGTATGTGTTTTATCGACTCCAAATATTGTTATCGCATTAATTGAAATAAGATATTGTGATCATAAAAGCTGGAACTTGCACTTAGAATTAGACGGCTTTAAAGAGAAATAAAGGTACCAATAGTAAAAAACATATCTATACTCAGCAAAAGAAGCTGCTTTTAGGGCAGCCTCTTTACTTTAAATTTTGATCTTACTACATGCAAATAGTGCCAGTACCTGAGGCGTTGTTTTCACAAGTTAATCCTGAACAGCAACCCAGAGTTCCCGCACAACTATAAGAGTACTTACCTAAACAATTAGTGCCGCTACCAGCCATAATCTTTTTCATTTCAGTCCGGCTTAACTTTCCTTGAATGTTAGCCAGACTCATTTTTTGAGTTTTCATTTTGTTTAAATTTTTTAAATTAAGAATAATTGTTATTGCCTATAGCTTTTAGCATCACAGGCTTTGGCTGCTTCGCTCCCAATCTGTAGACCGGGATAGTTCCGCAAAGCTTCTCTTTTAGGGAACTATTCCAAAAGAAAATATTGTAAATCCTCAATGTTGTATGAATTGGGGAAATACCAAGGGTAAGTCCCATTTATTTACACCAATTAAATTATAATATTACTAAATCACTTAACTCACTTTAGTATCGCTTGTATTTTACTCCGCATTCTACCCTCATTATTCGAAGAAAGAATTATTTTGCCCTCTTTATCAATCAAAACATAATGCGGTAATGCTTTAATGCCAAATAATTCTGACACGAGAGCTGGCTCGTTCTTATTTGGAAAAATATCAATGACTTGCACCCATGGCATTTTTTCCTTATCAAGTGCCTTAATCCAATTATCCCAATTTCTATCAATTTCTTCAACAAGAGGAAATTATGTTATGATCGATTTTTGGGCAAGTTGGTGCGTCCCTTGCAGAAAAGCAATACCCGACTTGAAAAAGTTGTTTGAGCAGTATAAAAATAATGGATTTACAATCACTGATAATGATAGAATCTACCGTTTGGTTAAACGAACATAAGTGAAGGAAATATGGAAAATACCAAGGATATTTTCCATACCAGCAAGTGAGAATGGCTATAGATTTCATGGTGAAATGAGCAATAAAGGATGGTATAATATCTAAAAATTTCTTTTACCGAATTATTATATTATTAGGTGTAATAAGTTGAACACAATTAGTAACAATTTCATTTTAAGAATTCTTTTTTTAAAGCCAAGACCATTTCCTCGACTTGCTTCAGCACCAGACAGCAAGTGGGACGTGCTCCCGCTACACAGTCACTACATTTCGTAGTACCCGTCCAACAGCACATATAGCCACCACCACTTCCAGCCATAATGTTCTTCATTTTCAGCCCTGCTCACCTTTCTGTGTATGCTAAACAAATTCTTATGAGCTTCTTTTTAATATATTCTTCAACTTATGTAAATTGTAATCTTTCTCGTCTTCTCTACTATATATTAGTTTACCACTAGGGTCTATTAAATAGACTTGCGGTATTCCTCCTTTTTTCAAAAAAATACTTTCTATTCTAATGTCATGGAAAATGTTTATCCAATTCATTTTGTATTTCTTTACAGCCTTTAAAAACTGTTGTTTATTCTGGTCAATTGAAACTGATATGACAGCCAACTTTTTTGCCCCATATTCATCATTAAGGTTCCTGATTGTTGCTAACTCGGCAATACAAGGGGCACACCAGGAGGCCCAAAAATCTAATAAAACATATTTTCCCTTAAAATTGTTTAAATCAACTATTTCATTGTGAATATTTACAGACTTGAAATGGGGTGCATAATCGTTGCCTGCAATGTTAACTTTCCCCCTTAAAATCGTTTCGATTTGCTTTCCCTCATAGGTACTTTTAAGGTCTGAAGTAAAAGTTTTAGAAAATATCTTTAGCAAGCTATCTGCATCAGTAATATTTTCAGTATTGATAAGGTCGGTCTTAAACAGCCATAATGAGTAGTAAACGCTTCCGTTTTTCTTTACAAAGTCGAGTTTTTTGTTTAATAATCGGTTTACCTTCATTTTCCTTATTGCATTTAGCGAGTCATTTTCAAACATCTGGAATCCGAATTTTTTTTCAAAATTATCATAGTCCTCTAATTCAGCAGATGCAAACAATGTTAATCGTTTTGCTTCTTCAGTCTTATCAATATCATAGGCATTGGTTAATTTACTGTGTGTAAATGATTTTGTCAGCGTGTCTGAACTGTTTTCTATAATAATTGTGGCGGAAGAATCCCAAATAAAATATCGACTGCCTGTAGATGACAGTCTTTCGTCTGCGTAATAATAACAACCTATAGTAGCAAATTTTGAAAAGAAGCTATCAGAAACAATAACCTCATCATTTTTGAAAGGAGGCTTTATTTTTTTATATTCCTTTCCATTATTGTAAAATATTTTGATCTTATCCGTATTCAATCCACTAGGAAATTTGAAGGTTACTTGAAATACTTTTTGTGATTTTGCCATCAGACAGATGAGCAGGAAAGCCGTGATAATTATGAAAAATTTTGATTTAATCATGTACCTAAACTATTGAAATTATAAGTTGATTGTTTGAAAAAGCTAAAAATTTAAAAACACAATAGTTTTATAAGTATTTCTTTTATAAAACCATCGTGTTTTTAAATTTTTAATAATTAGTTTGGACTGCTAAAAATTGATCCATTCTTTAACCACAAAAACCGCTTGCATTTCCTGGACAGGTGCATGAACCACTGGTACCAGTACAAATGACAAACGTACCTCCTGAATAACAGTCTTTTGTGCTACATGAAAGTGCTCCACTACCAGCCATAATTTTCTTCATTTCAGTCCTACTCAACTTTCCTTGGATGTTTGCAAGACTCATTTTTTTTGTTTTCATTTTTTTGTTTTTGTTCGTTTAAAATTTGGTTTTCGCCTGTTTCTTTTAGCATTACAGGCTTTGGCCGCCTTGCAACTAATGTATTAGCATTAGCTTAGTACCGCTTGGCTTTTCTCTTAGGGTACTATTCTAAAAGAAAATACTGTAAGTCCTCAATGCTGTAAGCATCAGGGAGTTGGTATTCGTTTATAAAAAAGGTTGGTGTAAATCGAATATCCATTTCTTTGCACCATTTCTCCATAACCTCTATCTTATTGCCTTGCTTTAATAATTCACCATTCATGGGATGTTTTTCTGCGAAGCGTTCGTAATCTTTTGTTTCAGCTAAATACCAATCGTCCAATGCTTTTTGTGTTTTAATCTCATTAGCTTCTTCTGCTATTGCTAATAAATGTCTTACTGGTTTCACTGCCACGTGCCCTTCTTCGTTTGGTGTGGTAAATATAATTTTCACTTTTAGGTTTTCATTTTCTTTTAAAAGCTCGTCAATTTTTGAATGCGCTTTCGCGCAAGGGCCACAGTAAGGGTTGCATACTTTTATAAGTGTGTTTGTTGCAGCAGGGTTCCCTAAATCTATTCCCAAATCGTTTGTAGGTAAGTTTATTGATTTTTGTTTCTTTAAGAGAGTATCAAATATTTCGGCATTAAATTTTATCCGTAAGTATTCTCGTTTTGTATTCTTTGCTTCCTGTAGCCTTAAAATATGCGGTTTCGCTGCAAACCAGATCAAAACAGGAAGCAGGTATAACAATGCTACCTTAGTAAGATAAGAAGCTGATAAAAGAGGAAAAGGAAACAAGAAACTATTAGCAAGGACATTAATGCTGCTAAGTAGCAATATCAACTGTACGGCAAGGCAAAGAACGCACCATTGCTTTGCCACTCGCCACTGGTAATAAACAGAAAAAGCGGTGTATGGTAAAGCAAGTATATTAAGCGATGCTACTAACGCAATAGAATTGGTAATAGAGGTACTAGAAAATAGTAACGTAAGCAAGCCCCCAGTAAAATAAAAGAAACCTACTTCACTCCAGCTTAACCATTTAAATACTTTTGCATGTTTGCCTTTAAGTATAGCATTGCAATTTCCTTTCGCAATACCTGTACATACTTTTTGCAGTATCGGATTGCTTTTATCTATCTCGTACCAAAGCAAAAGAGTAGTAACTGCTATACCCGCGAATAGTAAGAAAAATTGCAAGTAAATGGCAACAGAGGAAATAGATGGAGAAAGGCCGGTTTTAACAACAATTGTATTTAAAAGCAGCAATGAAACAATTAACAATGCTACAATTGCAGCAACTGGAATTAGGGAATTAAGGAAACCTTTTCTTCTGTTTAATTCATAGTTGCGTTCACCTGAATTGTTGTTGGGTTCTGCAATTAGATAAACACCATTCCATTTTTTTAAAAAATCTTCTTTGCTTTCAGTAACAGGTTTAATATAATTTTTTTGATATAGATGTAATGTTGTACCAGAAATCTTAGCAACAATAGCCAATGGAGTTTCTTTATCGTAAGTATAAGCGATAAATGGGGTAGGCAGTTCATCAATTTTATTCACGTCTATTTTGCCTGCACCATTCGGAATATTCCACTTATTGAAAGAATCAGAGATGCAAAGGAACGTTGGCCACTCTGGGTGATTTTGTAATGTTTCGTTTACCGTTGTATTGTTTACTTTAACTCTTTGTAGCCGTAAAAATGTAATGATAGCATTCACATTTGGCTCGTATTTGGAAAGCATCGATTTCTAAAAGGTTTTTTTGAAGAAAAATTTTTAGTTTCAAGGAAAAGACAGCAAGCCTTTTTAGTAGAACTCTTAAAATTCTACATTGATTACTTCTCTAAATGAAATATTTGAAAAAACAACATTTACCTCCGCGCAATCTGAGAATTTCAAGTTTAGAAAATGTAAATTAGAAGTGTGACGGTTTTTTTATCATCAAATTGTTTTTGCGTCAATACAATAAAGTTTCATCAAATGTGCGCATAAGGAAATAACTTCATTGAACCAAATTTTGAGACTCTTTAAAGCTAGTTAACCTGAGAGTCTGGTGCCGAAGAAATGTTTCCATTTCCTACCTAATAGGTTAGGTTTTTGGAAAAAAATATTATTAGAGATAGTAAATCGATTACTATGAGATATGCACGAAACAGGATTTATATTTCAAAGGCAGAACAGGAAAGCATAAAAGGTTGCAAGATATTTCTTGCAGGTTGTGGCATTGGCAGCGTTATTGCCGAATGTGCATTACGCATGGGTTTTGAAAGCATTACCATTGCAGATGGAGATACTATAGAACTTAGTAATTTGAACAGGCAAAACTATTTGCATCAAGACATTGGGAAATCCAAAGTTGAAAGCATTAAAAAAAGGCTTTTGGAAATTAATCCCAACGCAAACATAATAACACACAATTTTTTCTTAACTGAACACAATATTATTCCCTTGTTAGAAGGACATAATATTGCCATAAATGCGCTCGACTTTGAGTCAAGCGCGCCTTTTATTTTCGATGAGCTATGTCAAAAAAAGAAAATTCCTGTCTTGCACCCGTATAACGTAGGCTGGGCTGCTTTTCTATTTATTATTATGCCCAATGGTATTGGTCTTACAGGCATTTCAAACAAATCTGACGGCTTTGAAAAGAAAGTTGTCAAGTTTCTTTTAAGCAAAATGGGGCAGAATAGCAGGAAAAGAAAGTGGATTGAAAAAGTTTTATCTGATTATGAAAAAGAAAAAGAAAAACAATCACCGCCCCAACTTTCCGTTGCTTCTTGGCTGCTTGGTGCGTGTTGCTCCTCCATAATGTATAAGTTGGCTACTGGAAAAAAAATAAAACATTTCCCTGAATACTATTTTTTATCAACAACTTAATACCCCTATTTAAACACATTGTAGTTGGTAGCGAAAGATATCGCTTCGGCTGTGTTTTTTACCTCTAATTTTTTAAAAACATTCTTTTTGTGAAATCTTACAGTTGCTTCTGCAATATTCATTTTTGAGGAAATTTCCACAGCAGTAAATCCTTCGATGATTAAGGTTAAAGTATCTTTTTCCTGACGGGTAAGCTTTATTCTTTTTTGCACTAGCCATTCTTTTGTTGCCAGATCATATTTGTATATGATATTGCTTCCTTTCTTAGTAATATTGACATTACCTGCTTTTTTATTTGACGAGTGAGTAACCACACATAATGCAAGCCAAATGCTGCCATTGGCATCCAGCACCAAAGGTGTGAGTTTATGATTTACCAGAATCAAACGCTTGCTAGGTTGCTCTAAGTGGAAATCGTATGAAATTGCATAATTGAGCCTATCCGAAGTTGGCAACTTATAATAAAAATCAAAACCTTCTTCGTTAATCTGTAGCAGCATTGCTAGATCGGGGGCAGGAACATATTTTTGGTAAAACTGGTATCCCATTTTGCGGACATCTTTCATTGTCTCGCCGCAAAGGAATAATGGGTTATCTGACACAAACAAAAATCCCCTTTTATAATAGTCAATTATATAGACGAATTGATGTGCTGTTCGGGTAAATGCATTGGCCGCTTGTAGGTGCCCTTCTATCCTTCGATAGTCTAAATCATTAGGTGGTGATTCGAGTTTCAATGGTTCAAAAAATTCTTCGATAGGCACTTCCATATTACAAGCTGTTAGCACAATTCAGTTTTTAAAAATACCGATTCCTATCCATTAAATTTTAGATATCTATACTATTTAATGGCTATTTGACATAAATCAATCTCTCAATTTGTTGCCAACTTCTTGTAAAAGACTTTATATAAAAACTATTTTATTAAAAACCTATCTGTTGGTATAGGATGCTACAATAATAAGAATTGATAGTTCGGATGGACTAATTAACTTAAAAAAAACATAAAATTATGGTTCAAATTAAAGCAGTAAAAAAAATAACCTATACGAATTAGCGAAGTTTGTTGTAACCGAAAACAGCAGGCATCATCGTCATGCATCCGACTTCGGAGAAAGTTATCTCAATGAAATAGAGGAGGTATACCAGGAAGATCTTTCATTGTATGCAAGTTCAGCATTTTATATCGCTACTATTAACAAACAAATTATAGGCTCTATTAAAATCACTTTATGGGATGGGGAAACACCATTACCTATGGAGAAACTATTTGGAATACAATGCAAAAATTTACCTTTTGCTACAAAACAGATATGGCAAGTAGGTCGCCTTGCGATATCAAAAGCAGACAACCCTTTAGGTATAAATCTTTTAAAACAACTGTTAACATTAGCTATTTACACCATATGCCAGTATCCGAATACAGTGATGGTAGCTGAATGTGATAAAAAGTTGTTAAGGATATTAAACCTGTTGGGAATAAAGACACAAACCTTAGCACCCGGAATTGAATATCTAGGATCTGAAACAATTCCTATCTTCGTTACCCACGACTGGCTTAAAGTGTTTTTAGAAAATAATGAGTATGTTGAAAGGGTACGTGAGATCTTTGGTAATAAAACTTTTTTCAGTGAATATGTTTAAACAAACAAAGACTATTGGACTGGAAAATGGCAGTTCAACATTAAGAAAAACCGTAACCTGGTTTAAAAATAGCGCCCCAGCATCAGCAAAGCCCTGTGATGTCGTAAACAACACTTCGAGACTATCCAGATAAGTTGCTTTTGTTTTTTAGTTTTAAAATATATCTGGCGTTGCCTCTGGCCGGGCTTTCCTCTGCAAGTCCTGGTACCTGCGGGCTTTACTCTACAATCCTTAACGCTATAACCTATTCTATAGCTAACCAATTGCTACGCTCACGCCACCTCTTTAGGCATAGCTACTATTACTAAAAACAACAGCCCACTTATCCCAGCTCCTTGTCGGTCGCTCGCTAGCAACAACAGTCCCAGGCTTCATAACAGTCAATATAATAATTCCCACGGTAAGACTAATTAAATAATTAGTTACTTATTTTGTACCAAACCTTCTCTCTTATAACTCTTATGGAAAATTCATCCGTACAAAGTTTTCACTTGAAACAATTCAATCTTCTTAACCCGAGCGATTTGTGACTGCATATTCCGCTTCAAACTGAGCCACCTACTGCTATTAAATGCATGATATCAATCCTACCGTGGTAATTCTCCATCCTTCTTTTCGTATTGATGAAAAAAAATTAAATAGAGTTCAATTTATCCTTTGCGCCCTGCCTCAAAATTTAAGCGAATTTATAGAGCTAGAAATCCGTACTGACATGACTGGGTTTTTTGATAAAAACAAAGATGAAAGCCTTTACAATTATTAGCCGTTCGATTAACAAATGTAACAGCGTAAAAAAAGAGAAAAAAGAGGCAGTTTTTATCAATTAATTACCCCACGAATTTCGGCGGGATGTCCTAAAGGGCTTACAATGAACTACGGCATAAACACAAAGCCGCAACACAAAAGCCTTCATTTATTCCGTTCCTCATTGCGCTGTTTAGTCCTCCTACCGGGCCATGTTCCATAATTAATTTTTAAATTTTAAATCAATAGTTATGGAAATCAGTAACACACCCGCTTGGATGATCGCTTCAGAAGTAGAACTAATCTATAAGTCAAAAGTCAAACATTCAGAACGACCACAAATCAAATCATCAAGAGATGCTTACGAAATTTTAATGAGAAGTTGGGATGAAGGGAAAATTGAGTACGTTGAACAATTCAATGTCCTCCTGGTTAACAGAGCAAACAAAGTGTTGGGCTTATACAAAGTATCAAGCGGAGGAATTAGCGGCACCGTTGCAGATCCAAAGCAGATTTTTACAG
Organism: Chitinophagales bacterium; assembly: GCA_038199395.1. Classification (GTDB taxonomy): domain Bacteria; phylum Bacteroidota; class Bacteroidia; order Chitinophagales; family Chitinophagaceae; genus Segetibacter. The sequence goes on from JBBPZJ010000082.1 coordinate 12,891, forward strand.
CTGCATTGAAAGCAAATGCATGCGGAATTATCCTAAGCCACAATCATCCGTCTGGAAACCTTAAACCATCACGACAAGATGAAGAGCTGACAAGAAAATTCAAAGAAGCTGGTTACTTCCTGGACATAAAAGTATTAGATCATTTAATTGTTACCAGTGAATCCTATTACTCATTCGCTGATGAGGGTCTTTTATGACCCTTTTTACTGAAACATTGATACTTAAAAAACACTTTACTTTTCTTTCACCTCTCTCTTTATCCCTTTGAGAATTAAGCGTATTATTGCAGATTACTATTCGTTTCGTTTTACGCAATTGTAAAACTTTTTTTCCTCTTCTTTTTGCGACCGATTTTTCTTTTGCAGCTGTGCAACAGTGATTTCTAGTTCGCTGAAGTGCTGCTCACTTCGCTTTTGCGCGCTTCCTACATTCAATAATTGCTTTTTCTGAAAATGGTTGAAAAGCTTTATCATGAATAGTTTGTTTGAAAGCGATAAAAACCCAATTATTTTGCCCGTCTTTTTTTAAGTAATTTTTATTATTCGCTCCTAATTTCCCATTTAGGCTTTTTTTAGCGAATGAAGTTAGCTTGCCTAAGCTGTTTTCAAGCTTGTCCTTAGGCAATTTCTTCCAAATTTCCAAGCTTCTGTAAACTGCAGAGTTCCAAATAGTTTCCCTCCATGCAATGCCATGAATTCCTAAAGGCTGCCCAGCCTCATCAAGAATAATGATGGGATATCGCTTCATAACGACCATATCATGCCCCTCTTCATCTTCAACCACCTGGTCTATATAAATCTTTAGCTCTTGCTTCAAGTATCTCATCTTCAAGAGAGAGTGAGTAGCCAAACCTTTCGACACACCATCTTCGGTTCGCTGGGCTGTCAGCACTTTTGCCAAGCCACCAAAAAGTGTCAATTCCAACGCTAAAAAAGAAGCCAAAAAGGGTCATAATGCAAGAAAACCGAACACCAATAAAGCACTATAAAGAGCAAAAGTGAGCGAAAGTCTCCCAAACCCGCCCTTTTTATATAAGCCTCCTCAGGCTCAGCTCAAGCTTTAGAAAGAAAGACTAATCGCAATACCCATAACAATAACTACTTCGCACCCTACCGCGTGGTTCCGTACAACATTGACTTCATGGTTGGTGCTGCGCACCCCACGAAGTCTTATTTGTTAGCAGCCGTTTTTATCGTTCGTTTAGTAGTCTCTCAAGCATCATACAAAATATATCTGCATTTGTAGCCATTTGTAGCGTTGGACTTTTCCCCGTGTCTTTACCGATTTCTACCCCGTCTGAGTAAGGCTTGAAGTCTAATATTTTGTCGATACGTATGTTTGAGTTTTTCTTTGTTCCAGTAAAAATGATGCGTTTGTTTGTTAGATATAATGTACCTGTATCTATTAATTTCATCGTATCCACGCTATAACTTTGCGGGTTGTAACTGCCTGAACGCAAATAAAATCCTTTCGCCACTTTAAAACTCGTTGAGTATCCGCTATAGCTTACCCTTTGTCTTACACTTCGCATTTCATACCAATTGACGTTTGGTATTTTGATATGGCAAACCTCAGTTTTTTGTATTGCAATGTCTGGTTGAATAACTGGCAAATCCAAATTTTCCAAAGCCCAGTAAACCTTCAGCTTTCTTAACTGTTCTTTTGTTTGGTCATTCAATTGAATGTTTATGTTAAGGCTCTTTGCTATGGCTTGTAGCTCATGTTCCTCTGTCGGGGATAATCTTTGGTCCTTGACAATTTGAGCTACGTAGTTTTCAATGAATTCTATCCGTGTTTCAGAGGAAATCTTTTCCGCAAGTTCTTTTGGAAGCCGCAAAGTGCTTTCAAGTTTGCTTAAGAAATTTTCTTCATCTGTCGTTAATCGTCCGTCTGCAACTGCCTCCTGAAATGATTTCTTATAAATACTTTCACCAAGTTTCGTGTGCAGTTTATCAATAGATTTGTCATCTAAGCTTAAAATATGCTTCAAATGATTAAGCTCTGCCAGCTCATGTTCATTTAAAACTTTATCCGCAAGGCAGTAATTAAGATATACAACGTAAAACTCTTCAAGGTTTAGCTTAAATTCCGTATTCAAACTAAGGTTATACTTCATCTCAATTTCCATTACTTCTTTCTGTAAAATGTCTTTAATCGGCTTTACTGCTAAAAGATTATTTAGTTCAATAACAGCATTTTGCTGTGGGAATTGTTTAAATAACTTCTGGAAGAAACTGGTATTAGCTAATGGTCTTGTCTGATATAAATTTCCGTTCATCTCTTATTCGTATTTTCTGTATTCGTCGTAAATAGGATGGTTCCAGTTACAAACACCTCCGTGGTGAGAACAAGCTCCTTGACCTCTTGCATTTGAAGTACTCCCGTCACAGCATAATGTTTCATAGCCAATTACCTTTCTTCTGATTGGATTGATTTTGTTATGAAGTTTTTCTGCTTCCGAATTTCCAGATTGAATTAAGGGCTTTAAGTCATTGACAGCTTCTTCAATTTTACCCGTCTTACTGTAACAAATTGCTCTACTATAAAGAAGTTCAGAGTTAGTTGGTTCAGAATTTAGAAGGTTATTAATTTCAGGTAATGCTGTTTGGTATTTTCCTGCTTTCACTAAGTCAAAAGCTTTGATTGATGCAATGCCAATTTTTCCCCTTTCAACTTGCTCTTTGTCCGTCTGAGTGCTAGCAAATATTAAAGCATGTTGGAGCTGCTTGTTTGCTTCGTCAATTTTATGTGCTTTTTTAAACTCATCGCTTTGTTGTATATAAAAAGCTAAACTGTCTTTTCGCTGCTGTTCTTTTTGTTCAGCAACAGCCTTTTCTTTTGCAACTTTTTCATCAACTAGTTTTTGCTGATAGGCTTCTTGTTTATCAATTTCGGAATAATGACTGGTTAACGGTAGAGTAGCAATAAACAGTACAGAGGTCGCGATAATTTTAATTTTCCCGGTTAGTCTAAACCGCAGTTTCTTTTCTAAAAACAGATGTCCTGGGGGAATTAGAATAAACCCAATCAGTCCGAACATCAAGAACATCAAAGGATGTCCAATGAAAGCTAATGCTGAAAGAAAAAAGAATACACCTAAAATCCACATTAAAGCATGCCTTGCCACGCTTGTCTTTGTCGCTTTGTAAATGTCACCCTTAAAGTAGTCAGGTAATACTTTAGAGTTGTCAGGAATTAAATTTGGAACATATTTCATATTTCAGTCAATCTGTTTAGTGGATGAGTTGGCATAGCTAACAAGTATTTCCGATGGTGGGAGAATTGAATAATATTGCTGTGAGAACCTCTATGCTCCCCCGAAATAAATCTTATACTATCTTTTAGGATTCCAATTGCCCGAGTCATCATAGTTGTTGGAACGTTCCAAACCAGATGCATTCCAAACCATATCAAATCCACTCTTTAATGCCTTTTCCACATTGTCGCCATAAGAATTTATCCAGATTTCTGGAATTTGTAAAATATCTCTATCTATTTTTCTGTCTTCGTAAAAGATACTATACCGACCACTTGCCTCAATTTTATATCCCTTAACACCAATTAAAGTAACGAACACCAGTATAGGAACCTCAACTTTTATCTTTTCTTGAAACTCCAAATAGGCCTTTACTACATCTATAATTTCCTGTTCGTAGTTCAATGCACTAACCGCAGGAATTAACAGTTTACCATTATAAGGCGCTAATAGTTTGGAATTGACAGTCTCAATAATTCCATTAAAAAATACCTGAATTAACGAATCGGCGATTTGATAAGGCGGAGCAGAAACATAACTTAAAACCCCTTCTAAATTATATCTCCATTCTCTGTTTCCCCCTCTGTATATTCCGGTGAAAGTGAGCCACCATTCCGGGCAAAGTGAGCCACCCTGGTAAGAGCGTATTTTAAAGAGGTAAAACTAACTGTTTTTCTTTGTTCTTAATGACTCTCCTTTTAGTTCTATTCTGTTTGCATTGGCTGTCATTCTGTCCATTATTGCGTCGGCAAGGGTTGGTTCTTTGATATATTCATACCATGCTTTCACTGGCAGTTGCGATGTAATAACAGTTGCTCCTTTTGCATACCTGTCTTCCATTATTTGCAGCAGTGCGAGCTTCATATTATGGTCGAGGGGCTGTAGGCCAAAGTCATCTAATATAAGCAGTGGCGTTTTGGCTATCTGGTTCAGCCACCGGATATATGTGCCGTCTAATCTGGCACCTGCAAGCGCTTCTATAAATCTGTTCATGGCAAAGTATGTGGTTCTGTAGCCAAGCATACAGGCTTGCCGCCCTAATGCACAGGCCAGGTAGCTTTTCCCGCATCCGGTA
>JBBPZJ010000083.1:0-3545 GCA_038199395.1 Chitinophagales bacterium
CAGAAACCTTTTTGTAAGAATATTTGTAGGCCTTAGTTTGCAATTTTCTATTTTCGATACCAACAGAATTGAGGAAGTCGGCTAGTACTGGAAGTTTTTCATGAGGTACAGAAAGAGTTACTTGTGGCATGGCTGGATGGTTTTGGTATAAAAGAACAATTATTTTGCCATACCCCGATAAAAAAAAATAAAACTTAATAAGTTTAATGTTTATTGATATTATTCTCTTATTATTCGACATTTTCCGTTTCTCCACCGTACCAGTGAAGAAGCCTTTCCTGACATTTCCTCATCTTGCCGAAAATTTACTACATAGTCAACCCCACTTTTAATGTCATTCGATATTTGTGAAAAGTTTTGGGGAGATGGTTGCCCATGCAAATTTGCTGAGGTTGACACCAGGGGCTTTTTTAAGCGTTTTACCAAATGGCGGCAAAAATCTTCTTTTACCAACCTAATGGCGATGCTTCCATCCTCGTTTAAGACATTATCAGCCACACTCAAACCATGCTCGTAAATCACCGTTGTAGGTTTATCTGTAGTACTGAGATAATCAAAAACTTCAAGGTCGGGATTGGCAGTGTATTGTAAAACATCTCTTTCAGATGCAAGTAAAACGATGAGCCCTTTTTGTGATGGCTTGCCTTTTAGTCTAATTAACTTATCGACCGCATCAGAGTTAGTGGCATCACAACCTAAGCCCCAGATAGTATCAGTCGGGTACAAGATGAGGCCTCCTTTATGCAATACCGTCAGGCATTGCTCAATATCATTTGTAAAATCTTTCATGTAGTGCGAAGGTAAACTTCCATAACCTGAGCGGCACATTCTTGCGGAGTAAAATTTTGCGCCTGAAGCCAACCTTTTACCTTCATCCTGTCAGTAAGCTTTTCATCGCTCGCTACAGCCAGGATAGCCGACGCTATTTCTTCTATTGAAAAGGGATCGATGTTATAAGCGGCATCGCCGCCTACTTCAGGAAGGCTTGATAAATTAGAGGTTATAACAGGAATTCTGCTCCAAAGTGCTTCGAGAACGGGAATGCCAAAACCCTCAAAAATGGAAGGATAAATAAGTGCATGAGCAAGTTGGTAAATAGCCGGAAAATCGGACGCAGAACGAAATCCCTCACTCCTTTTGGCATGGTCGTTATCAGATAAAAATATAACTTGGCCGTCCAACTTATTTTTCAGAATGTATTCCGTCACCTGTTTTTTATAACCATCCCCCTCTCCGATTACGACCAATGGCATTCCTGCTTTTCCCTTTAAAGCATTTAAAGCTTTACAAATGTTTAAAAGATTTTTTCGCTCTATTATTGAGCCAACATACAAAAAAAACTGTCGGGGCAAGTTATATAGCCGCCTGATCTTGTTTTTTTCTTCAGCAGAAACGGCAATTGCAAAGGCAGGATCGCAGCTCTGATAACAAACACTAATTTTATTTTCTGGAATTTTGTAAAAGTTACCAATGTCAATTTTAGTTTGTTTGCTGATGGCTATAATATGATTAGCTTTTTTGCAAGCGTGTTCAAACTTCTTCCTATAAATGGCCACATCTATTGGGTTGTATTGTTCGGGATAACGTTCAAAAATAAGGTCATGAATGGTGACGAGTGAGCGCACTCCTGTTTTTTCAATTCCAAAAGGTATCTCGTGACTGAGTCCATGATACAAATCAATCTGTTGTGAGATCAAATCCTTTTTTACCCAATTACTTCGCCAGGCAGAACTAAACTTTTTTGAGAAGAAAGTTGAAGGGGTAATGTTTTTTACATTTTGAAAACTTCTTACATCGTATTTGCTGGTAATTTTAGGAGCTAATAAATAGTACTGATGTTGAGGATAAAAAGCAGCCAGCGACGAAATAAGTGTGCGACTATAATTGCCCAATCCTGTAGCATTTTGGTAAGCCCTTTTTGCGTCGAAGGCAATTTTCATTCTCTTTAAATTTGTATCTTAAGTTTCAATTTTTACTGCCCATTTTCGTCATTTTTGTAAAAACGCTTGTGCGCCTGGTTTCGTTAATAGCAAACTTAAAAAAATTTGATTAGAAGAGATGTGCTATAATTGTACGAATGAAAAAGCCAGTTCTTACCATCTTATTTTTAATAACCTGTTCTACCTGCTTTTGTCAATCCAATTTGTTAGGATATGATTCTTTGATAAGGAGGTATAACTACTTAAACGATCAAACATTCGCAGAGTTAGAACTTGAAGATACAAGCGGAAATTTGGTGAAGACTTCGTCGCTTCTTGGAAAAACTGTTTATGTTGATTTTTGGTTTACGACTTGTGCTCCGTGCATAAAAGAAATTCCTTATTCTAAAAATTTTCAGCAATATTTTGCGGCTGATACTAACGTTGCCTTCATGAGTATTTGCATTGAAAACTTAGAAAGAAAAACGGAATGGAAACAAATGATAAAAGAAAAGGAAATGCCCGGAGTACATTTATTTTATGTCCGTAACCGCCCACAGAAAATCAATCTTTTAAGAAAATATAAAATTACTTTCCCCACATACTTACTCCTAAATACCAAAATGAAGATTGTTGGATATGATGCTCCCAGACCATCAGAAACAGGTTGGGTGGAGTGGTCAGTTTTAAAAGCTATCGAAGGAAAACATCTTTCGGAATCTTACCAGGAGGTACTTAATCATTCTAAAATATATACTGACTTTATTACCAGGTTTGAAAGTAAATAAAATCGTTTTTATTATAAGAAAGGAATTGCAGATTAAAGAGAAGGCTGCTGCTTTTATTATGCTTGAAATACGTCATTAAAAAAGGTTTTATTAGCATAACTCATTTCTATTTAGATAACCCGCTAATTTCGCAAAAATTTAAACCATGGAACTACAGTCATTAATACAGGAAGCCTTTGCTAAGAGAGAGCTATTAAAAACACTTCAATATGAACAGGCCGTAAGAGAAGTTATCGAAGAAGTTGACAAAGGACGTTTAAGAGTTGCCGCACCGGGCGAAAACGGATGGGTAGTTAATGAATGGGTAAAGCAGGCAATATTAATGTACTTCGGCATTCAGCAAATGGAAACATATACTTTGCCTCCATTTGAGTTTTATGATAAGATGAAGCTAAAAAGCAATTATAAAGAATTAGGCGTTCGTGCCGTTCCACATGCGGTAGCACGGTACGGCGCATACCTGGCAAAAAATGTTGTGCTGATGCCCAGTTATGTAAACATAGGTGCCTATGTAGATGAAGGTACGATGGTAGATACATGGGCGACCGTAGGCAGTTGTGCGCAAATTGGAAAAGACGTACATCTAAGCGGCGGTGTAGGTATTGGTGGAGTTCTGGAACCTTTGCAGGCCAGCCCTGTAATAATAGAAGACGGATGTTTTTTGGGTAGCAGGTCGATTGTTGTAGAAGGTGTAATGCTTGAAAAAGAAGTGGTGTTAGGTGCCAATGTTGTATTGACCCAGTCGACTAAAATTATTGATGTAAGCGGAAACGAGCCTGTTGAATATAAAGGTCGGGTACCTGCAAGAAGTGTAGTTATACCGGGAACATACACCAAG
>JBBPZJ010000084.1:0-29772 GCA_038199395.1 Chitinophagales bacterium
ACTACGCCTTTAGGCATGTTTCCAGATGTAAATAATTGTCCTGATATACCCTACCAATTTTTAACTCCTCGCCACTATTTATTTGATCTCGTGTATAATCCTGCAAAAACGTTGTTTCTAAAGAGAGGAGAAGAAATGGGAGCGATTACGAAAAACGGGTCAGATATGTTGATTATACAAGCAGAAGAAAGCTGGAAAATATGGAACGAAAAATATACAAGTAACGATCGAATTTAACCTCGTCCGAAAAATGACTGATCTTAATGGAATTGAATGTTGTTAAACTTGCTCTTTGTTTAACCAGGCCTTTTTTGAAATACTTTTCCAGTTTTTAGTCGATAAGATTTGATTTTGTTAATCTAATAATTGCTCTTTCAGGCACGGGAACTTTTTTTTTCGCAGAATAATCAAAACAAAGCATTCCTGTTTTTATCTTGGCTGCTAATAGCCAATCTTCACCTGTTTTTACTTCTACTTTGTAAAGAATATCAAATCCGATTTTGTCAAATCCTGTTGCAGCCACATGAAATTTTAGTTGATCACCGTATTTTAATTCCCGCTTATACTCTATTGCTGAATCTGCCATTATTAATCCCGCCCCTTCAAAATCGAATTCTGAGTAGTTATGAAAATATAAGAATTGCAAACGAGCTTCGTGGGCTAAAGATAAAAATACCTCGTTGCCTACATGACCTCCGTAATTAAGATCGGTTATTCGGATGCGAAGAAAAGTTGAAAATGAAAATGTATCCGGTAGAGAAAGTTTAATTCTGTCCATCTAAAATCAGGTATTCCTGTTAAACTATTATTTCCTTTTACTTGTGAAATTAGCAACCTGCAATTAGTTTTATCCGCACTACTTTTTTTAATGCAAACGCTTACTACAAGACTTATTGTTACAACTAAAAGAAGAAGCTATTATATTATTAGCGCTTCTTATTCTGTCATCTTGTTCGTTTAAAATTTTTTCAATTTTATCCCAAACTCTGGCAGGAGGAATTGCAAGTTCTTCGGTCATAATAGATTTAGCGGCTTTGGAGGAAACTTTTGTGTTTTTTTGAAACTTTTTTAAACGAATTTTTCCACAGTAATCGGAGTTATTGCTAAAATCACTTTTAGATGGGCAACTTTTCATAATTATTGGTTTTAAAGCTATGTCATATCAACTATAATTTTCTTATAGTTATTAGAAAATTATAGTTGTATAGCAGCTACTTATTTACAGACGCCCTGTGTACTCCTTTGGTTGCAAATTTTATAATTAATTTCTCTAAATGCAACTATTTATTCCCGGGATGGGATAAAAAGGAAGCAAGTTGTTCGGTTGCCTTTCTTCTATGGCTAAAAATATTCTTTTCATTTATATCCATTTCGGCAAACGTTTTTATACTTCCTTCAGGTATAAAAACAGCATCGTATCCAAATCCCTTATGTCCTTTCTGCTCTTCAATGATCTCGCCCTCGCATATTCCTTCAAAATATTGCTCCTTTCCATTAAGAATAAGGGAGATGACGGTGCGAAATCTTGCCTTTCTATTTTTTACACCTTCTAATTCTTTTAAAAGCTTTTCTATGTTATTCTTTGCATCACTTCCTTCTCCTGCGTACCGTGAGCTGTGCACCCCTGGTTCACCATTTAGTGCCTCTACCTCTAATCCTGTATCTTCACTAAAGCAGTTTTCCTTTGTTAAATCGAAAATGCTGGTAGATTTTGCTCTTGCATTTTCTTCCAGGGTCAAATATGGCTCAGGAATATCAATATCAATTCCGGCATCTTTTAAAGAAACTACATTAAATAGTGATCCAACAATGTTTTTAACTTCTTCAACTTTGTTTTGATTGTTGGTAGCAAAAATGAGTTTTGACATAGGATGAACTTTTTTTAAATGAACTTATTCTCTCATCCAATTACTCAAATAGAAAAAATCGTAGTGGTGAAATATCGGTTTTAATTAGCCCGTGTTTCGGTTGCTATTATTAAAAAGTACAGGTTATAGAATATTAAACACTTTTTTTAGGCTCATCCAAAGTTTGGTTTTTAACAGTTTGCCGTCGTTTGTTGGGTTGTTTAGAAGATGAAGGGGAGGAGCTACCATAATAGTGCAGTTATCATATTTTTGAATTTGGAAAGCAGGTATCATAAATGGAAGTTTAATGGCAGAAGGTTCCACATCAAACAGGATAACTACTTCTGCGCGCATTTGTTCTTTCAACGTTTGGTAATCAATTCTTTCTAGCGCATTGTTGACAATTGCTATGTCTGACAAATGTAGTTGACAAGCTTTTAAAATATTGGTCAAAAAAGTAAGATCATTTTGTGAAAGAAATACTGCGCCAGGTTGATCAACTATTATGATTATCCCTTTTTTATTTTCACCTAAGAATTTTCTTTTTGACGAAGATAAATCTATGCTTTCAGTCCTTAGAGACTGTTCTTCAACTCCTGCTAAAGCATTTGAAAATGTGGAGCTATCTATTTCTACCAGTGTTCCTTTAAATAAATCTGCTATCAAAAAGTCAGGCAATTTTATCTTTTCATCGCTCATAATGCGTTAATAATTTATTGCCTGTGCAGGCATTTTTCGTTTCTTTGTAACAAAATTAATATTTATGGTTGCAGCACCTCAAATAAATGTTCAAAAGGCTGAAACAAGCAAGCTTCAGTCATTTTCTTTCGAAAACTTACCTTTTGGCAAATATTTTACTGATCACATGCTAGAAGCAGATTATGAAGATGGTGAGTGGAAAAATGTTGAAATAAAGCCTTACCAACCATTGCTTCTTGACCCATCAACTGCAGCAATACACTACGGACAGGCGATTTTCGAAGGGATTAAAGCTTATAAAGACAGCGAAGGAAATGCATTTATATTTCGTCCTATAGACAATTTCAAACGTTTCAACGTTTCTGCCGAAAGACTTAAGATGCCTGCCGTGCCCGAGGAAATCTTTATGGAAGGAATGAGGCTGCTTATAGAAATAGACAAAAATTGGATTCCAAGTAAAGAAGACCATTCTTTATATATCCGACCGTTCATGTTTTCCACTGAAGCTACATTAGGAGTTAAGCCTTCTGATACCTACAAGTTTATGATTATACTTAGTCCTTCCGGTCCTTATTACAGCAAACCTATGCGTATATATGTCGAAGAGAAATATTCTCGTGCTGCCCCTGGAGGTATAGGTTTTGCTAAAGCAGCGGGAAATTATGCGGCAAGTTTGTTGCCGGCCGCCGAAGCTCATAAACTTGGCTATGACCAGGTTTTATGGACCGATTCGTTTGAACACAAGTATGTGCAGGAAATCGGCACAATGAACGTATTTTTTATAATTGGAAATAAAGCGTACACGCCGGAGCTCGCATCAGGTACTATACTTGCCGGCGTTACCCGTGATAGTGCTATTGCTATTTTAAAAGAGATGGGATATGAGGTGATTGAAGACAAAATAAACATTGACGATATAATAGCAGCACATCAACTGGGTGAACTTAAAGAAGTTTTTGGAACAGGCACCGCGGCTACTATCTCGCCTATCAAAGAGTTAAGATATGAAGATTATGTGATGCAGTTCGATGTTGAAAAGTGGGAAGTATCGCCCGAATTAAAGAAACGCTTAAACGACATTCGAAACTGTAAAGTTCCTGATCGTTTTGGTTGGATGTTTGAAGTATAGCTTTAAAATAATTTGATTTAACTAAGGATTTGGTAGAAGTAATTTGAATATCAGCTCTTCCTTCCGGCATTTTTTTAAATGGTAAAATCAGAAGAAAATCTTAAAAAAAAGTAGAATGTACAAGAAAAAGTAGCGGATTATAGAGGAGGTAAATCTTTTTTTATTCAACTCTTGGAATTTCAATTCAATGCGGCTACTTTTGCAATCCGAAAAATTTAAAAGGTAACAAATGCCTACAATACAGCAATTAGTTAGAAAAGGTAGAGAAATTATAAAGGCAAAGAGCAAGTCAAGAGCACTTGATGCTTGCCCTCAACGTCGTGGTGTATGTACAAGGGTGTATACAACTACTCCTAAAAAACCTAACTCGGCTTTACGGAAAGTGGCTAAAGTTCGTTTGACAAACAAAATTGAAGTTATTGCTTACATACCAGGTGAAGGGCATAATTTGCAGGAGCACTCCATTGTGTTAATACGTGGCGGCCGTGTGAAAGATTTACCCGGAGTACGTTATCACATTGTTCGTGGAAGTCTTGATACTGCCGGTGTAAAAGATCGTAAACAGAGTCGTTCGAAGTACGGTACTAAGAAAGCAAAAGCGAAAAAATAGTTGAATAAAGTAGTATTAACAGCTACTTTAAATACAATAAATCTTTAAAATAACCAGCAGCCTTGCTGCCTAAATAAATAAGACAATGCGTAAGACGCAACCTAAAAAAATTCCTTTAGCACCAGATCCTCGTTTTAATGATAAACTGGTTACCCGTTTTGTAAACAACATTATGTGGCAAGGTAAAAAAAGCATTGCACTAACCATATTTTATGACGCTGTCGACCGGGTTTCTAAGCAGACCGGTGAAGATGGTTATGAGATTTGGAAAAGAGCTCTTGCTAACATTACCCCAGGTGTTGAAGTTAGAAGCCGTCGAATCGGTGGAGCTACCTTCCAAATTCCTTCAGAAGTTCGCCAGGACAGAAAAATATCGTTAAGCATTAAATGGATGGTTAGATTTAGCCGTGAAAGAAATGGTCGTAGTATGGCTGAAAAATTATCAAACGAAATTATAGCAGCCGGTAAAGGCGAAGGTGGAGCTTTTAAAAAGAAGGAAGATACTCACCGTATGGCAGAAGCTAATAAGGCATTTTCACATTTTAAAATATAAGAATTTAAAGAATAAAAAAAAGGTCGCTCGCAAGAGTGACCTTTTTTTTTTATTCTTTAATAATTATTTAATTTTTTTTGCCTGGTTCAAGCAGCTAATCACCGATTATTTTTGTTTATATTTTAATTGTATTAAAAGATTTTTTTGTTACAAAAAATAACAAACACTATTTTTAATTTTCATTAACACTTTTTAATTGATTACTATGCCAAAACTTTTAACTGCCCGCAGTTTCCTATTAACTGCTTGCCTCCTCTTTTTCGCCACAATAACTTTTGCCCAGCGACCATTAAGTGGCAAAGTTGTCGGCCCTAACAATGAGCCAATTTCTGGTGCTACAGTTTCAGTAAAAGGAACCAATATTGCTACCCAAACAAATGCCGAAGGAACTTTTACCATATCGGCCCCAAATGACAGGTCTACCATTGTTGTTACCAATGTTGGCTATGAAAATGCTGAAATGACTTCTACTGGTAGCGGAACGCTTAATGTATCTCTGAAACCAACCAATGCTACGTTGAGTGAAGTAGTGGTTACAGGCTATACATCACAGGCGAAAAAGGATATTACAGGTTCTGTTGCTGTTGTTAATGTGAAGGAATTAACAGCAAATCCTGGTTCAAACATTCAATCGCTTCTTCAGGGACGTGCTGCTGGGGTAACTGTAGGTACTTCGGGTGTTCCTGGTGCCGGAGCCAATGTACGTATCCATGGTTATAGTACGTTTGGAAACAATGAGCCATTGTATGTAGTTGATGGAGCACGAGTAGGTTCTATTACAGAATTGAATCCCAACGATATTGAAAGCATGCAGGTATTGAAAGATGCCTCTGCAGCTTCCATTTATGGTTCTGCTGCTGCAGGAGGTGTAATAATTATTACTACAAGAAAAGGAAAAAGTGGGAAGCCCAAAGTAACTTATGAAAGTTATTACGGAACGCAAACTTTTAATAAGAGATTAGATTTGCTAAATACAAAGGAATATGGAGATTATCTTTTTTTACTGGCAAAAAATTCAGGAAACTTAAATGCTAATGGTGAGTTTTCTCATGGACAGTACGCAGGTCCAACAGGCAAAAGTACAGTACCTATTATTCCTGATTTTATTTATGCAGGTGGAGGCCAGCCCGGTGGAAAAAGCGGTGGAATATTTGCAGGTGATCCTGCTGCCGATCCTTCTAAATATAAACTAAGTCTTTTTGATGTTAATGGACCTGGTACCTACCTCATTGTTCCTGCAAATAAAGAAGGTACAGATTGGTTAGGAGCAGTTCTGCAGAAAGCTCCACAGATGAACCACCAGGTTACCGTATCGGGCGGTTCTGACAATGCCAACTATCTTTTTGGATTAGATTATTTTGATCAGAAAGGTATTGTGTATACATCACAGTACAAACGTTATGCTTTACGTTCTAACACAAGCTTTACTATAAAGAATAAAGTTAGAATAGGAGAAAACCTGCAGGTTAGTTATACAGACAGAACCGGAGTTCAGGCTTTTGATAATCAGAATGAGGGTAACCCTATTGCTTTTTCTTACAGGCAGCAGCCTATTATTCCGGTTTTTGATATAGCAGGAAATTATGCCGGTTCAAGAGGTTCTAATCTTGGTAATGCATCTAATCCCTATGCAAACCTCGACAGGAGAAAAAATGGCAGGGAAAGACGTGTGGGTGTTATTGGAAGTGCATTTGCAGAGGTTGACTTCTTACGCTACTTTACTTTCCACTCTAACCTGGGTATAGATTATGGTACATCAAATAATTATTTGTTTACTCCAAATGTTTATGAGAATGCGGAAGGTCGAAGCAATCTTGCTTCTGCAAATGAATCACAGAACTATGGTTATCAGCTTACCTGGTACAACACTCTAAATTTTAAAAAGACTTTTAAAGATATTCATGAAGTAAAAGCTTTGTTAGGAACTGAGTTTGTCCAAAACCAGGGAAGAAATATATCAGCCAGTGCATCAGATTTTTTTAACTTAGATCCAAATTTTCAGCAGGTAAGCTCATCTCTCAGTCTTACACCTTTTGGGTCTGCCAGTGAGTACAGATTCAGAAAATATTCTCCCGTGATTGCTCAGGTAAATTATTCTTATAAAGACAGATATTTAGTAAGCGGTTCCTACAGAAAAGACGGTTCTTCTGACGCATTTGGACCTAATAATAAATATGGTAATTTCCCGGCCTTTAGTTTAGGTTGGAGGATCTCTGAGGAACCATTCTTTAAAAAGAATAATACCATAAACTCTCTTATGCTTCGGTATGGATATGGAATTTTAGGAAATGACAACATCAGTAGTCTTGGATTTCTAAGTTTATTTACGATAAATAATGATGCATCGTATCCGATTAATGGGAGCAATTCAAGCTATACAAATGGGGTAAGACACCAGACCATTGCTAATCCTGATATTAAATGGGAGCAGACTTCAACATCTACCCTGGGTGTAGATGCGTCCCTATTTAATAACAAAATAAATATCAATTTAGATTTATATAACCGTGAAACTATTGATCTTGTGTTCGAAAAGGAATTGGATGCCAGTATTTTCGGCGGAAGTGTGTCAAGGCAACCAATCAATATTGGTTCTATGAATAACAAAGGAATCGACCTTGCTTTATCTTATCGTGGCACCCCCTCAAAAGATCTTAGATTTGATCTTAGTACAACCTTCTCCTTATATAAAAATAGAGTAGGAAAATTAGCTGACCCCTTCTTTGAAGGTGACAGAACGAGAATAGATCCATTTAACCGCTCCGTAACAGGTCAACCATTGTCCAGCTTTTTTGGATACCAGATCGATGGATTTTTCAATGACGCAACGGAACTGGCTGCACTGGATCAAAAAGGCAAGTTTATAGGAGGCTGGAGGTATAAAGATTTATCAGGACCAGATGGTAAACCAGACGGTAAAATTACTCCGGACGACAGAACATTTATTGGTAGCCCGCATCCTAAGTTTATCATGGGTTTCAATGCCAGCATGAGTTATAAAGGGTTCGATCTTTCAGGTTTTCTTTATTGGAAGGCTGGAGGGCAAATTGCCAATTACACCCGTTATTGGACAGACTTTAATACCTTTCAGGGAAACAGAACCCGCAGGGTATTATATAATAGTTGGACCCCGGAAAATCATGATGCCTTACTTCCCCGTCTGACCAGTAATGATGCAACCAGTGGTACATTACCAGTAAATTACTACATAGAACCTGGTGGATATTTGAGATTACGTAATCTGCAATTGGGTTATACTCTTCCAAGGACAATTTTAGAAAAGTTCGGTATTGATAGGCTTAGATTTTATATACAGGCTCAAAATCTTTTCACTATAACAAAATATACTGGTCTTGATCCGGAAATAACGACTACCAATACTGGCCGTAATGATTATAATCGTCGTTTTGCTGATAGAAATCTTGGAGTGGATGTAGGAAATTATCCTACAGCTAAATCTTTTATTTTTGGGTTGAATTTGGGATTTTAAAACTAGTTACAAAAAAATCATTATGAAACAAATTTCGAAATACTTACTAACAGCCACAATTTCCGTTGCTGTTATTGCAGGGTTAAATTCTTGTAAAAAGACTTTCTTAGAACCTCAGCCTTTTGGCCGTTACTCCTCAGATCAATTACAAAGCAAAAAAGGTATTGAAGGATTGCTGGTAGGAACATATGGCTTTATGGATGGTGCCGGAACCCCCGGTGCATCGGGTTGGATGGTTGGTGCCACTAATTGGGTGTATGGTGATGTCGCATCAGACGATGCTTATAAAGGTACAGATGCAGGTGACCAGCCTCAAATGACGGAAATCGAGCTGTGGTCATCTCAGGCTGCCAATACTTATTTTAATTATAAATGGGTATCGTTGTATGAAGGCGTCAGCCGGGCCAATGATGTTATAAAATTCGCAGGTCAAATTGCCGAACTTACACCTGAAGAAAAGAAAGATTACATAGCCCAGGCAAGATTTTTAAGGGGGCACTTTTTATTTGAAGCGAAACGTATGTGGAACAAAGTGCCTTATATAACAGAAACTACAACTACTTACGATAATTCAAAAGATATTTGGCCGAATATAGAGGCTGACTTCAAATTTGCTTACGACAATTTAACCGAAACACAACCCCTGGTAGGAAAAGCAAACAAATGGGCTGCGGGTTCGTACCTGGCTAAAGTATTGATGTATGAGAAAAAGTTTACTGAAGCTAAAGCATTATACGATGTAATTATTACATCGGGACAAACCTCTAATGGAAAAAAATACGACCTGCAAGATCAGTATTGGAAGAACTTTGATATTGCTTATGAAAATACAGGTGAGTCAGTTTTTTCACAACAGACTGAAGCCGGAGGAACTATTAATGCATCTGCTGAAACTTCTTATGAGCTTGCATATCCTTACGGAGGTGTTTGGGGATGCTGCGGATTTTATCAGCCCTCTCAAAACCTGGTGAATTCGTTTAAAACAAATGCGCAGGGTTTACCCTTCTTAGATGATTCATATAATACTACGAATCTTAAAAATGATGAAGGTCTTACCTCAAACATCGCATTTGAGAATGATGTAACTACCCCTTTGGATCCTCGCCTGGATTGGGCAGTAGGAAGAAGAGGTATTCCATATTATGATTATGGTCCTCACCCAGGTCGTAACTGGATCCGGGATCAGGCATATGCTGGTCCATTTAGTCCTAAAAAGCACGTTACTAAATCTACAGATCTTGGTGTTGCAACTAACATTAGTAATTTTAGGCAAACTGCGAAAAACTATAACATTATTAGATTTGCAGATGTATTATTAATGGCTGCGGAAGCGGAAATAGAGGTAGGATCGTTAACTAAAGCGCAGGAATATATTAACCGTGTTAGAGCGCGTGCTGCTAATCCTGGTAGCATGGTGCAAGGCGCACCGGCAAATTACCAGATTGGCCAATATCTTGTTCCTTTTACCAGTCAGGCTGAAGCAAGAAAGGCGGTGCGTTTTGAAAGAAGATTAGAGTTCGCTATGGAAGGTCATCGCTTTTTCGACCTTGTTCGGTGGGGGATTGCAGACCAGGTACTAAATGAATATTTAAGTAAAGAGAAAACCAGGAGAAGTTATTTAAATGGTTCTGGTGGTTTTATAAAAGGGAAAAATGAATATTATCCTATTCCTAACAGGATTATTGAGGTAGCCAAAATTGCGGGTAATACGCTAACTCAAAATCCTGGTTATTAATAATTGATTATAATATTGGCAGCTATGCTGGGTAAGGAGTTTGTCTTATGAAGACAAGCTCCTTTTTTTATTGAACGTATAAAATGCAATAACTCTCCATTTTATTGGCAACTGGTTATCGAAGAAAAGTCTTTGTAGCCGCTGCACGAGTAACTAATTCTTCATCAAGATTAGCTCGCTGAAAATAGACAGGGGAAAGAAATTCATAAATTCTTTCCCCTGTCTATTTTCAATTAAGTATTCCTCAAGTAAGTGTTATCAAACTATGCTTTTTTGGATTTTTGGAAACTACTTTTTGGGAGTTTATTATTGGTTTTAGGAGAAACAGAGGTTTTGAAAACGTCTTCTTCGATAAACGGTTGACTTTTCACTCTTTTTCCTGTAGCAGCAAAAATTGCGTTGGCTACAGCTCCGCCGGTTGGTGGAAGTGCAGGTTCGCCTAAACCTGTAGGATCAATTCCATTATCAACAAAATGAACTTCAACTTCAGGAA
The DNA here is from genome assembly GCA_038199395.1 of Chitinophagales bacterium. GTDB lineage: Bacteria > Bacteroidota > Bacteroidia > Chitinophagales > Chitinophagaceae > Segetibacter. The sequence goes on from JBBPZJ010000084.1 coordinate 10,557, forward strand.
TTTCCTTCATTCTAATTAGCCGATAAGTATCAAAGTTCTTTTGTTGCGGGATGCCGTCTTTAAATGAAATTTTACTATACATGGCATGTCCCATTCCATCAACTATGCCACCCATCACTTGTTGCCGGGCTCCACTTAAATTTACAACCTGGCCACAATCGGCGGCAGCATAGATTTTTTTAACAACCGGTTTCCCTGCCTTCATAACAACTTCACCTATTTGGGCGACATATGAACGGTGAGAGAAGTAAACACTAAAACCTTGCGAAACACCCTTTTTAGTTCCCCAGCCCGCTTTTTCAGCAACCATTTTTGTAACTCCAATCATCCTGTCTACATCATATTTTACAGGACCAGCAGGCTTAGTTTTCGCTTTTTCCAGAAGGTCTAACCTAAACTGCACCGGGTCTTTTCCAGCAGCGTGTGCTACCTCGTCAAAAAAAGATTGTTCTGCAAAAGCCAAAAAATTAGTAATCGGGGCACGCCAGGCTCCGGTAGTAATGGGGGACACATGCTCGACGCTATCAATCAACAAATTATCTACCGCACCTGAAGGAAAGTTGTCTTCTCTTGTAGGATTGCCAGAGTTGATACCCACGCCTCTTAACTTATAACCTGTCATGTTACCAGAAGCATCTAATGCCGCTTCGAAACGGTAACGAACAGCAGGACGATAGCTTCCGCCGGTCATATCATCTTCACGTGTCCAAATAACTTTAACCGGCGCTTTGATAATACTTGATAATTCAGCCGCTTCAGTTACATAATCGGTTTTTAAACGTCTTCCAAAGCCGCCACCTAAACGTGTAATGCTAAGTGTAATTTTTTCTTCCGGTATTCCTAATAATTTTGCGGTTGCTGTACGTGCGCTTCCAGGTGTCTGTGTCGGCCCCACCAATTCAACCCCATCAGCACGAACATCTGCAAAAAAGTTCATTGGCTCCATTGGGCTGTGAGACAAAAACGGGCATTGATATTCACTTGTTACAATTTTAGCAGCATTTTTAAAAGCGGCATCTGCATCGCCATCTTTCCGACGCATAGTAGGTGTTCCGGTATCTAGTAAACTTTTAAAGATCTTATCATGATCGCTTGTACTTTCAATATTGCCAGCTTTCTCATACTCCACTTTCAACACCTTTCTTGCCTTCATAACCTCCCAGGTCGATTTACCTACCACAGCAACATTATCTTTAAAAGTGACTACATTCACTATTCCGGGCATTGCCTTAGCAGCATCATCATCTACAGATTTTATTTTTGTACCAAATGCAGGCGGCCTCTGAAGCATCGCATACAACATTCCTTCGCGGTGAAAGTCTAAACCAAAAAGGCTCTTGCCCGTTACAATGTCTTTATTAGCGACATTTTTTATTTCTTTTCCAATTAATTTAAAATCCTTCCTGTCTTTTAACTTAACGTCTTTCGGTACCGGCAACTTTGCTGCCTCCTCTGCAAGTTCTCCATACCCAAGTTTGTTTCCTGTTTTAGAATGAATAACAAAGCCGTTGATAGCTGTACATTCTTCCATAGGTACGTTCCAACGGGTAGCTGCAGCTTGTACTAACATGTATTTTGCAGTAGCTCCCGCATTTCTTAAAAGTTTCCATGAATGAGGAACTGCACCGCTTCCGCCTGTGACCTGCCTGTCGAAATTTTTAGTGTCTAAAGGAGCTTGCAGAACTTTTACCCTTGTCCAGTCTGCTTCCAGTTCATCGGCAACGATCATGGGAAAAGACGTCATGATATTCTGCCCTAATTCAGGATTAGGGGAAAAAATAGTAATAGTACCATCAGTCGCTATAGACAAATAACTATTAAAACCTGCACTTCCAGCTAAGCCCGCTTCATTAACAACTATGGGAGCTTTTGCCTCAGCGCTAAACCAGCTAAAGCCAAGCATTAGGCCGCCACCGGCAAGGCCTGTTAATTTTAGAAATTCTCGCCTGCTACTTTTATTTACAGTTGACATAATTAAATTTTTGTACTTGCTAATTTTACTGCTTCACGTATACGATGGTATGCACCACAGCGGCAAATATTACCATGCATAGTGTTTTCTATTTCTTCGGTTGTTGGATGAGGCTTTTGCTTTAAAAAAGCGGCTGCAGTCATAATTTGACCTGCCTGGCAATAACCACACTGAGGTACATCTATTTCATTCCATGCTAGCTGTAAAGGGTGATCTCCGCTTACGGACAAACCTTCAATTGTCGTAACTTTTGCAGAACCCACAGATGAAACAGGCATTACGCAAGACCTGACAGCCACACCGTCAAAGTGTATGGTGCAGGCACCACATTGTGCTATTCCACATCCGTACTTGGTTCCAACTAAACCCAGGTGGTCTCTTAATACCCATAGCAATGGAGTATCTTCCGCAACATCTACCTGGTGCTCAGTTCCGTTAATATGAAGCTTAAATATCGCCATGACTTTATTAATTATGAATTATATATAAAAGTAGTGAAAAATCGGGTTTAGATTATATAAGAAAATTTTAGAAATGATGGCAATTGATTTAGAGTGCAGCCTTAATGCTACTTTTTTATGGAATTGCTTTAAAAAGTACATCTAATGAACAGCATTATTAAAGTTTTTAAGATTGGGTCAGAAAAACTGAGCAAGAGTTTTGTTGGTTTTGAAACTAGCGACAATAGAGTTTGCAACAAACAACGAAGTGAATGTTGAAACAACATTTGAAAGACGCCTTTGCTATGAGAGTGGCGTGGTAATTGAGCCTTGATTAATACTGTAAACAAAAAATTTTACCCGTAGGCACGTTGTAATTCTAATGCATTGATTTCTTCTGCTTTAGAAGCTTTATTATGAGTAAAATTAATTAATTTGCGATGCAGATAAACACAGTCATATGGAAAGTGATTTAAGAGAGAAGAGGATTAAAAGCTATTCGGTGATGCGTTCGTTGCTTGATTACACAATGGGTATTTTATATCTTGCCGCTGCCGCTTTTTTGTTTTTTGCTGAGAAGTTTGGATTTGCGTTAGAAAATTTCGATAAGACGTTTCGATTCATATTTGGCGCAATTTGTGCGATCTACGGGTTTTGGCGCATCTACAGGGGGTACAAGAAAGATTATTATTAATATGAAGTATTGGACATTTTTATTAGCAATAGGATTAATATTTGGTGCGTGCAACAACCAGTCAGGGGATAAAAGAAAACAAGTAGCTGCTGACACGACATTACGAATAAGCGTGGATGAGAGCTTTCAGCCGGTGATAGAAGAGGAAGTGAAAGTTTTTGAGTCTTCTTATCCTGATACAAAAGTTATAGTAGAGTATAAACCGGAGGCGGAATGTCTTAGAGATTTACAGAAGGACAGCACAAAAATAATTATTATATCAAGGGAACTGAGTAAAGAAGAAACAAAATTTTTTGATCAAAAAATTGACTATAAGCCTGAATTTGGCCAGTTGGCCGAAGATGCGATTGCAGTAATAGTAAATGCAGAAACGCCGGATAGTACGTTCACGATAAAAGAACTGCAGCAATTATTATCAGGTCGGGGAAGTAATAAATTGAGTGTTGCAATAGATGGTAATACAGCAACAAGCACGGTACGATATTTAAAAGACTCAATTTTAGGGGGAGGGGCTTTTGGGAAAGAAGTTACAGGAGCAAAAAATAGCGAGGATTTAATAACATATATCTCGACCACCCCTAATGCTATCGGTTTTGTAGGTATCAGTTGGATGACTAATCCGCAGAGCAAACAACAGGAACAGGCGATAAGCAAATTGAAGATGGCTTTAATAGAGTGCAAAAATTGCGAGAAGGGCACCTTTGCGAGGCCCTCACAACAAACGATATCATTTGATCAATATCCTTTGGTACGAGGATTGTATTATGTGCTAAAAGAAAACTATGCCGGTTTAGGTTCCCGGTTTGTTGAATTTATAACTACAGAAAGAGGTCAATTGATATTTAGAAGGGCTTTGTTAGTTCCAACGAGAATTCAATTTAACCGGAGAAGAGTAATTTAAAAGTCAAATAACAAACAAAATCAAAAAAACAAAGACACATGAAGAAACTTAGCACCTTGTTACTAGCAGTTTTGTTATCAGGAAAACTATTACTGGCTCAAACTGTTGATGAAGCAAGAAAAAGTTTATACTATGGACGTACTACATCGGCAAAGCAAGCGCTTGATAAGCTTGTCGCTTCAAATTCAAAAGATGCTAATGCAATCTATTGGCTTGGGCAAACTTATTTGGCTATGGACAGCATTGGTGGTGCAAGACAAGTATATCAAAATGCTTTAAATAGTGGAGTGAATGATCCATTGGTGTGGGTTGGAATGGGGCAAGTAGAAGTGCTTGAAGGTAAAAAGGATGCAGCGCGCCAGAGATTTGAAGCTGCGATTACCAACAGTATAAAGAAGAAAAAAGAAGATCCCGTTATTTTAAATGCAATTGGTCGTGCAGAAGCCGATGGTCCTGCAACCGTTGGAGATCCTGCATATGGAATTGAAGTTTTAAAAAGAGCCTCGGCTTTAGATCCTAACAATGCAGACATCTATACTAATCTTGGTATCAACTACTTAAAACTCGGACCCGACCAGGGAGGTAATGCATATGAAGCGTTTAATAATGCTTTACGTGTAGATCCTAAAAATGCAAAAGCTAGCTTTAGATTAGGTAAAATATTTCAAAGTCAGGCAAATAGTGAGAAATTCCTTCAGTACTACAACACTGCTACTACTGCTGACCCCGCTTTTGCACCGGGCTATCTCGAGTTGTATGATTATTACTCAAACCGGGACGTAAATAAGGCGAGAGAATATTTGGACAAGTATATCGCAAACTCTGATAAAGATTGCAATACCGATTATTTCTATGCTGATTATCTTTTTCGTTCAGGTAAGTACCAGGAATCGTTGGATAAAGCTAAAGCAATGGCAGCAGGAGCATGCGCAAATTACCCAAGACTAAAAATTTTGTACGCTTACAATTATGACAGGCTGGGTGACTCAGTACAGGCAAGATCAAATATTGAGTCTTACCTTTCAGCTATTACTCCTGAAAAAGCTGCTGCATCAAAAAATATTGGTACTGATTATCTTTTAGGAGCTTCGATTTTAAAGAAATTCCCGGGAGGTGAAGCCACGGCGATCGATTATCTTAAGCAAGCTTTGAATTATGATACGGTTCGTACAAACAAATTTCAGTATATGGATACTATCGCAAACCTGTACAAGAGACAAGGTAATATGCAGGAAAGACTGAATTGGTTGAATCAAAGTTTTAAAACAAATCCAAACCCTTCAAACCTTGACATTTATAATATTGCTGATGCAGCCATCGATGTAGGTAATTTTGCTTTGGGTGATAGTATGGCTCATGCATACATTTCTAAATACCCTGATCAGGAGTACGGTTATGCTTTATTGGTGCGCGGTGCCAAAGCAGCAGACTCTACTACAGGCGCTTCGTTTGGTCCGGTTCAAGAGTATATCGATTTCCTGACGAAGCAGGATGCTACTAAGAACGCTTCAAAGATCAAGGCTCAGTATTACTATATGGCTTCCATAGCTGCAGATAAAATGAAAGATTATCCAAAAGCGCTGGATATTGTAAATAAAATATTAGCAATTGACCCAACAGATACTTTTGCAAGTCAGGCAAAACCTGTATTGGAAAAAGCGGTCAATGGAAAAAGTGCTGCTGGTAGCAGTCCCGCTCCTAAAAAAGCAGCTACAGCCACGCCTAAAAAACGAACGTAAGTTGAACGGATAATTTATGAAAACTCCTCGTCTTGAACGGGGAGTTTTTGTTTTGCGATAAAAGGCAAAAGGATCAATCGCTGTTGAAAAACTTTATTGACAGAAGTGTAAGAAGACTATAAGTTATTTTCATCAATCTATGTTTTAATGATGTTTATTTATAACCTGTACAAAAACTTTATTCTCGTTGGTTGTTCATTATACATTTAATATATAATTATTTCCATGGCTATTAATGACTCAAAATACAAGGAACTGGTAGCTGAACTTAGAGCTAAAAATGTTAAATTAGTCGTAGTAAGTAAAATTCAGTCCGTTGCCGACATGCAGAAGTTGTATGACTTAGGTCAAAGAGATTTTGGAGAGAACTATGTGCAGGAATTAGTAGAAAAACAAGCTTTGCTACCTAATGATATTCGCTGGCATTTTATCGGCCATTTGCAAAGCAACAAAGTAAAATATATCGCTCCTTTTGTTCATTTAATACAAGGTGTCGATAGCATTAAGTTGCTGAGTGAAATTAATAAACAAGCGAAAAAAACGGATCGTGTGATACGTTGCTTATTACAGGTTCATATCGCACAAGAGGAAACAAAATTTGGACTTGATGAAAGTGAACTAGACGAAATAGTTGTAGCCTTAGAAAATAATCAGAAAAATTTGTCGCACATCTATATCCAGGGATTAATGGGCATGGCAAGCTTTAGCGACGATTTGCAAAAAGTTAAAGGAGAAATGAAGTTTCTCAAATCCTTATTCGACAAATACCAATACGTGGCTACCAGCAACTGCAAAATGAGTACACTTTCGATGGGGATGAGTGGAGACTATAAAATAGCAATAGAGGAAGGAAGCAATATGGTAAGAATTGGAAGTTTACTTTTCGGAGCAAGACCTGCGAAATAACTATCTGACTGCATCTCGTTTAGGGTCTTTTTTAATCAGAAGATAAATTATTACTCCTACACCAATTGAGACCAGCACTCCCAAAAGCCACCACCAATAGTTTGGTTGATAACGTTCCTCAACCGGTTGTTGTACAGGTACTGTCTGTGCAAAAGTGACTGTGATACAAAACACAAGAAATGAAGTAATTAATGATTTCATCCTAATCGTTTTTACAAATTAAAAATTTAAGCTTTTAATGTTACCAGTTACTTTTTCATAAAGTTGTAACTATCATAATCAATAAACTCGTTTACCCTTAGTTCTATAGAAACTACTTTTTTATCGGCTGTTTTAAATTTAACAGGAAAAATACCGAAGGCAAGATTGTTGTAAGTTAACAACCATTCTTCATGATCCATATATTGTAAATTACCAGTAAGATTGTTGTGACCTTTGAAATTAATTACAAGTCCTTTTCCCTGTTTACCTTTTTCTATAATAACCGGTCCGTATAGCTCATTTTCAAAAGTTCCTGTATAAGCTTCTATTTCCAGTGCAGGTTTGTTGCCTTTCACTCTTGCCTGCAAAGCTTCGGTAGACTTTACAGTTTCATTCATTTCCTTTACGAAAGCGGGTAAAGCAGCTTTACTTCTGTTTATATAACTAACTCCTAAATATGCGTCGAGAATTTGGTATCTCAGCGCTTCGAAAAAGTTTTGATTGTCATTGTTAGTAAGAATAGTAATGCCAAGATTTTCTTCGGGCACGAAACAAGTATTAGTTACAAAGCCATCTGCCCCACCTGTGTGATAATAAATCTGTTTCCCATTATAATCCCCCATAAAAACACCTAACCCATATCCTTGAAAATGAGTTGGATAAATGGTAGACTTTTGGCTTCTGATAACGGTATTCATTTCGCGTGTTTTCTGTATAACCCGCCATGGTAAAATTCTTCTGCCTTCATACCTGCCACTGTCCAACTGCATTAAGAGCCAGTGACTAAGATCTTTTACATTGCTAACAACGCTGCCAGCCGGCCCAAGATTATCTACGTTATCATAAGGAAGTTTTGTTAGTTTCCCTGTAAAGCTTGTAGTGTAAGGTCTTGAAGCATTATGCCGTTCACTTAAGCCGTTGCCAAGAGTATAAGTATTGGTCATCTCCAAAGGCATAATTATGCTGTCGTAAATGTAAACTTCCCACGGTTTCCCGGTAACCACAGGTATTATTTCTCCTGCTGTAACAAAACAACTGTTACAGTAGCCGTAGCTTTGTCTGAAAATGCCATTTGGTTTGAGCAATCGCATTTTATTTATAATTTGTTGTCTGCCCAGGTTGCTATTCCAAAAAACAAAATCGCCCTGAAAAGTCTTCGTTCCAAGGTGGTGGCTGAGCAGGTCTCGAATAGTTACCATCTCGGTCGTATTCTTATCGTATAAAGTATAGCTTTTTATGTATTTGCTTACTTTGTCGTCAATAGATATTTTTTTATTATACTCAAGCTGCGAGAGGGCTGTTGCAGTAAATAATTTGCTGTTGCTGGCAATCATAAACAGTGTGTTCTCATTTACCGGCTCTTTGGTTTCAACATCACGAACGCCATAACCTTTCATTACCACTGCTTTACCATCTTTTACAATTGCAATAGAAAGCCCGGGAATATTCCAGTCCTTAAGACCTTCGGTTATATAAGCATCAAGACTATCAGAAATAAACGTTGGAGGTTGGTGTTGTGCGTTTGCTGTTGCTATATAAATAAAAAAATAGAAGCCGGCAATAAAGTATTTATTCATCGGGTTAAAATAAAAAATGAAAGTACGAAAAACTGTAACTTAAATTTATCCTGTCAACTTAAGATGGACTGTATTGGTATTTTAGAGCAGAATAACAACCGGCTTTGGTTACGTCGAAATTTTGGGCTTTTAAATCTTTTTATTAGCCCTCGTTATTAATTTGATTTTTATAATTTGTTGCTGCGAGCAAAAAATCACGACATTCTCAGCTAATAGATCAATCTGCTAATCTTGCCTTTCTCACCGGCAAGAAACACCTTTTTTCCTTTGCTTACCATGCATACATTAAAACTTTCAAGACTTACTTTTCTCCATTCTTTGTGACCGTTCTTTGCAAAATCAACACCTGAAGGACCACAGGCCACCATTGTCTTACCTTTAATAATCTGAATGCAGCTACGATAACCCAACGGATGACTGACAGAAGAAGTTTGCCATTTGCTACCGGTGTCAGTTGTGTAGTAATAATTACCGATATTGTTTTCGGGTGCTTTATAATCTCCTCCAACACAATAGAATGCTTTTCGTTTATCTGTCGCCATCGAAAAAGTTCCCGTTGTTTCCTTTCCCTGCAACACTGGTACAACCGCGGTATTGCTTTTTTTGTCCTGCCGGCCTTCCATATGTAAATTAGAAACAATACCACCTGTAACAAAAGCATATTCGAAGTCAGCATTATTTAAAAAATGAATATTGGTGCCGCTTGCAGAAAAAATAGCTTCACCTTGTTGAGCAGGAGGCAATCTCGACATCGACTCTTCTTTCCATGTCTCACCTCCGTCATACGTTCTTATCACATAAAAGAGATGCCTCTTCATTTCACCCACATTTAGTGGATCCCCAATGCAAATACCTTCCTTTTCATTTTTGAAATCCATAGCATCTAAAAACATACCTTCCATTGCACGTTCAAAAACTTTTTTCCAGGTAGTTCCACCATCTGTTGTTTTAATAATATAGGCAGGATTATCAACAGCCATTGCTATTGCTGTACTGCTATCAAAAGCTTCAATGTCTCTGAAATCCTTTTTTTCAAATTCAGGAACAATTAACCATCTCCAGGTTTTGCCTGCATCAACCGACTTTCCGATAGTGCCATTGCTCCCGCTTACCCAAATAACATTATCAGAAGGAATACTCATTCCTCTTAAACTAGTGTTACTTCCCGATGTTATTATTTGTACTCGCAATTTTTTTTGAGCTAAAACTGAAGTATTAGCGAAATAGAATAAAGACAAGAGAATAAGACAAACACGCATACCTGGTATTTTTGTAAAAATAGTTGAAGGCATTTTCTGCTATAAATAATTTACCAAAATACTTCTTCTGATTATGATTGTATAATGATAAAAATATTGATACAATACAAAAGAGGCTGCCGTTTTACTGGCAACCTCTATAAAAATAACCCCCAAAGAAATCCAAATGTTCTTGTAAACAGACAAAGAGACGTTGTTCTATCTATCTTAAATTGAAATCGTGTTGTTGAATTTTGGTGAAGATGATTAATAATTAGAAAACGTTTTGTCACCCTCGGGTGACAACTCAAAATAAATTTATAATAATCCTTCTTTTTTTAAATAAAGTGCTGCTTCAACGGTGTTATTAAAATCAAGATGAAAAAAATCACGTGCTTTTCTCAAAAACCTGCCATAGTACTGATGTAAATCATCAACAGGTATTTCCATAAGGTCAGCTAATTGCTTTTGTTTAATCCTTGGCTCATAAGCAATTTTTCGTGCTACCTGCAATTCCTTTGGGGAAAACACTTTCAGTTTTAAAAAATGCTCAACAGCTTTTTGCAAAATTTCTATTCCTCTTTTGTCGTCTTCACCGGTTGAACTAAAAAATTTTGGACCAAGAGCTTCTCCGTTATATTCATCACTAATAATAGTAAATTCATGTAAGCATGCGGTAAGGCGGTTGTTAATATCATACTGAAAAACGGAAGAAATTTTATTGGCTAATAAATAATGACCCCTATGGTGTTTTAAAGCAATAAGACTACTGTATCGTTGAACCATAAAATCAAGGGAAAATTTGCCAATACAAAGGGTATTATATAAGTGCAAAGCAATCATTTGCACTGCTTTTCTCCTGCCGGGATGAATAAGGTCAAGATACTTTTTCATGGTAAAATCCCTTTCGCTGTAGCCAAGCCACCTTTCTATACCAAATGGTTGCTCTATTTCATAATTCTCCAGATTGGTTACAAAAAAGAATCTGCGGCTTCCTATAGTTTCTTTCAAAGAAGAAATTTCTTTTTGCTGTTGCTCTTTTGTTACAGCATACTGTATAGGTTGAGGAGGAATAAGCGATAAAAGGTGAGATTTAAAGACAGGATAGTCAAAGAATAAATTTGTTTTCATAAACTTTCAGCTTGTGTAGAGGGTGTAGGAAAAATATAGCCTATAGGTAAATATCTGCTAAATTCTCCTGCTTACGTATTAAAAATTTTTTAAGAATAGATATAATACTGACATCAGTTTACAGGCTTCAGATTTTTATAATTAGGTGGTTATATCATGATCTCATGCTTTTCCACATAATTCACCGACTTGTTCAAAAACAAAAAATTGTCTTCGTCTTCTCCCATTTTATATTTGCATGTTCCGCAAAGCAGTGGGAGAGGGTGTTGAAAGACAGGGATAAACTTTTTTTAATAGTTGATAAAAAACAGCGATCAGTTTTTTAAATTTAAAATTACAGGCGCTAAGAGTGCTAGTTACGAGGGTCCGAACAGCAGTCGTAACATAAAGAGTATCTTTTTTAACCCAATGACTTATTGATTTAATAATTCAATGACTTAGAAAACATGGCAGATAAAATACAACAGGGAGATTATAACGAAGATAGTATACGAAGTCTTGACTGGCGCGAACACATTCGGTTAAGACCAGGGATGTATATTGGTAAATTAGGAGATGGAAGTAGTCCTGACGATGGTATTTATGTCTTAATTAAAGAGGTGATAGATAACTGCATTGATGAGCATACGATGGGATACGGTAAAAACGTCGAACTGACCATTGCTGAAAAACTAGTTACCATCAGAGATTTTGGCCGTGGAATTCCATTAGGTAAAGTGGTAGATGTAGTTAGTAAAATAAACACCGGTGCCAAGTATGATAGTAAAGCATTTCAGAAAAGTGTAGGCCTGAATGGTGTCGGTACGAAGGCAGTGAACGCCTTAAGCGCTTACTTTAAGGTCACCGCTTTTCGGGATGGCAGGCAAAAAACAGCAGAATTTCAAAGCGGAGTTTTATTAAAAGAATCTAAGGAGAAGGAAACAAGCGAGCCAAACGGAACGCTGGTAACATTCACCCCCGATGAAACGATTTTCAAGAATTATCACTACATACCGGATTATATAGAAAACCAACTCTGGAATTATTGCTATCTAAATGCAGGACTCGTTATTAATTACAACGGTAAAAAATATGTAAGCAAAAATGGGTTGTTAGATCTGTTGCAAAGACGAACGAACGCTGACGAAATCCGCTACCCGATTATCCATTTGAAAGGTGAGGATATGGAGATAGCAATTACTCATAACAACGATTACGGCGAAGATTTATATTCGTTTGTTAACGGCCAATACACCACACAAGGAGGAACACACCAGCAGGCTTTTAGAGAGGCATTTGTGAAAGTAGTTCGGGATTTTTATAAAAAAGATTATGAAGCTGCAGATATACGTGGCAGCATTTGTGCTGCCATATCCATTCGTGTGCAGGAACCGGTTTTCGAGAGCCAGACAAAAACAAAATTGGGCTCGCTTACAGTTTTTGAAGGTGGACCGACGGTGCGAAATTTTATGGTTGATTTTTTAGGTAAGGAGCTGGATAATTACCTGCATAAAAATCCTCAAACTGCGGATGCTTTCCGTAAAAGAATAGAGCAAAGCGAAAGGGAGCGGAAAGAGTTAGCCGGCATTAAAAAACTGGCTAACGAAAGAGCGAAAAAAGCAAATTTGCACAATAAAAAATTGCGCGATTGTAAATTTCATTACAATGACGAGGCCGAAGGAAAAAACAAAGACGAGATCTTAGAAAAGCGTAATCAGACTACCGTTTTTATAACCGAAGGAGATAGTGCCAGCGGTTCAATTACAAAAAGCCGGAGGGTAGATACACAAGCTGTTTTTAGTCTGCGTGGAAAGCCGTTAAACTGTTACGGACTTACGAAAAAAGTAGTGTATGAAAATGAAGAGTTCAACCTGCTGCAACATGCTTTAAATATTGAAGACGGATTAGAAGGGCTGCGCTACAATAATATCGTACTTGCTACAGATGCTGACGTTGATGGAATGCACATTCGGTTGCTGATGCTTACGTTCTTTTTGCAGTTCTTTCCTGATCTTGTAAAAAATGGTCATTTACATATTCTTGAAACGCCTCTCTTTAGGGTTCGTAATAAAAAGCAAACAATTTATTGCTATAACGAAACTGAGAAACAGGAAGCAATAAAAAAATTAGGCGAGAAACCGGAGATTACGAGATTTAAAGGACTGGGCGAAATAAGCCCTGAAGAGTTTGCCCGGTTTATAGGCGACGATATCAAACTGCAACCGGTAATGTTGTTACCCGAAACTCACATACAACAACTATTGGAGTATTATATGGGAAAAAATACCATGCAGCGACAGGAGTTTATTATTGATAACCTCAAAATTGAGCTCGACTTAACAGAAGATGTCAAACATGCAATTGAAGAGGCAAAAGATGAAGCCGTAGCTGAGCATGTAGGGGAGGAAGTTGCAGCGTAGATAAATGGGGATTAGTTGTAAATTTGAATAAAAATAAAACAGGTATGCAGGCTATTAGGATAACGGGAGTTGCCCATAAAGGAATTCTTTCTGTGTCAGTTCCGAAAGAGTTTGACGAAAAGGAGTTGGAAATTATACTTTTATCAATTGAAAACGAAGCTGATTTAAACGAAAATGCAGCGGTACAAAATCACGAAAAAAAGGTAAAAAGATTAATGAATATTGTAGGAGCCGCTCAGTTTCCTGATTTTCCGATAACAAAATATGACGTTTACGAACAATAAAATATTTGTTGATAGTTCAATTTTTATAGAGGCGCTGAAAGGCAACAAAGTTTCTTTCTACAGGGATCTGATTTCTAATATTCAGAATCAAAACTTCATTAACAATACTGTAATTAGCGAATATCTATATTTTGTACTGGGTTTTAGTGCCGGTATCTCACCGAGAACAATAAAAGAAAAAAAACAGGTTCACGAGGTGCTGTTAAGCAATGTAGAATTAAACTCTAATACTTTCTGATTTTTCTTATGTTGATGGAGACGACACTTTTCTAAAGGACGTACCTTCTTATATGGCAAAATACAATCTGCTCCCAAACGACGCCATCATTTTAGCTACCTGTAAAATTCACAACATTAATAAGCTTGCTTCTCTTGACGCAGATTTTATTTTACCTTGCCACCAAGAAGGTATTGAACTGCTGAGGCAGGAATAATTGGTGCACCAATCGTTTGTTCTTCTATCGAATAATCATTGACTGGCGTAAGGGTAATTTCTCAATCAATTATTAATAAACCAAACTATTCGTCAGAATTTTTTAATTTAAAACCTAATACCCCTTGGGTATAAGATATGATACATATAGTTTTTGAAGAAGCAAATATTGAGGCATTAAGAAAAAGTTTCGAACTTGATCCTTCTATGCAGGGAGAAATAATTTCAATTAAAGACGATTATGCAGTAGGCCCACTAGCGGATTTATTTTCTGAAGAAGGAATTGACAATCGTAAAAAGTGGTGGCAGGAAATATTGCATGGCGGACATTATGATTCGCTAGCTCAAAGCGATCATGTTAATGATGCCAAAGAGGTAGAGGATCTTAAATCAAAGCTTACACAAAACCTTGAAGAAGTGGTTTGGATATGGGCAGCACAAAACAAACACGACGTATCCGGATATTATTGGTTGGTAAGTCAATTGAAAGATTACCAGGGAAGAGTATTCATTCTATATCTCAACAACCTGCCTTTCATTAACGAGAAAGGCAACATTTTTTATCCGACGAGCTTGTTTCAAATTCAACCAAGAGAGTTTGTAAAAGCTAAAAAACTCGCCAGGCCCATTACTTCCGGCGAGTTTGAAATTGACTCTGACGAGTGGGCAAGACTAAGCGGAGAAGATAAAGGTGTAAGGTTATTGGAAGGAGGTAAAAAACTGGTTCAAAAAGGATACGGTTTTTACGACAATGATTTGCTTACTTACATTGGTAAAGATTGGATAAAAGCTTCCAAGCTTTTTCAGCAGTATTTTAGCAAAGCAAAAGAAACTACAGGAGACGCATACTTACTATGGCGCCTTAAACAAATGGTAGACGAAGGAAAAGTTGAGATGCAGGGAAATTTGCTAAACATGAAAGAGTTTGAAGTAAAACTGGCAGGAGAACCTAAGGAAGAAGTGTTATAGCAGTAATGGTAAGGGGCGTTTAAACAAATGAAATCTTTAATTCGAAAGGTTATGAAAAAGTTAGTTTTTATCGTTATTACTTTTTGTCATGTAACAGGTGGATTTAGCCAATCTGTGCCTGAGAAGCTGAATGAATACATGCAAGCTTTAAGCAATGTCGAAGGCTTTAATGGAGCAGTTTTGGTTGCAAAGGATGGCAATATTTTGCTTGAGAAAGGTTACGGACTTCGTAATGCTGAAGCTAATATTAATCATGATGCAAACTCTGTTTTTCAAATTGGCTCGGTAACAAAACAATTTACCGCTGCTATTATTTTAAAGCTTGAACAGGAGGGCAAGTTATCCATAAAGGATAAGCTAAGTAAATACTTTCCCCAGTATCAATACGCTGATAAAATAACAATTGAAAATTTACTGAACCACGTATCTGGTATGTATAATTATACGAACGATACAGCCTTTATGAAAAATCGTGTTGCTGATAACCTTAGCCAGGAAGCTTTTTGGAATTTAATAAAAGACAAGCCGCTTGATTTTGAGCCTGGCAGCAAATTTAGATATAGCAATTCCGGTTTTAGTATTTTGGGATACATAATTGAAAAAGTAACAGGAAAATCTTACGAAAGTATAGTAAGAAATCTGTTGTTCCAACCTGCTTCAATGACACATTCTGGTTTCGATTTCACTCATTATAGGTCGCCTGATAAATCTGTTGGCTATCTTGTTTTAAGTAAAGCTGCACACCTGCCTGCACCCATCGTAGATTCTACAGTCGCTTTTTCCGCAGGAGCCATTTATTCAACTGTTCACGATTTATATAATTGGAATACAGCTTTGAACTCAGGTAAAATCATTCCGGCAGCGATTTTAGAAAAGGCATATAAACCTTTCAAAGACAAATATGGTTATGGTTTCTTCATAGATAGCGTTAATGGAAAAAGACGAATTAAGCATGGTGGGGGAATACATGGTTTTGTTTCCAATCTGACATATATTCCTGAAGATAAAACATCCATAGTAATGCTTTCAAATAAGCCTTTCCCGCTAGAATCTGCGGAACACGAAATTCTGTCTATTTTATATAATCAACCTTACAAGATAGCTGAAGAGGCAAAAGAAATAAAAGCAGATAGTGGTATTTTAAAAGCTTATGTAGGTGAGTATGAACTTGCACCAACCTTTAAAATAACAGTTGAACTTGTAAATGGCAGTTTAAAAGCGCAGGCAACCAATCAGCCAAAGTTTGATTTATTTGCTAAAAGTGAAAATGTATTTTTTCTAAAAGTAGTAGATGCACAGGTGGAGTTTGTAAAAAACGAAAAAGGCGAGGTGGAAAGTTTGATACTGCATCAAAACGGACAAAATATACCAGGAAAAAAAGTGAAGTAATGCAGATTAAAAAGATACATCACGTGGCTATATTAACAGATAACTACGAAGAAAGCAAACGCTTTTATACTGACGTGCTTGGGTTCTCTGTTATAAATGAAACCTATCGCAAAGACCGTAATAGTTACAAATTAGACCTCGCTATAAACGGAGCATATTGTATTGAACTTTTTTCATTTCCTGACTATAAAGAGAGAAACAGTTTTCCTGAGTCAAAAGGGCTGAGGCATCTTGCTTTTGCCGTAGATGATGTTGAGCAATGGATTGTATTTTTGCGAAGTAAAAAGGTAGAAGTGCAGAATGTAAGAGTTGATGAGATAACGAATAAAAGGTTCACTTTTTTTTACGATCCCAACGGGCAGCCGTTGGAGTTGTATGAAGGGTAATAATAAAATTAAATGACTACAGAAACAGCAAACGAATTAACAAACAATGAAAGCGGTGTAACGGGCCAGTATAAAAACTGGTTTCTCGATTATGCCTCTTATGTAATACTTGAAAGAGCCGTGCCGGCAATTGAAGATGGTTTTAAGCCGGTACAAAGACGTATTCTCCATGCTATGAAGGAGATGGATGATGGCCGTTTCAATAAGGTGGCAAACATTATTGGCCAGAGCATGCAATATCATCCGCATGGTGATGCATCTATTGGCGATGCCCTTGTAAACATGGGGCAAAAAGACTTATTAATAGAAACACAAGGAAACTGGGGTGATGTGAGAACCGGCGATTCTGCTGCTGCTCCGCGATACATAGAAGCCCGACTAAGCAAGTTCGCTTTAGATGTTGCCTTTAATAACAAGACTACCGAATGGCAGTTGAGTTACGATGGTAGAAAAAACGAACCGGTTACATTGCCGATGAAATTTCCGATGCTGCTTGCACAAGGTGCTGATGGTATCGCAGTTGGTCTTTCTACCAAAATTTTACCTCATAACTTTTGCGAACTAATTGATGCGTCTACAAAGTGTTTAAGAGGTAAATCATTTACCATTTATCCCGATTTCCAAACAGGTGGCATGATAGACGTGTCGAATTACAACGAGGGCAAAAGAGGAGGTAAAGTAAGAGTTAGAGCAAAAATTGAGGAACTCGACAAAAAGACTCTTGCCATTCGCGATGTTCCGTATGGTGTTACAGTTTCTACATTGTGCGATAGCATAGTTAAGGCAAATGATGCAGGAAAGATTAAAGTAAGGAAAGTAACAGATGCTACTGCAGCCGATGTTGAAATAACTATCGATCTTGCTCCAGGCATTTCGCCCGATATTACCATCGATGCTTTGTATGCATTTACTGATTGCGAAGTAAGTATATCTCCTAATGCCTGCGTCATAGTTGGCCAGAAGCCGCACTTTTTAACGGTGCAGGAACTGCTTAAAATTTCGGCAGAGAACACCAAAGAATTACTTAAAAAAGAGCTGCAGATAAAACTGGGTGAGATGCAGGATAAATGGCATTATACATCACTTGAAAAAATATTCTTCGAAGAAAAAATCTATAAAGAATTAGAAAAGAAGCATGAAACCTGGGAGAAGGTGCTTGCTGCGATAGAAAAAGCATTTGTCCCTTTTGCAATAAAATTTAGACGCAGTGTCTCACGGGAAGATGTGCTAAAATTGACAGAAAAGCCGGTTCGTAGAATATACAGACTTGATATTGATGAACTGAACGCACAAATAAAAGGCATTGAGGCTGAAATTGCTCAGGTACAATACAACCTTGAGCATCTTACGAATTATGCTGTATCATACTACGAGGGTCTGTTAAAAAAATATGGAAAGGGCCGCGAAAGAAAAACAGAGATAAAGCAATTTGATGTGATTACCGCACGGTCGGTAGCAATTGCTAACACCAAAGTGTACATGAACCGGGCTGAAGGGTTTGTGGGGTTAGGTTTAAAGAAAGATGAACTGATAGCTGAATGCAGTGAATTAGATGACATTATTGTTTTTACGAAAGCTGGTAAAATGAAAGTGGTGAGAGTTGCTGATAAAGTGTTTATCGGTAAAGACATTATTCATGCAGCAGTATTTCAAAAAAATGATGAACGAACCACTTATAATTCTATTTATGTCGATGGTGCAAGTGGTGTTAGTTACGCCAAGCGTTTTAATGTGACGGGAATAACCAGGGATAAAGAGTATGATATCACAAAAGGCTCTGAAAAAAGCAGGGTCCATTATTTCTCGGCAAACCATAACGGTGAGGCGGAAATTGTAAAGATCATTTTAAGCCCAAATAGTACTTCTAGGAAAAAAGAGTTCGACTTTTATTTTGAAGAACTTGATGTAAAAGGGCGTAACAGTATGGGCAACCAGGTAACCAAGCACCCTATTAAAACGATTAAGTTTAAAGAAGCCGGAAGAAGTACGCTTACCGGTAGGAAACTTTGGTTTGACAGTAAATTCGGCAGGCTCAATAACGAAGAAAAAGGAGAGTATCTTGGAACTTTCGAGGAAGAGAAACTATTGATTATTTATGATGATGGTGATTATGAGATTACCGATACAGAACTGACGCAGAGGTTCGAGCCGGAGAAAATTTTGCTGATTGAAAAATTTAACCCCGAAAAAATTATTACTGCTATTTACCTCGATGCAGAAAAAGGGCAATTCAATATCAAAAGGTTTAAAATTGAAACCACGTCTGTTAAAACAAAGTTCTTATTTATAAAAGAGGGCAAAGGCAACAGGGTTGAAGCGGTAACAGCAGACGAAGATCCGGTATTGTTATTACATACAGGGGCAGGGGCGAAAGTGTCAACTCAAAAAATTCAAATTGGGGGCTTTGTGGAAGTAATGGGCTGGAAGGCTATAGGTAATAGACTGGTAAGCTATAGCAAAGAAGTTGAAATGGAGTGGGAAACCAGGGCAGATGAAGGTGATGTCCAGACAAAGCTGTTTTGATGATTTTATGGCCTTTATAGTGAGAAAAGGCTAC
>JBBPZJ010000085.1:0-42030 GCA_038199395.1 Chitinophagales bacterium
ATTTACCACCCAGCAAAAACAAAAAAAGATCAGCATTCGTAGGGTAATGGGAGCAAGCATTCTACAAGCAGTTACTTTAATTGCACAAAATTACCTGTGGCTCGCCCTCATTTCTGCCGGTATTGCCTTCCCGGTAGCCTGGTATTTTATGAGCAACTGGTTAAAAGTATTTCCATACAACGCCGGTTTATCTATCTTACCATTTGTGGTATCTGCCCTGGTGATTGTGATAACCGCCACCGCCATGTTTCATTCAGCAAAAGCAGCCCTTGCTAACCCTGCGGATAATTTACGGACGGAGTAAGTGAGGGTATGTTTTTATTCTTGACACTCTCCTCCCTTTAGGGCTGGGGCTGTACTTAGCTGAAGTGGTACTATGGAAGCTTTGGTTGCGTCGCACACCTTGTGCGGTGGTGGTTGCTTCGACAGGTTCAGCAGCAGAGGGGTTGTTGTGTCTTTTGATCGATAACTGTCGCTGAGGAATGTGTTGGTGAAGAACACCAACACAGGCGGAAAATTTCATGAAATAGATTTTCCAGGTGAGTACCGCCCTTATTCCTATGGACTAAAAACAATAATTATAAAAAACAGGCTTTGTATCGGAGCTGTTGGTGATGTATATCCAATAAAATGTGTTTTTGATTTGTTTATGGATTTCTTTCTTCATCGGGAAGTGACAAGTGAAAACCTAAATGAAATGTTGTTACAAAACAATCTCTCCGAAAATAAGGCGGTCTCAACGTTGGTTCTATTTGCCGATTTAAATGGAGGTATTCTAGTATCCTCATTTGGCAGTTGGAAAACAAATTCATCCTTTTTCTGACGTCATTATATCCGCGGGATCAGGCGCGAAAGATTGGAGATTACAATTTATAAAAACTTTAGTTTCAACAAATATTGATAACACTCGAGTTTATGTGCAAGAGAGTATAAAAAAAGTAGTGTTGACAAATTTATATTTCTTAGAGCAGGAGAGAATGACGCCGGAAAATTTGCAAGATGGATGGGGAGGCGGGTTTGATGTTATTTTTTATGAAAATGGATTTTTTAAACGACTAGATAAGATCTGTTATCTTTTTTGGTCTGTAGATATTGCCGAAGAGAGTTGGAAATTTAAACCTTTATCAATTCTTAGGTATTCTTATGTAAAAGAAAAATTATTCATAAAAAATTTTATTACAGACTCGAAGCAATACATTATTGCCCCAATAAATGATCGGTTGGAAGTGGAAAGTTATCCTGACAGATTAGATTTTTCATCTAAGGTTGTTGCCTCTTGCTTATATGTTAATAGAGGGGATAAAAATGTCAATAAATTGTATTTTGTCTACTTTGAAACAGACGAAAAGAAACTGTTAATGCATGCTTTAGATGTAGATGGACATTTAGCATTTGCATTTCATGAGGACTTATTTGCAAGTTTTCAAGAGGGATTAAAAATCATTTTATAATGAGAATGTTATTTATTTAATTTTTCGCCGTTGTCGGTCTTCCTTGCAGCCGCGCCGGTGCGGGGTGTTATCACCTGCAACTGAAGCGCAGGCACGATGAGCGATGCAATAAACCAAACAGGTTGCACGATTAATGATAAGGTCAAATATGCGGTAATTACTCGCACCTACGCTTACTGGCTACGCACGCCACTCCTGCACTAACAATATAAGTTTCCTACATTGTCTTCAATGTCAGAAATAACTTTCAATCAATATCCTTAGTTCTTCATTGCTACTATTTCAGCAGGACGAGAAAAATATTAGCTTAAGGCTATTTTAGTAAGTTATCGTACAAACTGTTTATTGTTGCTTTCAAAGCATCGCTGAAGTCGTTGGTGAACACGGGTTTACAGCCGTTTGTTATGGCAACGATTCCAAATTTTTCTTTGGCCTCGAAAAACATGGCGCTGTAAAGCCCATAAGCATTACCGGAGTGACCGGTTAGGATCTTCCCGGGAATTAAATTATCAAGATTCATGATAGCCAGCCCATAACCTTCTTCGTCCGAGATTTTAGTTTGCATCAATTTCGAACTTTTTTTAGAGATGACCCTAACACCTTTATACTTGCCTTTGTTCATGTGCATGATCATGTACTTAGCAAGATCAGGAGCTGAGATCTTCATACCGCCGGTAGGCGAAAAGATGGGGGTGCTGTAACCCATTACATAGTTGGCCAATTCTTCTCTTTTTGAGGCATAAGCGTCAGGAGATGGCCTGAAGCTGTTTGAAGCAGAATCGTAGGAATAGAGAGTGGTGAAGAGACGACTGTTCAATGAGTCGACATTGTACCCTCCGTATAAACCTAACGGATCTAATACATGATGTTTCACATATTGATCGAAACGTTCACCGGAAATTTTTTCAATAACCGCCCCGGTCATGTTGAAGTTGAGATTGCAATATTGATATCCCTTCCCAGGCTCGTAGTCGTTATAACACTTTCGCCAGTTTGCATTTTTCGATGGGTTTATAATATCAAAATTAAAATAGCCCTGGTCGTCGTTTATACTGGAGGTGTGAGAAAGAACCATTTTTAGAGTGATGACAGTTTCAGGATATTTTGGATTTCTTACTGTGAACCCTATCAGCTTGCTAAAGTCATCATCCAGAGATAACTTTCCTGCCTCTACCAGTTGCATAATCGACGTTGCAGAGAACGACTTGGAGATCGAAGCTATTCTGAAAATATCTTTGTCGGAAAGAGTTGTATTCGAAGCAATATTCTTTAAACCGAAAGCTTTTGTATAAATAATGTTTCCCTTTTTAACTACAGCAACTGAAAGTCCTACAATATCAAACTTCTGTATAATGTTCTTTATATCGGTTTCAACCTTTTCGAATTGAGCAGAGGCAGAAACTGAAATGGATACAACCATAACAGTGGCAAAGAAATTCTTTAAAAACACGCGATGATGCATAAGTAAAAAATGAAAATAATCATTTTAAACAGAAATGCGGTTTTTCATGTTTTCGGTTAACAGCGGTTTGCTGTCAACTGGTGATGCTGCCGCACCGTAAATCACATTCACCTAAAATGGCAAATCCAGGATAAACATACAAAAGCGAGTGTTCAGCAAAGCTTTTTGAAATATACTGCTCAGCAAATAAAACGTACTAGGATTGCTGCGAACAACAAAGAGGTAGAAAATTATAAAGTAAAAGCAAGCGGTCGGCAGTACCTTCTGATAGCTATCGGAATTGGCAGAGAAATCCATTCAGCATTGACTTATAGAGCAGGCCCTATTTCTACAGAAGTTACATTACATACATGATAATCCTACACAAGCGCATTGGAAGCTGTGCTAATATCCCGAAGAATAGAAATACTCACCTGATAAATTTTATGAGAAAGGTATTGACGAGCTTCGCTTACTCTCACACTGCAGCGGGTGGCGGCAGAAAATCTTTTAATAAAGCAGTTGTTGCAGCTGATAACCTTAATCGCTCTGAAATATTATTTAGTTGCCTAAACGATAAGACTTCTATTACATTTTTACTACTTTCATATCTAACCATTCTTTAAATCTCCAAGCTTACGATTATGAACGAATCTTTTCAGTCCCAAACTCCGCTTTCGCAAAATCCTCCTAAAAACTGGTTAGTCGAGTCTATTCTTGTTACCATATTTTGTTGTCTGCCTTTTGGTATTGCAGGTATTGTTTTCGCAACGCAGGTAAACAGCAAATTTGCCGCAGGTGATTACGAAGGAGCAATGAGAGCTTCTCGTGACGCAGCCAAATGGACAAAAGTGGCTTTTTGGATAGGAATTGTACTAGTTGCAGGCTCTATCATCATGAATGTTTTTTTCGGAGTGGCATTATGGAAAAGTGGCGCTTTTAATCGTTATCAGTGATTAGCAAAGAAATTTTTCGGGTTGCAATTATCGGTACAGCAGTGTCAGTAGCGGCGCTGTTGTACTTTTTTATTGATGCCCGCCATTCTCATTTTTTTCCTGCCTGCCCCTTTTTTATGCTCACCGGTCTTTACTGCCCCGGATGTGGTTCGCAAAGAGCTATATCGTCTTTACTGCATGGACATCTTCTTGAAGCTGTTAACTATAATGCAATCCTGGTAGTTAGTCTACCCCTTATTTTGTATTCAGCATTTGTAACGGTGGCAAACGTCTTTAGAACAAAACCGGTTGTTCAAACCCTATTCTACTCTCCCTTGTTTGTAAGATTGTTTTTGGTTGCGGTTGTTTTGTTTGGGGTATTAAGAAATATACATCTTTATCCATTTACAGTACTTGCTCCTTAACTCAATGGCTGGAAGTTTTAAAGCCAGTTACCAAAAGCGGTCAGTTATGTAAGCAACAACAATCTTATTTGTACTACAACAGCGAAGTCAAGTAATTATAATCGGCAAGTACGGTTCTTAAAAATACCAGCGGCTCATCAGTTTTACTTCTGATATTTAAAATCTGTTCTATTTTACGCTGAGCTTCCAAAGCGAGCATGGTGTTTCTGGTTCGCGTTACATTCAGGATGACTTCCTTTATCAATTGAGTGTCGTGGTCTTTAAGATTTATTACTTCGGGATATGTTACGTGGTACGAAGTTGCGTCGGTCGAATGATACCAGGTATCGTCTGCATTTGTTTTTAGTTTGGTTTTTACTAAAACCGTCCCTGCAATGATGTCTCCTAAACGCTGATGCTTTTCTGTTGCAGCCACCAGTATCAATGCAAGAAAATTTGAGGTAACTGCAAAATCAATCAACCTGAACACCCATCGGATGAGGTATTGTGAGAAAGAAGCTTGCTCTCCACTAAGGCTTATAACTTTTATTTTCATCACTTTTTTACCCAGGCTTTGCCCGTTTAATAATGTTTCGCTTAAAAGGCTATAAAATACAACAGGGAGAAAAAAAAGAAACAACAGGAAAGAAAAGCCGCTCGTCTTTGTATTGCCGAAGTTGGCAAAAACAAGGATGATAGCGACGTATGCAAAAATTATAAGCCAGTCAATAATTGTCCCAACAACACGGTCGCCCAGGCTTCCCAGTTCAAACTCAAGTTCTATGTTCTGTGGAGTAGTAATATTAATGGTGCTCATGGTTAATAATTGCTGCAAATAAATTTTAATTCCTTTACATATGTATTCACATTGTCACTTATTTTTACAAAGAGACCGAAATAAAAATTTTAAATGCGGGAAGCCCAGTTTTTGAAGCAAAATATGGAAAAGTGGCAGCTTTACGAGAGTGAAATAAAGCTTCATAAAAATACCGGCCGCCTTGCTGACCGCTTTATTGAACTAACTGACGATCTTTCTTACAGTAAAACTTTCTATCCTAAAAGTAATACTACAAAATACCTGAATGGCCTGGCCGGTTTGTTTCATCAAAACATCTATAAAAACAAAAAAGAAAAGTCTGCCCGCATTTGGAACTTTTGGCAGTTTGAGTTGCCTTACCTGTTTAACTTTTACCACAGGCAGTTTGCTTACTCGCTCATATTTTTTTGCGTGTTTTGTTTTATAGGTGCTATCTCAGCAAAGTATGATGAAACGTTTATCCGGTTAATACTTGGAGACGGCTATGTGAACATGACGAATGAAAACATAGAACACGGAGACCCTTTTGGGGTATACAAAAGTGAAAACCAGTTGACCATGTTCTGGTCGATAGCATTTAATAACATAAGGGTGGCTTTTGCAACGTATGCGATGGGCGCTTTTTTTTCGGTGGGTGCGGTTTTTCTTTTGTTACAAAATGGCTTAATGCTTGGCTCGTTCGAATATTATTTTTTTTCTAAAAGCCTCGGTTTAAAAAGTATTACTGTAATTTTTATTCATGGTACCCTGGAGATTTGGGCAATTGTGATTGCAGGCGCTGCAGGTCTTATTTTAGGTAACAGTATTTTATTTCCGGGAACATTCAGCCGCAACGTCTCTATACTCAAAGGCGGAAGAGACGGGATAAAAATTGTGTTTGGATTAATCCCTGTATTTATCGTTGCCGCGTTTCTAGAAAGCTTTGTTACCCGTTACGACAAAATGCCTGTATGGTTGAGCACATCAATATTAACGGGCAGTCTTACGTTTATAATAGGGTATTTTATAATTTACCCCAAACGCCTTCATGCCCGAATTGAAAACGCTTTACAAAATACTTCTTCAACAACCCAAAACCAACACTTTACACAATGGCTGAACAAAAAATTGAACTTAGAAAAACAAGGGACTTTAGTGAAAACTTAAGTGATACTTTCTCATTTATCCGGCAGAATGCGAAACCCCTTCTAACAAGCTTCCTGGCAATAGCCGGAATTTTTATGCTTGCGCATTCGCTTCTTAACGGTCTGTATCAAAGAAATGCAGTTGGTATTTTTAGAGATTTGATAGGCCGGCGGGCAAATTCTGGCAGCCCGTATGATTCGCCTTTTGCTACCATGTTTAGCGGTACCTATTTTATTCTTTTGCTTTTAGCCTTATCGAATTTTATTGCTATGAATGTAGTGGTAACGTGCTACATGAAATTGTATGATGCATCGGGAGGTTCTGCTCCAACTGTAGAAGAAGTTTGGAACGAGTTTAAAAAGTACTTCCTAAAAGTGCTGATTTATACTATTCCGATCACTTTATTGGCGATAATTGGGTTCTTGTTCTGCCTCGTTCCGGGCATATACCTGTCTGTTGTGCTGGCACCCTTTGCTGTAGTTATAATCGTTGAAGATGAGACTTTCGGAGGCGGCTGGAGCAGGTGTTTTGCCATTATTAAGGATAACTTCTGGGTATCTTTTGGCATTTATATTTTGGTTTATCTTATTTGTGCTTTTAGCGGTGGTACTATTTCGCTTATCGTTAGTGGAATAGCTGGTGCAGTTTCTTATTTTACAACGCGAGACATTGCCACAACCGTTGTTGTTGTCACTTCTATATTGAACATTTTTTCTTACGTTTTTTTTCTTATTTTTTATGTATCTGTCAACCTTCATTATTTTACTCTTACCGAAAGGCATGATGGTACAGGAATTATGAGAAGACTGGACAACCTGGGTCAAACGGGCAGTAACTTTAACGATATCAAAGAAGAGTTTTAGACATTTTCAAAATTTGTTTTTTTTGTTACCGACACCTCTTTTTAAATCAGCTTTTGTTGTGGCGCCCCCGGCAGAATTGCCGGGTCACTCACTTGTACCGGCAATTTTTTATCCGGCTTTTTCAGCCACGAAGACACAGGGAGCGAGATTGGGATGTGTGTCTTCGTCTCCTCGTCGATCAAAACGTTGCTGCAAGTTCGGCATGCACAAGTGAGTGACACAAGGATGACGCCATGAAAAACTACTGCTTGTTACATCAATAAATACATAACATAAACAATCGATTGATGAAGTTTTTGGTCCTGTTTATTCTCTTGTTGCCGGGAAGTTTGTCACATGCACAAAAGCATGTTGTATTAGACACTTCAGCTATTGCTGTGCGCTCTTTCAACAACAAAGAATTGCAGGAATTTAAGAATGACACCAACTTTCAATATAACCGCTGGAGCGAGCCCCCGCCTAACTTTTGGGCTCGCTTTTGGAAATGGGTGTGGTGGAAGATCGGTGAGATCTTAAGCACAAAAAGCGGACGACGAACAGTATATACGGGCGTCATAATAATTGCTGTTGCTGTGCTTGTATTTTTTGTGATGCGTGTAATGGGGATGAGCAAAAGCAGCTTGCTCAGCAGAAAAAGCAATGACGCATTGCCGTTTACAATTTCGTTAGAAGACATCAACAGCATTTCATTTGAAGATGCAATACGTGATGCTATACAAAGCAGAAACTTTCGGTTAGCTATACGCCTTTTGTATTTACACTCGCTTAAGCAATTGTCGGATAAAGGCTATATTCAATGGCAAATAGATAAAACCAATGCAGACTACATAATGGAAGTAGCAGATAAACCATGGCAGTCATTATTTAAAAAGATTACGTACTCTTTTGAGCGCGCCTGGTATGGAGAAGTGAATATTGGCACTGAAGAGTTTGAACAATTAAATGTACAGTTTCAACAATTCAATAACCAGTTGCGGTGAAAGGATACAGAAATTTTATAATCGTTTTTGCGGCGCTGTTAATCCTGTATGTTGTTGCAGAAATAAACAGACCTAAACCTGTCGACTGGACGGTAACGCTCAGCAACGCAGATAAAAATCCCTATGGCGGTTTTATTGTTTATAGCCAGCTTCAACATATTTTTCCTGCATCTGTTATCAGCTCCAACCGCAACTCGGTTTACCAGCAAATAAATAACACAGAAGAAACAAATACTGCTTATATAATTATGGGGGCAGCTTACAGGCCTGCCTCAACTACAACTACCGAACTTAAAAATTATGTAAGTAAAGGCAATTATGTCATTGCATCTGCCGATTGGTTTTATACACCTTTTTTAGATTCACTGGGTGTTGAAGCTGACAGATTTGTTACTTTAGCAGCTAAAGATTCTACCAGTGTAAACTTTGTAAATAAAGCTTTAAAAACAACTAAAAACTACACGTTCTTCCGGGGTACTATTGACCAATATTTTTCTAAGATTGATACTGCTAAAGCCATTGTTTTAAGCACTAATAATAAAGGTCGTCCTGTTTATATAAAAATACCTTACGGTCGGGGTGCATTTCTTTTACACAGTGCTCCTTTGTGTTTTAGTAATTACTTTTTGTTGCATAAACACAACGCGTCCTATGCTTCAAAAGCTTTGTCGTACCTGCCCGCCACCGTACAGCGGGTGTATTGGGATGAACATGAAAAGTTGGGGGTTGAAGGGCCTCAAACTCCGTTTAGGTTCTTGTTATCGAATGAATATTTGCGGTGGGCATTAAGACTGGCATTAATTGGAATGATACTATATGTTTTATTCGAAATGAAGCGAAGACAAAGAATTATTCCGATAGTTGAACCTTTAAAAAACAGTACTTTAGATTTTGTAAAGACAGTTGCAGGGGTATACTTTAACGAGAAAAATAACAAGGAAATAGCCGATCAAAAAACTACTTACTTTCTTGAATTCATTCGTCACCGTTTTAATTTAGCCAGCCACGACATGAACCATGATTTTACAGAGCAACTGCATAGAAAAAGCGGTGTAAATAAAGACGATTTAACTACTTTAATAAACATCATTGTAGCCGTTTCTGAAAATAAAAACATTACCGATCATACGCTTTTAAACCTGAACAGGAATATTGATAATTTTTATAAAGACTTTAGATGACAGATACAGAACAACCACAACAAACGGCTGATGTTACTGTGCTTAGTGAAGCAGCAGCAGCAATAAAAGCCCGGATAGGGAAAGTAATTGTAGGGCAGGAAGAGATGATTGAATTGCTGATAGCTGCAATACTGGCTGATGGGCATGTACTGATAGAAGGTGTGCCGGGTGTTGCAAAAACACTTACTGCAAAACTGCTTGCACGTTGTATAGATGTTCCTTTCAGCCGTATTCAATTTACGCCGGATTTGATGCCAAGTGACGTATTAGGAACATCCGTTTTCAACCCTCAAACCACCTCTTTTACGTTTAGGCGCGGACCGATTTTTAGCAATGTTGTTTTGATTGACGAGATCAATCGTTCACCTGCAAAAACACAAGCTGCTTTATTTGAGGTGATGGAAGAAAAGCAAATTACCTACGATGGAACAACGTATTTGATGGATGCTCCGTTTCTTGTCCTGGCAACACAAAATCCGGTAGAACAAGAGGGAACCTATCGTTTGCCCGAAGCTCAGCTTGACCGGTTCCTGTTTAAGATTGAAGTCGGTTATCCAACGCTTGAAGAGGAAGTAAAAATTCTTGAATTTTCTCATGCAGGTAAAACAACACACTTTGCTGAAGAGATAAAACCTGTATTAAGTGCCCGTCAAATTATGCAATACCGGGAAATTGCAAACGGCCTGCACGTGGAGGAAAAGGTAATGAGATACATAGCAGAGCTGGTGTATGAAACCAGAAATAATAAAGCATTGTTTCTGGGTGCTTCACCACGCGCTTCGGTGGCAGTGCTCAAAGCTTCTAAAGCGATTGCAGTAATCAGTGGCAGAGATTTCGTTACTCCTGATGATATAAAAAAAGTTTTGCCGTCAGTACTTCGGCATCGCATCATACTAACTCCAGAAAAAGAAATGGAAGGAGGTACCCCTGATGAAGTGATAGATAGCATCATAAAGAAAATTGAAGTACCTCGCTAACCCTCATATTAATTGAAAGCTTTCTGGTCAACCTATATTGCCCCTTTGTTTTTTACCCGCAGGTGGTATGCTGCATTTATTGCAGTAACCATATTGTTTGTTTGCCGTTTCTTTCTGCACTGGCTTGGCCTTTTGCCGTATCTGGCTTTGTTAACTTTAGCGGTGTTGTGTGTATTAGATTATTTTATCTTGTTTAGAAACCGCAATGGAGTTTTTGGCAGGCGCACCCACGCTGAAAGATTTAGTAATGGCGATGAGAATCCTGTTCAAATTCATATTGAAAACCGCTACCTGTTTAAAATAAATATAGAAGTGATTGACGAAGTACCGGTTCAATTTCAACGCAGGGACATACTGTTTAAAGCTTCGGCAATACCTGGCGAAAGTGTTGTAATCAATTATGCATTACGTCCGGTTAAACGTGGTTCTTATCACTTCGGAACGGTAAATGTTTTTATTTCCACTGCAATTGGTTTTATCAATCGCCGTTACAAATTTGAGCAACCTGCTGATGTTCCTGTTTATCCTTCTTATATACAAATGCGCAGGTACCAATTAATGGCGATAAGTAACCGCCTGACTGAAGCCGGCGTAAAAAAGATACGACGGCTTGGGCATAGTATGGAATTTGAACAGGTAAAGGAATATGTACGCGGAGACGATTATCGCAGCCTGAACTGGAAAGCTACCGCCCGGAAAGGTCAATTGATGGTTAATAGTTTTACCGATGAAAAGAGTCAGCAGGTGTATTGTGTTATCGATAAAGGGCGCGTAATGAAAATGCCTTTTGAGGGAATGAGTTTAATGGATTATGCTATCAATGCTTCTCTTGTCTTGTGTAATGTAGCGGTGTTGAAAGAAGATAAAGCCGGACTGGTAACTTTTAGTGAACAACAGGGTGCGTTTTTACCTGCAAGCCGAAAGGCAATTCAAATGCAATCAGTATTAGAAGTGTTGTATAACCAGAAAACAAGGTATCTCGAAAGTGATTTTGAAAAATTGTATTCAACGATACGGCATAAAATAAATCAGCGAAGCCTGGTTGTATTATTTACCAATTTCGAATCGCTAACAGGGATGAGAAGGCATCTCCCCTATTTAAAAAAGATTGCTTCTCACCATTTGTTGCTAATTGTTTTTTTCGAAAATACTGAGCTGCAAAGGGTGGTAACAGCACCAGCCACGAAGGTCGAAGAGGTTTTTGTAAAAACGATTGCTGAAAAGTTTGCTTATGAAAAGAAATTGATTGCAAAAGAACTTCAACAATATGGCATTCTTTCTATCCTCACCCCACCTAAAGATTTAACTGTAAACGCCATCAATAAATACCTTGAGTTAAAGGCAAAACAGGTGATATAAAAACGATTGTTCTTCAAAGTTGTAGCGGCTCTTTGTCTGAAACCCTTTCTCAGTCCCCAGCTCTCCGTAGTGTTCCGCAGGACAACTACGGAGATAAATGATAACCCAGTTGTATCTGGTAGTTGAAAACCTAATGTCCCCAGTTCTTCTATTCGTTAAATGCCGGCTACAGTTGAGACTTGTCGAAAAAAGCTATACAAGTACAAGTGGGTGAGACAACGATGTTGAATAGCAGTATAGATGCATGTTCAAAACAAGTCTTAATGCTAAGAGCAGATTGCTTCGTTCCTCGCAATAACGAATCCTATTAGCCTTCTTTTATGAAATAACGTTGATCATCTATTTTCGGCTTAGTAAGAAGCCAATACTGAAGTTCGCATCCGGTCAAAAACGTAAGTGTGGATCGGGGAGACCGGGAAACCAGTATTGGGATCAGAAACTGTTAGCTCGAAGCTTGCGGCTAATAGCTAGCAGCTTTCCTCACGACCCCATCGCATACATAATAATATTTACCCCAAACTTCGTATTGTCCTCAGCCAGAAAACGCTTGTTCCTGAAATCATAATCCCATTCACACCCATAATCTTTGTTACTGTACAATACTGCAATTCGACCGTTTATTTCTATTGCCTTAAGGTAATCGTGCACCAGGTCATCACCCCAGCCGTTTAATTCGAAGGATGTAGTTGGTGGTCCTTTATCAAAAGTGAAAAATGAATTGTAGATACGATGTTTATTAGAAATCTTTTTTAAAGCCTGTGCTCCAAACAATGTTGACATTTGCGCTTCAAACGATTTTGCAAAAAGGCCATCGATATCGTGGTTGCAATCGTCAACAAAAACAAACCCGCCGTTTTGAATGTACTTTTTAAAATGCGCACTTTCCTGCGTGTCGAACTGCACCAGCTTATGTCCGCTTAAATAACAAAAAGGAGATTGAAAAAGATCGTTACTACTAAGGTCAATAATTTTCTCCTGCAGGATAACAGGTATTGTCGTGTATTCAATCAGGGAATTTAAAATGTTGGAAGGCATTCGCTGGTCGGTATTCCAGTCGCCAGACCGGTATCGCAGTCTTGTAAACGTAAATTTCGATCTCGTCATTCTAACCATTTAAACTTCAGTGTTACCTGTTCTATTTTTTTCCTTTACTATTTTGGCCTAATTTCCCGACTTCCGGAAAAACACCATTCGAAATTAAAAATACTGCTTTGGAAGTATCAGAAAGCACTTTACAGCATTTATTAGGTAAACTATCGCAATTAAAAAGTGAAATTCAGAAAGTTATTGTCGGACAGGATGTGATCCTCGAAGAAATAATTGTGGCGCTGTTGGCCGGGGGACATTGTTTGCTCGAAGGTGTTCCAGGGCTCGCAAAAACCCTCATGGTTCGCACGATGTCCCAGGCGCTTCATCTATCATTTCGTCGCATACAATTTACGCCCGACCTAATGCCGACTGATATTGTCGGTACAGAAATTCTTGAAGAAGACCATGTAACCGGAAAACGTTTTTTTAAGTTTAATCAAGGTCCCCTGTTCGCGAACATTGTACTTGCCGATGAAATTAATCGAACCCCGCCAAAAACACAGGCCGCGTTACTCGAAGCGATGCAGGAATTTGAAGTTACTTATGGCGGAAATACTTATCCATTAGACAGGCCATTTTTTATACTTGCAACGCAAAATCCAATAGAGCAGGCGGGAACCTACCCACTCCCCGAGGCGCAATTAGACCGGTTTTTACTGTATGTCAAAATCGGCTATCCTACCGGGCAGGAAGAAATCAACATCCTGAAGGCAACCACAGGAAATAGAAAAACAGTAGTCAACCCGATATTGGGCGCAGATGAGATTCAACAATTACAGGCCCTCGTTCGTGATGTAAGTATTAACGATGATCTGGTTCAGTTTGTATCGTCCTTCATTCGCGCCACACGTCCCGACACTTCCGCTGTTGCTTATGTAAAAGAGTGGGTGCGTTGGGGTAGCGGCCCTCGTGCAGGCCAGGCGCTTATATTAACTGCAAAGGCGAGGGCTTTGCTCAAAGGCCGTTACGCCGTTATCATGGAAGACCTTCAAACAATGGCTTACCCTGTTTTGCGTCATCGGATTCTAATAAATTTTAAAGCGGAAGCTGAAAATATAACATCGGACGACGTAACGGCGACGCTACTTAAAACTATCGAAAGGCCGAAGGGAAGGCTTCATTAAAGCTTGCAAGAAGATTAATTTTGCTACTTTATGATAAGCTTTTTTCTATCGTTTAGAGAAGCCATTGAAAACCTGGCTATAACGTTCAGTTTTTAGTTATTTTATTCTTGGGTTAAAAGGTTTATTGGACAAGCATTTGGATGAATGAACATCTACCGTTGCGACGCTCCGTTCATCTTTATTTGGTCCTATTGAGCTTTTCTCATGTAGTATTTTAGACTATAAATAAACACAGGAATGCTATCAAAACAAAATGAGTAAACTTCTCGATCCTAAAATATTACTGTCTATCAAAGACCTTCCGCTCGCTGCAAAGACAACGGTCGACGGTTTTATGGCTGGCATTCATAACAGCAACATGAAGGGGATCGGCATGGAATTTAGCCAATACCGCAGCTACCAGGCAGGCGACGATTTGCGGCGGCTCGACTGGAAAATGTTTGCCCGCTCCGACCGGTATTACATTCGGGAATCAGAAATTGAAACAAGCATTTCTGTAAGATTTCTAATAGATGCAAGCGCCTCGATGAACCACGAGGATGGAGGGTTTACAAAAATCGAATATGCCCGCTATCTAGCTGCGTCATTAGCGTGGCTTGCAAGTAAACAAGGTGATGCAATAGGCTTATACGTATTTCAAAACAGCAACCTCTTTTCGTTACCCTCCCGCCAGGATCACCAGCATCTCTCCCGAATTTTTTACCAGTTAGGGCAAATAAATCCTTCCGGCAGTTTTACCGAACCGGTAAATTATAAAAGCCTTTTTACAAGCAGTGATAAAAGGGAACTATTAATTTTTATTACCGACTACTACCAGCAAGATGGGGAGATAACTAAACTGCTGTACTCATTAACCACAAACAAACACGAGATTATTGTTTTTCACCTAATGGGTAAAAACGAAATGGAGTTGGACTTTAAAGGTTATACGGCTTTAGAAGACCTGGAAACGGGCAAGACGATAAAGTTTGATTCGCAAGGCAAAAAATATTGCAAGGAACGACTTGAAAAATACCTCGAAGAGGTGCGAACTGAACTGCTGAATAAAAAAATTTTTTACCGGTTGATCATCATGAACGAGCCTGTGGAAGTGGCATTAAGAGATTTTTTAATCAGGCGAAATAAACTAAGAGGATAAGACTTGTTTCAATTTGCACAACCCATATTGCTTTGGTCTGCTGCCGGAATTATCGTTCCTATAATTATCCATTTGTGGAATGTAAAACAGGGCAAAACTTTAAAAGTGGGAAGCATAGCCTTTCTAACAGAAAGTGCAAAATCGCATGCTAAAAGTTTTAAACTCTCCGATTTATTGCTCCTGCTGTTGCGTTGCCTTTTAATCATTGTACTTGCAATGCTTATTTCAAAACCGATGTACCAAAAGGAGCTAAATCAAAAAGAAAACGGTTGGGTTTTAATAGAAAAGAATCAGGTGCATGAAGTGTACAAAAGGTTCCAAAGCAAGATTGACTCATTGACAAATGCAGGATATACTTTTCATTATCTCAATACCAACTTCACAGAAGCCAAACTTGAAGAGATTTTAAAAACTCCGCAGGATACAGTAAAAGAACCAGAGTTTTCATATTGGGGATTACTGAAAGAATTAGATGAAAAAGTACCTTCTAAGTTGCCTGTTTACCTTTTTACTGATAATAGTTTACGACGTTTTACCGGTACTCGTCCTAATATCTCATTAAATTTAAAATGGAACATTTATCCATCAGACGATACTTTATCTAAATGGATCCAAAAAGCTTATAGAACTTCAAACGACAGTATTCGTTTAATCATTGGCAACAGTAGTCCAACCGGTACTTCTTACATTTATCAGAATGTTTCTGCCAAGCCTTCAAATAACAAATTTGCTGTTGCAAACAACGACGGAAAAATGTTCGTTAGTTATAAAGACACAACAAGAACTACTTCCAATAAACCAATTGAGGTTGATACCGCAACGCTTGTCATTACCATTTACAGTGATAAATACAATCTCGATGCGAGTTATTTGAAGGCAGCAATCCATGCAATAAGAGATTTTACGAAGTATAAGATGAAGTTTACGACAGTCAATAATGTTCGCAGTATTCCTGCTAACTGCGACTGGTTGTTCTGGTTGTCAGAAGAGAATATTCCAGCCTCATTAAATAGAAACAATGTTTTTGTATATGAAAAAGGAAAAGTACAAAACGTACGTTCGAGTGTAGTCTTTAAAGATCGGGCAGAAGCGACAATGATTGAAGGAGTTCCTTTATTTAAAATTATTCAACCAATCTCTACACGGCTTGCTTCAACGGATGCGATTTGGAAAGACGGTTTTGGAAATCCTTTATTAGCTCTTGAAAAGAAAGACGCCTCCGTCTATCATTTCTACAGCCGCTTTAATCCTCAATGGAGCGATTTGACCTGGAGCGCCCAATTTCCACAAATGATTTTTGACCTCTTATTTCAAACAAATAAAAATTTAAACCAAGTAGATGAAGCGGACAAACGAATAATAGATGTCACACAAATTCAGCCAGCAATATTCGCAGAAGAAACTGTTGTTCCAAAACAAAATCTTGTTGACAGAAAGGACCTTTCAAGATTTTTTTGGCTCCTTGCTCTCATCCTATTCGTTGTAGAAAGAATAGTCTCATCCAAAGCAAAAAAGGAGGAAGTGTATGGATGAGTTAAGGAGCACGAACATTATTGAAACGTTACAAAAAAAGTGGAATAGACAAAACCTCGATGCTTATCTTATTCTGGGGATAGCGATATCTATTTTTGCTTCAGCAATTTTTATCCGGCTTTTTCATGCAAATTTTTTAATCGTTACAAAAATTTCAATCGTTGCAATCGCAGGAATGATTTCACTGTTTGTGAAAAAGATCAAGGAAAATGACGTTGTAAAGTTTTTGAATGAGGCTTTTCCGGATTTAGAGGAAAGTTCACATTTATTGTTGAAGTCGTATGCCAGTCTCAACCAGCTTGAAAAGTTGCAAGTCATCAAAGTCGAAAATAGGATTGACGACAGAATCTCAAGGCCCCCGGTTTTAAGACGGAGATTTAAAAACGCAGGTATTCTATTGGCAATTGCTTTAATACTAAGTTTTGGCGTTTTTGTTATTCCACTAAACTCAAGTTCTAAGTTCTTAAAGACAAGTGCTGCAAGCGTCTTTGCCACCCAAAATAAACCAGAAACAAAACCAGCGCAGGTTGAAGATGCACAGATAAGAATTACTCCACCTGCCTACACACGAAAGGCTGTAAGGGAACAAGACAGGTTTAATGTTGTGGCAGAACAAGATGCAGAGTTAAAATGGGCGATCAGTACAACATCAGCAGTAAAAGAAGTGCAACTATTATTCAATGATGAATCAATCGTCCGCCTTCAGCCAGTTGATAGGGATAAAACAAAATGGATAGGAAGAAAACCAGTGAGAACTTCAGGATTTTACCAGGTTAAAATAGATAACAATTTGTCTGAATTATACCAGGTGGAAATGATCAGAGACCAACCTCCTGTTATAGTTGTTCAATCTCCAAAACCCAATACGATCATTCAATATGGGCAGCCAAAAAAGATTTTAATCAATGTGTCCATTTCTGATGATTATGGAATTGAAAACACTTTTATAAATGCAACAACAGCAAGTGGAAGCGGTGAGGCGGTTAAGTTCAAAGAGCAACAGATTTCCTTTTCAAACTTTTCTGCAGGAGGGCAAAAGTATCAATTACAAAAACAAATAGACCTGGCAGCTTTGGGAATGCAGCCGGGAGACGAATTGTATTTTTATGTCAATGCAAGAGACAATTATCACCAGGAAAAACGCTCTGATGTGTACATTGTCAGAATGGAAGACACAGCGCAATTAATGAGTATGGATGGGCTTGTTAGTGGAGTAGATCTAAAGCCGGAATTTTTTAGAAGTCAGCGACAAATCATCATTGAAACAGAGCAATTACTTAAAGATAGAGATACGATTTGTGTTGAAAGTTTCAATAAAAAAAGTAGTGATTTAGGGGTAGACCAAAAGTTATTGCGGCTGCGTTATGGAAGATTTCTTGGTGAAGAGAATGAGACCGAAATAGGTGGCGGTCACGATGATCATAAGGGCGAACAAAATGCAGTTGAGACAAAAGGTGAAGACATTTTAAACCAATACTCACACAAACACGACAACGCAGAAGACGCAACTTTTTTTGATGCAAAAACTAAAAAGCAATTATTAGCTACACTATCCGAAATGTGGACAGCGGAATTGCAACTTAGAACGCTCAAGCCAAAAGAAGCCTTACCGTTTGAATACAAAGCCTTGCGGTTACTCAAAGACCTGCAACAACAAACAAGAGCATACGTAGGTAAAACGAGCACTAAAACAACACCTCTAAAACCTGAAATCAGGTTAACGGGCGACTTAAGCAAAGTGACTGAACCAGTTATTCAGCAAGGTTTTCAACAAAAAGCAGATCCTGTTACAACATTACGAAAGGCGTTGGGGATTTTAGAAATGGTAAGAAACAGGGAAGTCCTTCAACGCTCTTCAGTTGAAATTTTAGAACAGGCAAGTATGCAACTGAGCGCACGCGCTGCACAGGAACCTGCAGCTTATTTGGCATCATTGGAAGCTTTGAGAAGAATATTGAAAAGTAGTTTCAAACCTCGGGATGTTAGCCTTGCCGGAACTACACTTCAACGAATGATCAGATCAGTTATTAATATTCCTCAGCGATCTAAAACCGCGCCGGACAAGTTATCGCAGCGTTATTTTATGAACCTAAACCGGAGAAATGATTGAGTGGAATTATATCGTCATCGGTTTATGCGTTCTGCTGCTTATCTTTTTAATTTGGAAAGAAGTAAAGCGGGCAAATAAAGCACGCTTTGGCTGGCGTTTATTGGCGACAATATTTGCGGTGATAGGTCTCGCCTGTTTGGCTTTGCCTATTACTTATCGCCACGCAGAAAACGACGCCATAAATCGTGAAGCTGTTCTTTTGACTGAAGGTTTTAGCCCCGACTCCGTAAATAACTTTCTTAGTGTAAACAATAACAATATTCCTGTCTTTAGGATGAATAAAAATTTGAAAAGGGCGGGCAAGTACAACGCTTCGTATATTCCTGATATCGATCTATTTGCTCAACGGCATAAAGACTTACACACGTTTCATGTTTTTGGTTATGGTATGGAGCAAGATGACCTGGAAGGTTTGAAAAACTGGAGTTTAATATTTCATCAGGCAAAACTTTCTTCTGGGATCACTTCAATAAAATGGAGCCATAAAATTAGAACCGGGGAGAAATTGTTTATCCAGGGCAGCTTTAATAATCCTTCTTCGTCCAAAGTGAAAATTGTTTTAAAAAGTTTCAATGCTACGCTTGATTCTGTAAATGTTCTTAGCGGTACGAATCAAAAGTTTCAACTTGCGACGATTCCGAAACATGCCGGCAGAGCAGTTTCTTTAGTTATTGCTTTGGCAGGTAAAGACACGATTGAAAAAGAAATGGTCCCGGTGGAAGTAGAGCAAGGCGATCCTTTAAAAGTGCTAATTCTTGCCTCTTCTCCTGATTTTGACAATAAATTTTTAAAAGACAGGCTGGCCCAAAATGGATATGTTGTCGTCGAAAGAACTTCTGTCAGCAAAAACAAATTTGAAAAAAATTTTCTCAATACTCCAACAGTTCCTCTAGGCCGGATTACTTCGTCGCTTCTTGATAAATTTGATGTTACGATTGCTGATGCTGCTGCACTTAATTCTTTATCTACGCCTGAACTAACTTCGATACAAACACAGGTTGCTCAGAAAAGCATGGGTTTAATAGTAAAGGCGGATAGTGTTTCTAATTCTTCATTTTATTCGAGCTCATTTCCTTTGGCTACCTCGGGTAACAGGCAATTGCTTGGTTTGTCTCTTTCCGACTCTACGAATTTTCCTGCAATAAATGTTGAAAGTGTGCTTTCCATTCGTAGCATGCCTGGTACCCAACCATTAGTTGCAGATAAGCAAAACAGGGTTTTTGTAAACAGTAGCTTATTTGGCTCCGGTAAAATTGTTTTGACCACACTTGCGAATACTTTTAGCTGGGCTTTGGCTGGGTATCAAAACGATTATGATAAATTTTGGACTGAGCTTTTGAATAAGGTTTCAGCGAAACAGGTTGCTGATGAAGCATGGACAATTTCGCCTGCATTACCTAAAATAAACAAACGGGTTCAGGTACAAGTTCACACAAACAGCGCAAAGGTTCCGCAAGGGCAAGTGGGAGAAGCGGCTGTTTACCTTAAGCAAAACCCTGATTTGCCTTATCAGTGGGATGGGATTTTCTACCCGACAAAAGCAGGATGGCAGGTAGGAATTCAGTTAAGCGGAAAGCCTTTTTATTGGTATGCTTACGATAAAAGTGACTGGAAAATGATCGGGGAAAAGGAGCGGTTAGAAGCGACTGTAAGATACCTGTTCGACCATAATAATATTCTACGAAAAGGTGAAAAAGAGGCGAGAATGATTGATCGTGAAATCAATAAACTTATTTTTCTCCTGTTGTTTCTATTCTGCGCAGGCTATATGTGGTTTGAGAATAAAGTTTAGTTTCCAGGAAGCTGTGTAAGATTTTAAATTAGCTTCGCCCAGAAAGCTGCAGAGGCCAGGAGGTTTGCTGATAAAATGATTGCGACAATGATGCTATAAAAACCGGAGCTGGTACTCAAGAAAAAATTATAGAGGTTGAAGCGTTAGCCATCAATTGAATGTGGCTACATTTAGTGAAATTTAAAAGAGTAATATTTTGAACAGAAAAGACTTTCTAAAAATGTCTGCTTTGACTGCAGGTGGATTTGTGCTTCCAAACTCTTTTCTTTTCGGTAACCCTGTTGATGCAACTGAGTTTCTGAATGAAGGAATGGATGTTGGTATGAAAAAGCAGCTTTCTGATGTGGCGCTAAATGCTGCACGGGCAAAGGGCGCATCGTATGCCGATGTGCGTATCGGGCGTTATCTGAACCAGTTTGTTTCTACCCGGGAAAAGAAGGTGCAGGGCATTGCCAATACGGAATCTTTCGGCGTTGGTATTCGGGTAATCGCAAATGGATGCTGGGGTTTTGCCGCTTCAGACAACGTAACAAAAGAAAACATTGCAAGGACCGCTGAAAGGGCTGTTGCTGTGGCAAAAGCTAATTCAAAAATACAAGCAAACACGGTTCAGCTTGCACCACAAAAAGGGTATGGAGAAGTTAGCTGGAGAACGCCCATTGAGAAAAATGCTTTTGAAATTCCTGTGAAAGACAAGGTCGATCTTTTAATGGCTGTGAATGGCGCTGCGTTGGCTGGTGGTGCAAACTTTGTGAACTCAGTAATTTTGGCTGTGAATGAGCAAAAGTATTTTGCATCAACAGACGGCTCTTATATCGACCAGGATGTTCACCGTTTGTTTCCAACTTTCACTGTTACTAAGATAGATAAAGCTTCAGGAAAGTTTGAGACGCGTAAGTCGTTAAGCTCTCCTGTTGGAATGGGTTACGAATATCTTACTCCACTGCCTAATACTAAAGTGACTGGTATTGTTACCCGTTATAAAGATCGTTACGATATTTTAGAAGATGTAAAAAATGCGACTGCCGATGTTGAGCAAAAACTGAAAGCGAAAACTGTTGAGCCGGGGAAATATGACCTTGTGCTTGACCCTTCTCACCTTTGGCTAACTATCCACGAGTCGGTTGCTCACCCAACTGAGCTTGATCGGGTTTTGGGTTACGAAGCAAATTATGCAGGAACAAGTTTCTTGACCTTGGATAAGTGGAAATCGAAGAATTTTAAATTCGGAAGCGATATTGTAAACATTCATGCGGATAAGTTACAGAAGGGCTCTTTAGGAGCAGTTGGTTATGACGATGAGGGGGTGAAAACCAAAGAATGGGAATTGATCAAAGACGGTATTTTGGTAAACTTCCAGGCTATCAGAGACCAGGCACATATTATTGGCTTAAAGGAATCCCAGGGCTGTTGTTATGCGCAGACATGGGCAGACGTACAGTTTCAAAGAATGCCGAATGTGTCGCTGCAACCAGGAAAAGCTAAGCTAAGTGTCGACGATATCATTAAAAATGTACAAAAAGGAATTTACATCATTGGTGACGGATCCTTTTCTATTGACCAGCAACGCTACAACTTCCAGTTTGGGGGACAAACATTTTACGAGATAAAAAATGGTAAAATTGCAGGTATGCTGAAAGATGTTGCATACCAGGCAAACACCCGCGAGTTTTGGAATAGCTGTGTTGCTATTGCCGATGAAAGTGATTACCGTTTGGGAGGAGCATTTAATGATGGAAAAGGTCAGCCTGCCCAGTCCAACGCCGTTTCTCATGGTAGCTCTACCACTCGTTTTAATGGTGTAAATGTTATTAATACAGCAAGAAAAATCTAGTAAGTAATTATGGCTATTTTAAATAAAGAAGAAGCACAGGCACTTTTAAAAAAGGTACTTGCTTTCTCAAAAGCTGACGAGTGCGTAGTGAGCCTAAGTGGCTCAGAAGGGGGAAACATTCGCTATGCGCGAAATGCGATTTCTACTTCTGGCGATGTCAGTACTTTGAGCCTCGCGGTTACTTCATCGTTCGGTAAAAAATCGGGTACCGCAACTATTAACGAATTTGACGAAAAATCACTTGAAAAAGTCGTTAGAAGGGCGGAAGAGCTGGCGCAACTTGCACCTGAAAACCCTGAGTACATGCCTTTGTTAGGTCCTTCGACTTTCAAAGAATCTATTACTTATGTTCCCGCAACCGCTGCAATGACGCCTGAAATCAGGGCTGACGCTGTGGCCAAAAGCATTAATGTTGCTAAAGAAGCAAAGCTGGAGGCAGCAGGTTACCTGGAAAATACGACCGGTTTTAATGCTGTTGCAAACTCAAAAGGTTTGTTCGCTTATAACAATGATACCGATGTTATTTTCACCATTACTACCCGTAACGAAGCTGGAACAGCGTCAGGTTATGCGGCAAAAGGATTTAACGATGTAAGCAAGCTTGATACTTTTACAACTACAAAAACCGCTGCATCTAAAGCGAACGGATCGCTTGGAGCAAAGGCAATTGAGCCAGGAAAATATACAGTAATCCTTGAGCCTGTTGCAGCAGTTTATATGCTCGAGAACATGTTTCGTGGCCTGGATGCACGTAGTGCTGACGAAGGCAGGAGCTTTATGAGCAAGCCAGGTGGCGGCAATCGTTTAGGTGAAAAATTAATGGATGACAAGGTGACTATTTACACTGACCCATTTAACCCTGAGCTGCCTGCTAATACCTGGAACGGCGAAGGTTTTCCTTTGGAAAAAATGAACTGGATTGATAAAGGGGTTGTGAAAAACCTGGCCTATTCACAATACTGGGCAAAGCAAAAAGGCGTAAAACCAAACCCTTTTCCTGCAAACATCATTATGGAAGGCGGCACTGCTACCACCGAAGACCTCATTAAAAGCACCGAAAGAGGTATTCTCGTTTCGCGTCTTTGGTACATACGCATGGTCGACCCCCAAACCTTGTTGCTTACCGGCCTTACAAGGGACGGAACTTTTTACATAGAAAATGGCCAGGTTAAATACCCGGTAAAGAACTTCCGCTTCAACGAAAGCCCGGTTATTATGCTTAACAATGTAGAAGCGCTAGGCAAACCAGAGCGTAGCATAAGCGTAGAGTCGTACCGCAGTTATTTAATTCCACCGATGAAAATAAGAGACTTTACATTTACGTCATTATCAGATGCAGTGTAAGATGAATTGATCTCCTATTAAAAGTGCGAAACCAGTGCTTTCGATAGGAGTTTTTTTTGGGAGCCAACAGTAGAAGTTC
Source organism: Chitinophagales bacterium (assembly GCA_038199395.1). Taxonomy (GTDB): domain Bacteria; phylum Bacteroidota; class Bacteroidia; order Chitinophagales; family Chitinophagaceae; genus Segetibacter. The sequence continues at coordinate 23,577 of JBBPZJ010000085.1, forward strand.
TATTTTGCTTCGTTGCTGCCCGTCCCGCCAGTATTGCCATAGGCGTCAACCAAGTTTTTCCCTTTCAGAAGCTTAAGTCCCAGCGGGACTTAATATTGGTAGAGAAATAATTAAGAATGCCGTCGCGTGCTGTAGGTACGCAATATTTTTAGATAATTATGTTGCGTACCTACGGCACGCTTACATCTTAACTGACATTTATTTTCTACCAATATTTTGTGCCTACGGCACTGTTCGGAAAAACTACTACAACATATACCAGGTAAGGGTTTTAGAAGCAAAGAGGCGTTCCTTAAGTTGACGCCTATGCGCCAGTATTGCGGGATCGCACCCTGTACAGAAGGCGAAATTTTCGTCAATTTCTGCATTGTTTAAGATTATCTTTCTGGCATAAGTGAAATAAGGTACAACACTTGTGAGAGGAAAACAGGCGGAAAGAAGTGTTAGCTTTGCAGGAAATAGCTTGTATGCCTGTTATCTAAATGTTTTATGGCTTAATTGTTAGCATGTATTACCTTGATACAAAGCAACATAATTCTCCTCATATTCATATTAGATACGGAGAACTTGAAGCGATATACCAAATACCAAACGGAACTTTATTGCAAGGATCCATGCCATCAAATAAAGAGAAGCTTATACAGGCCTGGATAGAAATTCATAAAGAAGATTTAATGGCTGATTGGCAGCTTGCAGTAACAGGAAATAAAGTTTTTGGTATTGAGCCATTAAAATAAAAAATATGAATCCGAGAGCAACAAAGGTTGAATATAAAAGTCCATACAAACTCCTTATAACTTTTAAAACCGGACAAGTCAAATGTTTTGATTTGCAGCCTTACTTACATTACCCGATATATCAGCCTCTGCAAGATGAAAGTGTTTGTATTAAGGCTAAAATAAAATATGGGACAGTGGTTTGGGATGATGAAATCGATTTAGATCCTGACCGTCTTTTTTTGGAGAGTAAACAATTGTTTCAGGCAATAGATTAAATAGCAAGCTGCTTAGCTATAAATTACAAATAAGAGCTTACTATTGGACGAAGCGTGTCCATAAGATAACAAACAGTATAAAAATCAACAATGATATAAGATTATGTAATGATATTTTCCCTGAAAGATAAAAATAGGGGGCAAAACAAATTGTAATTATTTTTAATGTTTTTTTGGATCAAGAAATTTCAGGGAGACCCTAAGTAGCCACCCATTGGCAATACAAATTCGAATAACCTTTTTGAAATTCTTAATATACTTAACCGTGGAATTATTAGCACATCTGCGAACTGATCTTAAGTAGAAATCATACGATGTGATAAATTCGTGATTTATGGCTTGAATGTCTATGTCTGTTTTCTGATACTTCCACTTCAAAAAATTAATGGTATGTTTTAAAGAAGTTTCATAACGTTCAAGAGTTCCCTTGGCAAACTCTTGTCCAACTAATGCTTTTACTTGTTGGTTATGTTCTTTAAAAATGTCAATTAAAGATCTGAAGGTTTCCTTTTTACCGGTTAATCTCGATTTTACTTCTTCAGTTGTAATTGCTTTACCTTCCTGCACCAACTGTTGGTGAACTTCATAAATGTTTTGCTCAAGCATTTTTAGGTATGCATTAATTCTCTTTACCTCTTCAGTCGATCCTATTACTTTTTGGGCAATAGGATTCCATTTGTTTAAATCAACTGATTTCTTAGCAGATAATTCAATCCTGCTGTTAGCGATTGTAATTCTAACATAGATAGGCGCTGTTCCGTGAATTGTTTTTTTGGCTCTCTTAACAAAGAAGAGTAAGCTGATTCTTTTCATCACTACTTGTTTTAGACGTTAATAAAATTACCCAATTAGATAGTGCAAGACAAGATGTTTAATAGATGAACATCTTGATTTTCAGCTCTTTGTAAGATTTCTGGTGACCTATTTTTTTAAAAAAGGGATAGGTCACCATTAGGACACCTAAAATTTGAGATTTAATGAACAATTTGAACAGTTGACCCAAAATAAAAACGCTATAAATCAATAGTTTATAGCGTTTTAAGTGATTTTGATGACCTTGTAAGCGGGCTGGTAGGGACTACAATCGAACACCTAATACCGCTTTTAACGCTTTTTGATAGGATGAAAATAAATTAATGACCTACACTTTCGTTGGAATCACTTCTATCAATCTCTTTTTTGAGATGTAGAAGTGTTTGTAATGCTCTTATGCAGTGCGTTGGGTGAAAATATGTCAGGCATAACTGTAGAAGCAACGGGGAACCTCCAGTTTGTTTGATAGGTCAATAAAGTAACGACCGCATTGCTAGTACCTCTCAGAAGAGAGTGAGAAAAATTCTATTCAAAGGTCAACCTGAATAACGTTTGGTACGAGTACCTTTTGGAAAGAGGAGTAAAATGCTGATAATAGCTGTTTTGACCCTCTTCAAAATATTTTTATTTCAATTTTCGACTCCATGTATCATTCACTTATTTTTTTCGCATCTATGAACAGTATGATGAAATAAAAGAACAATTAAGACTGCTTAATAAACGATTTGGAGGGCTTTAAACTGAATTAGAAAAAGAAAATAGCTGCTTTCATGCTTCCACAACCATAACGACATGATTCACTTTGCTTTTACCTTGTACCAGCATGATCTTAAAAAAGATCCGTCGTTTGTATGGCGCCATTTACGGCTTGCCCCGCGTCAGATGGTCCAATTTAAATACAGAAAATCTTCATGGAAAACCTATTCCTTCAAGCTGAGAAAAATTACCTCATTAAATTAAATACGACGAACAATGCAAATAAAACAATTTGACGACAAAAACCTTTCTCATTATCGCTATGCCATTTTAAGTGAGTGTGAAAGAAAATAATATTATACAGAAAGTGGTCGCTTCTGCTGCTCCGTATATTGAGTGCTATTTAAAACAAAGTTTGCCAACATTCGCTCATTATACGTTAGTAACTGTTCTTTGCTGCCATTATTTTTTAAAATAAGAGTAACCACAAACGATGGATTTCCTTCATTGATTTTTACGGATGGTTTAGCGGATATGATACGGATACAAATGATATCATTATCTAACTGATAAGTGTATCCGGCAAAGCCAACGCCAAAGCTCTTTTTTGTTAGGGCAGCATCTGACACAATGGATTGCAGACCTGTTAAGGTTATTTTTTTAGATTCGCTATTGTTTCTAAAAACAACACTTGCATCATTCCAGCCATAGTTAGTTTGAAAGATTGACGACGCAAGGTGCAACGCAATTACCTGCAGATAAAACAGGGTGTGCAGGATAGTATTCAATCAGAAATGGAAAGGGTGCTTAATGATCCGGGGATGAGACATTTGGTGATTAGGAAGAGGAGAATTTTCGCCTTCTCGGTATAGCATCTGTAAAGCCGGCTCTTTATCAGAGCAGGCTTTACAGATGCTATACCCTTTCTCTGGTAATGACCAACTAATTTATAAATATTTTCTTTAACATCCAACCAGGTGCTGGTTAAGCCAACTATATACAAATCGCTTAACCTTATACTTATACTTAGATTTTACAGCAGGTATAGTAAAGATAGTTTTGAGACTAATACTGTCCGACATAGGTCTAATTTAGTTGATTTTGTTTGTCGAACTATTGCCAATACTATATTTCAATTTTTAGTTGTAAAGCAGGGGGTGTAGTTTTCTGTTTTGATGGTGGTTTATCGGGCTTCTTTTTACTCCGGGTTCGTTTTGCCTTATAGGTTTCAATAACTGCAGATAAGGAAACATAATTCATTATATGTAGCCTTACAATGGTTGCCAGGAGCGGAAACGCCAGTTTAGACTTTTGTTCTTTATACATTACCTGTAATAGCAATAATGCTATCAGAGCACACCATATTTGTATTTCAATTGCATTGGTATTGTCTCCATAGAAGTAGGTAAGCGGAAGTTTTGCTTTAACTTTTTAAAGAACACCTCTATTTGCCATCGGTTTTGATAGATAGCAGCTATGTCAATAGCAGTAAGCTCAAAGTTGTTGGTGATGTACACAAAGGCTGTATTATACTTTTTAGAGTATACTGCCACTCTTAGCATCTGCAATGTTTTCTCTTCTTTTCACTATTATAGGTTACTTCAATACGTTCATCTTTCAATATGTGAGGGGCACTATCAGGCAACTCAAACTCTTCTATCGTTTTGTAAACAGCATTGTCCTTTTGTCGGGTCACGTAGAAAATATTACGCTGATCAAAAGCATCGAACTGCTGGTAATTAATGTAAGCTTTATCAAAAACGATAATGGAATGATCAGGTAGCTCTTTAATATATGAGTAAAACTGCTGATCGTGCAATGCTGCTGCCATTTAATTGATAAAAGAGCGCATGTAAGTCTCTGCCTGCAGTAAGGTGTTAACCTTCATGCCTCCTTTGCTTTTGCCGTCTTTACGCTTACGGCCAGCAGGCTTTAAAATGGCTTTAAATAAGGATATAGTTGTGCTGTCCAGAATAAAGAGCCTTGTGGCTACCGAAGCATTTAAAGAGCTGTCCGAGATATTGTGCTTGTAGTTATCATATATTTTTTGATAAATCGTTCCAAAAACTTTACTTGGTCGGTTTTTGTTGCCATCGCTTAAAGTACTGCGTGGTGGCACGCGGCTAAGTTTAAGATGGTTGAGCTTTCCCTGGCAAACCTGGAGCCCGTGCTGTATTTCACGAAGGGAAGTGCAATGTGTGAAAACTCCGTACAGCATACTAACAAGATGATCCCACAGAAATAATTTCTTGTAACGATAATTAGCTCTGTAACTACGAATGCTGTTTTCGATGACAGATCTATCAACTAAAGAAAGAAGCTGACTTAAAATAGGCTGTCCGAGATAATCTGTAGATTTGTTCATCGTCAAATTTTGTGGTGTGGTAATTACAAAATTGACAAAGGGTGGCCTAAAAACCACCCTTAATTAAATATTTATCTCGGACAACAGTATTTTGAGACTTAATTAAAATTATCTGCTATGAATTGTTTCTACATGCTTTTAAAACCGATTTTATGTTGTTTGGCTTTCATTTTAATAAGTGAAATGATACGGTGCAAACTTTACAGCCATTGTTAAAAAGTATCTTTTGCCAAGCCTACTTTTATATTATCGCCGAGTTTATAACTTACTACTTTCTTGAAGCAAAAGCCCGAATTATTCAGAAAGATGAACAGTGGTCAAATCCGTATTCTTTATGTACAGCTTTAATTGTATTAATGAAAGATTGTTTGTTATTTACATACTGCAAGTAATTAATTGATAGTAGTGCAATATCCATGTTTTCGCTGCTGCTGTATTGCTTCAGGTTTTCTTCGGCCTGAGTATTATTAAAGTCATTGTAAGTGATGGCCGAAGCTGTTACTGCAACAGGAGGATAATCATCGTGAATTGCTTTTAATATCTCAGCCTGGTATTGTTTTAAAACATCTGTGCTTTGTGATCTTAATCCTATAATTGCCCAGTAGCGGATGATGCTATTAGTGCTGTTTAATAATTTTATTTGTTGGGATGCTATGTCTTTGCCTCGTTTTCCAGATAATGATGCAGCTTTATAAATCTGTTTTAAAGGATAATTCGTTTCGCTCAAACGATATTCATAAGGAGTGGTAGTTTTAGAGATTATACCGATTTCATATTCCGGAAGAAACATCACATCCCGTGATTGTAAAATTTCTTCATCCAGTTGCTTCCGCATCTTATCCAAAACTTCTTTAGATTTTGGATCATTTACCAGGTTCGTTGTTTCCCATTGGTCTTTTTCAATATCATAACAAAAATTCCGCAGGATGTGGCTCAAATAAACTTTTCTGTAAATGATTTAATTTGTTCTCCGCCAGGTCTTTTCTCATTTGCTGTTTTATATCTCCAATTTCCATGTAACGTATATAATGAGCCTGGGGAGTAAAAGGCAAAAAGTTGCGTGAGTAAACATACCTGCCATTTGTAATGCTTCTAATCATATCAATACCGTTATCCGACCTGTCACTTGATAGCATCAGGTGATCAACTGGCTTTGACCTTTTGTTTCCTATTAAAATTCTACCTTTTAAATAATCAGGTGCAATTCCTCCGGCCATGCTGATTATTGTTGGAGCCAGGTCTTCAAAGTCTGTCATTTCATTTGTGACTACTCCGGTTCCCCAGGGAGAAAGATTTTTATACATCGGAGGAAACCAGATCGCAAACGGAACCCGGTAACCAAAGTTGATACCATTTGTTTTTCCGCGTGGAATACCCTCGCCATGGTCGCCATAAAAAAAGATAATTGTACTATCGGTAAGATGATCGTCAGCCAGCCTTTTTAATAATTTGCCAATTTTATTGTCTGTTTATTTCAGCGCATTGTACACTCTTGCTAACTGCTTGCGCATTTCAGGGCTGTTTCTGTAAAAGGGAGGCACTTCGAAATCGTAATCACCTATGCGATCAGTTACAGGTAAGTGATCTATGACTTCATTTACATATTTATCATACGAATCGGTCATAGTACGTGATTGGTGAGAGTCCATAAACTTAAAGACCGCGAAAAAAGGCTCTCCCGGCTTTTGGTTCCACCATCCTGCTTTATTTGAACTTTCATCCCATGCGTCTTTTATAAATTCTTCAGGCTTCGCTATATTATAATCTGTTTTTACATTGTTCGTGGTATAGTATCCAGCCTTTTGTAAATAATAAGGAAACCCGTGAATAAAGCTTGGTATAGGATAATTGCTTCTGTGATTTCCTGTACCCATTTTATATGCTCTTACGCCGGTAGTAATAGTGGACCTGCTTGGAGAACTTACTGTGCCTGTTGAGAAAGCGTTTGTAAACCTTACGCCTTCTTTTGCAAGTTTATCTATTACAGGTGTTCTAGCATCTTTATTACCATAACAACCAATAAACTGCGGGGAAGTATCTTCTATGGTAATCCATAAAATGTTTGGCTTATTTTGAGCAAATGAAATTGTTGATATAAACATTAAGCAACGTGCTTTCATTTATCTTTTCATACTATCTTTTGTAAATATTGATTTATTAATTGATTTGATCCTCATACATATTGAAGTTGTATTTTTATAAATTTTAAAAATGAAGAGAAGCGTTCACTAATGTTTTATAGAGACAAACTAAAGCTAACGATACTTTAAATAGCGGTAAGTATCATTTATAGTGCTAATCAAGGGTAGAAATAATATAAACCGTGCCTTTAGGCACAATATATCGGTAGGAATAATACAAATAAAGTCAGTAAAGTGCCGTAGGTACGATATAAAAAAGCACACATTGCGTACCTACGGCACGCTAAAATCATTTCTGTTTATGTTACTACAGATATTCTGTGCCTAACGGCACATTTTAACCCTTGATTGGCATTTATATCAAAGCGAAAATAAATTTTACTTCATTCCAGGGAAGGTTGTGCATTGCCGCCCACTGAACAAACTGTATAAGTGTGCGACGCAACAATGCCTCACAAAGAAATACGGGGAGGCTCCAAAAAAATTATTGCCCATTTTTACGCAGTGGGAAGTTATAGCATGCCGAAAATAATTTAAGAGAAGTAAAAAAATACTTGTTAAATGGTATCTATTATTATTTGCGGTCTCTATACAACAGTAAGTGAAAAATTAGATTAATTATAAAATTTTAAAGATCAGGCAGTAGTAAATCGTGCAATGGGGGTTATCTTAAAAAGATCATTATATGTGTAAGAGCAGATCGGCAGAACAGGTTAAGTACCATTCTTAAGAATTACAATGAAAGCCAATTTTTTAATTACAGTTATTCTCGCATTCTCAACGCCACTTTTTTCACAAAGGGCTACTTCATCTAAGCCTAATATCATTATTATTTATGCCGACGATTTAGGCTATGGTGATGTTGGATGTTATGGCGCTAAAGGTGTAAAGACGCCGAACATAGATAAACTGGCCAAAAACGGATTAAAGTTTACAGATGCACACTGTACTGCCGCCACGTGTACACCTTCGCGCTTTTCAATTCTTACAGGTAGTTATGCCTTTAGAAATAATGCTGCTATTCTTCCCGGCGATGCTCCTTTAATAATAAGACCCGGTACACCTACTTTGCCCGGCATGTTACAAAAAGCAGGACATACAACCGCTGTAATAGGCAAGTGGCATCTGGGTTTAGGAAACGGAGTTATAAACTGGAATGGAGATATCAGGCCCGGTCCGATTGAACTTGGTTTTGATTATTCATTTTTGATTCCGGCAACGCTCGATCGTGTTCCTACTGTTTATGTAGAAAATCATAACGTAGTTAATCTCGATCCTAAAGATCCTATTGAAGTGAACTACGATCAAAAAATTGGTAATGAACCTACAGGGCTTGAACATCCTGAACTTTTGAAAGTGAAAGCAGATAGCCAGCATAGCAATACGATCATCAATGGCATCAGCCGAATCGGTTATACGACCGGCGGAAGATCGGCATGGTGGAAAGATGAGGATATAGCAGATGTGCTTATGAACAAAACAAAAACTTTTTTAAACAAAAATAAAAACAAGCCTTTCTTCCTTTATCTGTCTTATTCCGATATTCATGTGCCCCGCGACCCTAATCCGCGTTTGAATGGCAAAAGCACCTTGGGCCGCAGAGGAGACGATATTGCCCAGATGGATTGGACAACAGGAGAAGTGATGAAAACACTTGATAAGCTTGGATTAACTAAAAATAAATTAGTTATTTTTAGCAGCGATAATGGTCCAGTTTTAAATGATGGCTACGATGATCAGTCAGAAGAATTATTGGGCGATCATAAACCGGGAGGCCCATTTAAGGGAGGTAAGTACAGTGCTTATGAAGCGGGAACACGTGTACCCACTATTGTTTACTGGCCCTCCAAAGTAAAGCCGGGTATAAGCAATGCAATGGTAAGCCAAGTTGATTTTTTTGCTTCGTTTGCCAACTTAACCGGGCAGAAATTAAATGCGAATGCAGCGCCGGATAGTTATAATATGCTGCCGGCTTTATTAGGGAAGTCAATGACAGGGCGGCAAACAATGCTGGAAGAATCTTTTACTTTAGCGCTGCGAAATGGTAGCTGGAAATATATTGAACCCCAAACCAAAGGAACACCTGCATGGCTAAAGAACAAAAAGGTTGAAACGGGACTGGCAACAAAACCTCAATTGTTTGATTTGAAAAATGACCTGAGTGAGGAACATAATATTATAGACAGATACCCTGATGAAGCTAAAAAAATGAAGAAGATATTGAATGATATTGAAAAGGCTGCGACAAGGCCAGGGTATAAAAAATAAGAGTGATGATGAGGGATTGTTGTTTATTACCATAGCAAGCAGTAGTCTTTCAACCTCTCGTCATTGTAAGGCACAAAGCAATCCCCTGCATTAACGGGTTGACTAGTTGGCAGGGGATTGCTTCTCTATCCTGCGCAAGGCTGGCAATGACGAACACTCCTTATGATAGAAGCGGTACTGGTTCAGATTTCGGCATATAATTTCGGCAATGTAAAAGATGGTAAAAAATAATATTCTCACTATGTCCAAAATAATAAATTTTACTATAATGAATCGTTTCCGGTATCTTTTTCTGTTCTCATTAATATTATTGCCTGGTATCTTACTTGCACAAAACCAGTCATCTAAGAAATCGGCTGCCAGGCCTAACATTATCTTTATCCTGGTTGACGATCAGGGGTATGGCGACCTGGGAGTTTTCTTCCAGAATCAAAGGGCGAAGGCTAACGACAGGAGCAAGCCGTGGGAATATTCACCAAACTTAGATAAGCTTGCTGCCACAGGTGCAATGTTAACCCAGCATTATTGTGCAGCACCGGTTTGCGCTCCTTCACGGGCCTCTATTATGCTTGGTGTAAGCCAGGGCCATGCTAATGTTCGCGACAATCAATTTGATAAAGCTTTGGAAGATAATTACACAATGCCTTCCACACTTCGGCAACTGGGCTACAGCACTGCTATAATTGGTAAGTGGGGCTTACAGGGCGATGACAGATGGGATACTAACGGCTCTGCCTGGCCGGCGCATCCTTTAAAACGTGGATTTGATTATTCCTTCAGCTATATCCGTCACAAAGACGGTCATGAACATTATCCTAAAGAAGGTCTTTATGATGGTCCAAAGGAAGTATGGGAAAATTACAATAACATAGCTGCGGGGTTAGACAAATGTTATACTGCTGATTTGTGGACCGCAGCAGCTAAAAAATACATTGTCGGCCATGAAAAGGGAAAAGAAGCCAGCAAGCCATTTTTCCTCTACCTGGCTTATGAAACACCTCATGCTGTGCTGGAGTTGCCAACCGAAAAATATCCGGATGGTGGAGGATTGAATGGGGGCATTCAATGGACCGGCACACCTGGTCACATGATCAACACTGCTGAGGGAAAAGTAGATTCTTATGTAAACCCCGATTATGACAACGCGACTTATGATGATGATCATAATTCAGCAACGCCGGAAGTGCCATGGCCGGATACCTATAAGAGATATGCCACTGCAAATTGCCGTATAGATTATGCGGTAGGCGATATAATGCAATTGCTTAAAGACATGAAGATTGATTCTAACACGGTCATTGTATATACTTCTGATAATGGTCCATCTATAGAATCGTATCTGCCTAAAAGTTTTGTTCCCAATAATCCTACATTTTTTGGCAGCTATGGACCATTCGATGGCATTAAACGCGACGATTGGGAAGGCGGTGTGCGAATGCCAACTATTGCAAACTGGCCAGGACATATTCCTGCCGGGAAAGTTATAGCATCGCCCAGCATTTCTTATGACTGGGCAGTCACCTTTCTGGATATGGCAGGTAAACCTGCACCTGCCCGAATGGATGGAGTTTCGCTATTGCCTTCGCTTACAGGTAAGGGGAAACAATCTCATAGTCTCGTCTATAATGAATATTATAATGAGGGGAAGACTCCTAATTATAAGGAGTTCGCTCCTAATCATCGTGGACGTCAAAGGGAGCAGATGCAATTGATCCGCATGGGAAATTATGTAGGTGTTCGTTATAATGTGAAATCATCGGGTGATAATTTCGAGATTTATAATGTGGTTACAGATCCGCAACAAAGGAATAATTTAATGGTAAAAGGGGATAAAAAACCCTCCCGCACTTACCCAGCTTCTATCGAACAAACGAATACAATCATTATGAATAGTTCGGGCAAAACTGAATTAAGCAAAACTGATTTAAACAAACTCGAAGGGTTAATGGAAACACGTGTTTTGCAAGTCCGCCGTCCTAATCCGTCTGCTCCACGTCCCTATGACAGTACGCTCATGCCAGCTTTAAAGCCAAAAGTACAACCGGGAGTAAAATGGAAAGAATATGGTGGGAAATTTCTTTGGATTCCCAGGGTGGAGACTCTTCAACCCGTTTATCGGGGTTTCTCGTTCAAACCCGATGTAAATGTGAGCAAAGGACGTCACAATGGTATTTTATATTTCGATGGATATATTAAGGTACCAAAAGATGGGAAATATACCTTTTATCTGAAATCAGATACTAAGGCATTCCTTCGCATTCATGACGCTCAGTTAATAGATGCTGATTTTGGCTATGCAGGTGGTTCAGAAAGGAATTCTTCTATACTCCTGAAAGCGGGGTTGCATCCTTTCAGCCTTTATTACAAAAGTGAAATGACCGGAAAACCCTCATTAAATTTTCAATGGAGTGGCCCAAACATAGAAAAACAACCTGTTCCAAACACTGCATTTTTTACTGATAAAACAGCGGATTGATTATTCAAAAGCCGGTTTCTTGAAGGGATCCTGCCAAATTAAAATTCTACAGAATGAAAATACTACTGTTTTTAACAGCCGCTGGTATCATGCAGTCGGCATGGGTTACAGTTAATGCGCAAAGGGCGGCCAAAACCTAATATTGTAATTATTTACGCTGATGATGTTGGATATGGCGATATCAGTTGTGATGGGGCCACTAAAATTAAAACGCCCCAATATTGATAAGATCGGCACAGGATCTTCGGTTCACTAATGCTCATGCCGCTTCATCCACCTGCACACCGTCAAGATATTCGATGATGACCGGACATTACGCCTGTCGTAAAAAAAATACCGGCATTGCCGCCGGCGATGCCTCATCCATTATTAATGTCGGGCAAACAACCCTGGCTTCTATGCTGCAGGGTGCCGGTTATTATACCGGTGTAGTTGGCAAGTGGCATTTAGGTTTAGGCCCCGAAACAGGACCTGATTGGAACGGTGAAAATTAAACCGGGCCCTAATGAATTAGGTTTTAACTACTCATTTATTATTCCGGCAACCCCTGACAGGGTTCCATGTGTATATGTTGAAAATGACCGGGTAGTAAACCTCGATCCTAAAGACCCGATAATAGTAAGTTACAAAGATCCTGTTGGCAATGAGCCTACCGGTAAGGATCATCCCGAATTGCTGAAAATGATGTATTCTCATGAACACAATCAAACCATTGTTGACAGTATCAGCCGTATTGGTTACATGAGTGGTGGCAAATCGGCTTGGTGGAAAGATGAATTGATGGCCGACGTGATTACAGCGAAAGCTAAAAAACTTCTTTAGAAAATAAAGCCAGCCCATTCTTTTTATACTTCGCCATTCAGGACATTCATGTACCACGTGTGCCTAACCCTCGTTTTGTTGGAAAAAGTGGGATGGGCCCAAGAGGCGATGCACTCCTAGAACTGGATTATAACACCGGCATAATTTTAAAAACCCTCGACAGTCTTAATCTTAGCAAAAACACCATTGTAATTTTTAGCAGCGATAACGGACCCGTACTCGACGATGGCTACAAAGATGATGCTGTTGAAAAATTAAATGGCCACACCCCCGGCGGCCAAATGCAGGGAGGAAAGTACAGCAAGTTTGATGAGGGAACACGCATGCCAATGATAATTAAATGGCCGGGGGTAATAAAACCAAATACAGTATCAGATGCATTGGTAAGCCAGGTAGATTTTTTAGCCTCTTTTGCAAAGCTCACCGGCCAGAAGCTTACAGAGGATGCAGGCCCTGACAGTTTTGACATGCTCAGTCCATTATTAGGTAAATCTAAAACCGGTCGTACCAGCGTGGTTGAACAGGGCAATGGGTTAGCTATTATTAAAGGCGACTGGAAGTATATTGCACCATCTGCCGGTCCTGCATTGATTAAAGCTAAAAATATGAAAACGGGCAATAGTCCCGATCCGCAGTTGTATAATTTGAAAGATGATATTGGCGAAAGAAATAATCTGGCGACAAAATATCCTGACAAAGTAAAAGAGTTGTCTGAACTTTTAGAATGTATTAAAGCTAACCAAAACGAACGCAGGGATTTTGAAGAACAGACTTACAGGAAAGAACAGACAAATAAAAGGAAGAGCTTCCCCCATCGTCTTTCAAAAATAAAAGAACAAATCAGTAATCCTTTTAGACTTTATTACACTTCAAAACCTGTAGAGAATCATTTGCAGGTGTTTAATGGACGAGCGTATATTGATAAAAAACAATTCCTGCAAATAGTTTTTTTTAATAGTTAAAGATTTGCCCTATCACACTAATTATACTTATCATTACTTCTATTTAATTATAAGAAGTATAATTGGGCGTAAAAGTTTCTGGATAATTTCCGTTTAAACATTCGATGAAGTGGTATCTATCCTTAATAAGCGTCTCTTATTGAAAGAGACTAAATACATAAAACAGTATGTTTTCAGGCAAACTAACGAAAGCTTTTTGTCAACTAACAAGGTTGTCTTTTATTCTTATTTCAATTGCAAGCTTTTTACCAACTGCTTTCTCTCAATCAAAAGCAAAATCAAATGCATCTTTTTTACAGCGTCCAAAACTTGTTGTAGGTATTGTAGTTGATCAAATGCGCTGGGATTATCTTTATCGTTATTACGATAGATATAGCACGGGTGGTTTTAAACGCTTGCTTAACGAAGGATTTAGTTGTGAGAATACTTTTATTAATTACCTGCCCTCAGCTACTGCTGTGGGGCATACTACTATTTTTACCGGTTCCGTCCCTGCCATATCAGGTATTACCGGCAATGATTGGATAGATCAGCTTAGTGGCAAATCTGTTTATTGTACCGATGATTCAACAGTTAAGACAGTAGGAAGTAATTCGCACGCCGGTGAAATGTCGCCTCGTAATTTACTCGTTTCTACAATTACTGATGAGTTGCGGCTTGCGACTAATTTCAATTCACGTGTAATTGGGATTTCACTAAAAGATAGGGCTTCCATTCTTCCCGCCGGTCATGCACCTACTGGTGCTTTTTGGTTTGATGATTTTTCGGGCAAATTTATTTCCAGTACCTATTATATGAATGAGTTGCCTGGTTGGGTTAACCAGTTTAATGAACAAAACGAGCCTGAAAAGCTAACCGCAAATAACTGGAATACCCTATATCCCATTAACACCTACACCGCAAGCACTGCAGATGATGTGCTATGGGAGGGGAAGTTTAGAGATGAAAAGACAACTGCTTTTCCACATAATATTGGTGCGGTTTATAAATATTCACATGGGGTTATTCGCAGTACACCCTTTGGGAATACGCTAACGCTTGATTTAGCAAAAGCAGCGATAGCAGGCAATAAATTAGGGAACAATTCAAGCACAGACTTCCTTACAATTAATTGCGCTTCTACAGATTATGTAGGACATATGTTTGGTATTAATGCCATTGAAACAGAAGATACTTATTTACGTCTGGACAAGGACCTGGCTTCTTTTTTTACATTTTTAGACGAAAAGGTTGGCAAAAATAATTATACTGTTTTTCTTACTGCCGATCATGGTGCCGCTCATTCTGTTGACTTTATAAAACAATATAATCTTCCATCACAGCAATGGAATACCAATCAGATAATTGCTAAATTAAACCAGGTGTTGAAAGATAAATTTGATGTAGCCAATCTTGTTATTTCTGGTTTAGAATATCAGGTCAATTATAATTTATCAGTTATAGAAAAAACCAAACTTGATTTTTCTGCAATTAAGAACTTTACTATAGATTACTTGAAAAGGCAACCAGGTGTTTTATTTGTGGTAGATATGGATAGGGTAAGTGAAGCTACGGTTCCGGAACCGATAAAAGCCAAACTTATAAACAGTTACAATTTTAAGCGGAGCGGATCAATTACTATTATTCCTGAATCTGGTTGGTTTGCCGGGGGCAAAACGGGAACAAGTCACGGAACATGGAACCCATACGATACACATATTCCATTGTTATTTATGGGTAGGAATATTAAGCATGGCACCACAAACAGATGGGTTAATATGACTGATATTACCCCTACAATAGCTGCTATGTTGCATATACAAGTGCCTAATGGATGCATAGGGACGCCGATTACAGAAGTAACTTCTAATTTTTTAAGCATACAATGAATAATAAAAAAAAGTTTGGGCTTGACAAAAAAGACATAGCGTTGTTTGCTGTAATTGCATTTGTGCTTACCGTTACATGTTTAATATCTTTTAAACCTGCCCATCAGTCTCCCGCTCCTGCAAAGAAATTGAATGTGCTTTTTATTGCTACAGATGATTGCAATAATGATGAGAGCATTTATGGCCACAGCGAAATGAGTACGCCAAATTTTGAACGGTTGGCGAAAAGAGGTGTACAATTTAACCGTGCTTATTGCCAATATCCTTTATGCAACCCCAGCAGGTCTTCATTACTTGCAGGTCTGAATCCTGATGAAACCAAAATCTTTGATCTTGAAACTTTTATCCGCCAAAATATTCCTGATGTTGTAACCTTACCGCAGCTATTCAGGAAAAACGGATATTATTCTGCAAGAGTTGGAAAAATATTTCATTATGGTGTACCCAATGATATTGGTACGAATGGCCTTGATGATTCATTATCGTGGGAGCAACGGGTAAATCCTATCGGAAGAGATAAAGCAGAGCAAAACAAAGTAATAAATCTAACACCTGCCCGCAGTCTTGGATCAGCATTATCGTACTATGCGGCAGATGGTACAGATGAAGAGCAAACAGATGGTAAAGTGGCTACCGAAGCAATTAAGTTAATGGACGAAAATAAGAATAAGCCTTTTTTCCTGGCAGTAGGTTTTTTCAGGCCGCATACGCCGTATGTAGCTCCTAAAAAATACTTTGATTTATATCCTGTTGATAAGATTCGTTTACCTGAAGAACCGGCGAACGATCTGGATGATATACCAAAGGCAGCACTTTTTACAAAACCTGCCAACTGGGGCTTAAGCGAAGCTAAACGCAAAGAAGCTATTCAGGGTTATCATGCGGCAATATCATTTATGGATGCTCAATTAGGCAGGGTATTAGATGCACTGGACAGACTAAAATTATCGGATAATACAATTATAGTATTATGGAGTGATCATGGTTATAATCTTGGGCAGCATGGACAGTGGATGAAGCAAAGTCTTTTTGAAAATGCTGCAAGAGTACCCATGATCATTTCTGTGCCGGGTGGGGTAAAAGGAAAGGCATCTCAGCGAACTGTTGAATTACTTGATCTTTATCCCACACTTGCTGATTTGTGCCATTTGAAAGTAACTCAAAAACTATCAGGAATTAGCTTGAAACCATTGTTGCAAAACCCTGCAGCAGTATGGAACAGACCTGCGTTAACCCAGGTTTCAAGGGGAAAGTTAATGGGAGGAAGTATTCGTACAGAAAGATGGCGATATACAGAATGGGACGAAGGAAAAGCAGGAACAGAGTTGTATGATGAAGAAAATGACAAGGGCGAAATAACTAACCTTGCTGCTGACCTCAAATTGTCTTCGACGGTTAAAGACTTATCAGCATTATTAAGAAAGGGACATCCCCAAAACAGATAAGATAAGCCTGACTAAGTTCAGAGCAATTGGTAATAGACGCAGTAATTCTGCTTCAAAAAAAATATAATGATCAAATCCTGCTTAAAGTTTTATTGGATAATTGGAGTAGTATTAAGTTTAAGTTCTGCATGTCCTGTTTTTCTGAAAGCCCAATCTGCATGGAAAACAGCAACATTAAGTTATATTCAAAATCATCTTGCAAAGCCTGATGGTGGTTATGGCTGGGAAGATCAGCCCGACTCTCATTTAACGCCAACATTTGCTGTTATCGGAATATTATATGATTTGAATCAACTTCCTTCAAACAGGGAAAAGCTGATTTTTTTTGTAAAAACCCATCATCCCCAACATGGTAAGAACATTGAAGCCGGACCAAGCGGAACAGAAGAAAGAGATTTGGTATATCAGCAAATGCGAAGTATTGTTTGGCTAAAAGGTGATATCTCGTCATTTAAAAACCAGGTAGTTGCATGGAAGCCTCAAAACAATAAAGTGTCCAACTTTGAAGATCATGGTTATCCTGTATTTCTGCAGGAAATGATGACTCCCGTTTGCCGTAGTTTGCTCAATGTTTCTTTGCAGGATGTATCAGAGCATTTCACCAGCTACATACAATCAAGAAGAAGAGAGAACGGAAGTTTTAACAATGCACCTGCAACAGATGGCGGAAATGGCAATATTATAAATACTTACTGGGGTTTATATGGATGGCAGCAATTAAATAGCAAAGATGAAAAAGGGCCGCAAACAATCAACTGGATAAAATCCTGCCAGTTGAAAAACGGAGGTTTTACACACCAGCCTGATCCTTTAACAGGAGGGAATGATGAAGTTGCTTATACCTGGGCTGCCATAAAAGCTTTGCAGTTATTATCAGCAGAACCTGCTGATAAAGCTGCCTGTATCCGCTACCTTATTTCATTGCACAATGATGACGGAGGATTCGGAAACCGTCCCGGATTGCCATCGACACCCATGTCTACTTTTTATGCAATAGATGCCCTGAAGGCGCTAAATGCTTTTTCTGTATTAGAGACTGCCCATTTTGCAAGTCATCCTAAGAAAAAAGCAACTAATCTTTCAGGCCTTAAAATCTTTACTGTTCAGTTTGAAGCAAGTGGTACAGGCAGTCCGGCAGAGGCAGTGATGCTGGCGGATAGTTTACACATCAATCTTTGGGGTACCAAAAATTCAAGCCCGACATGGAGAGCAACTGCGCAAAAGATTGCTGATGAAAAAAAGGTGCCTGTAACATTTTTTCAGTCTGATGAAGCTTATGGCAAAACTGTAACTGTGCAGGGGCAGGGAACATTCAGCCACATCATGGATTACATCGCTCCTGCCTCTGTTAATAAAAAATTGGACCTTGATGGCACGTCGTGGCAGAGCTACAGACAAAGCTTTATTGAACCCTTATTAAAAGATAATGGCGCTCTTATTCTGCAGGTAACAAACAATGAACCTTTAGGAAGAATGATCCTCGATGAATCTCTACAGAAAAAGGGATTTGCTGCAATCAGTACAATTCATTTCGGTCAGAATTTTTCTTTCTGGCTTCCCTGGCTGCATCAATATCGCCATCAGCTTCCTTTCATCGCTTTACA
>JBBPZJ010000086.1:0-24905 GCA_038199395.1 Chitinophagales bacterium
CAATCTTTTGAAAAGCCTAACCTTTCATTCAGTGTTTTTAAGGCTGAGAGCAAGTTTAATAAACTGCTGGAAATTTTGCACAAAGTGCACGGAACCGCCCTTGTTTATTGCCGCAACCGAAAAAGAACAAAAGAGATTGCTAATCTGCTAAGGCTAAATAATATTTCGGCTGATTTTTATCATGCCGGTCTAAAACAAGAGCAGCGAAGCCAAAAACAAGAAGACTGGATTCAAAACAAAACAAGAGTAATTGTTTGTACCAACGCTTTTGGAATGGGAATAGACAAACCCGATGTGAGAGTTGTAGTTCATATGGATATTCCTGATAATCTCGAGAATTATTACCAGGAAGCCGGTCGTGCAGGCAGAGATGGTAAACGAGCTTTCGCAGTTTTGCTTTACACTCAGATGGAACTTATCGAATTGAAAAAATTACCAGAGATTAAGTATCCGGATGTAGTGCAAATCAGGAAGGTTTACCAGGCCCTGGCTAACTATCTACAGATACCTGTGGGCAGCGGCGAGAATATGTACTACGACTTTAATCTCAACGAATTTGTGCTCAACTTTAAGCTTGATATATTCCTTGTTATAAATGCAATCAAAGCGCAGGAACAGGAGGGCATTCTATCATTCAATGAGCAAGTCTTCCTTCCTGCTAAAATTAATTTTACATGTAGTAAAGATCAACTGAACACTTTTGAAGCGTCTCATCCACATCTTGAAAATTTAATAAAATATTTGCTGCGCAGCTACGAAGGAATTTTTGATAATGAGGTCTCAATAAACGAAAAACTTTTATCTCGCCTAACTAATTTATCTGCAGACGATCTGTCGGGTCAGTTGAAAGAATTGGAGGCGTTTGGCATCATCCAATATCAACCTCAGAAAGAAATGCCCCAAATATTCTTTATGCAAGGGCGCGCTCCTGCGGAGCACCTTATATTCCACCACGAAGATTATCTTAAAAGGAAGCAACAGTATCAATTGAGAATAGACGCAATGGAAAAATATATACTGCTTGATGTCTTTTGTAGAAGTCAGTACATAGGACAGTATTTTGGAGATGTCCATATGGTTAAATGCGGATATTGTGATATTTGTTTAAAGCAAAAAAATGTAGAACTTACGAGAGAAGAGTTTGCATTAATCAGCGAAAGAATCGTACAATCAATAAGTGGAGCAATTGAAATAAAAGAATTGCTGCATCAACTAGAGGGCATTAAAAAAGAAAAGTTATGGAAAGTGCTGGATTATTTGCAGGATGAACGAAAAATTACCGTGAATGAAAAAGGGTTCATAGAACTTACAGGCAGATAATTATAAGCGGGCCAAGCCAAAGGTTAATACTATAGAAACAAGAAATTAGTTTAAAATCTGGCGGAAAGGAAAATGTCTCCGCCGAATTTGTGTTAAAACCAGCTTTTAGTTCCCCGGCTTCTACCGCCCATGCCTAAAGCTCCAAGTAAGCTTCTGGTTATCATATTAGCTGCCGTTCTCCCTGCACTTTTTACCAGCGGATTATCAAAAAAGCTTTCTTCTTTTTTACCGCTTTTTTTCTCTTTTTCTTCTCTTTTCTCTTCTGCCTGTTTTGAGGTACTTTTTGCCGCTTGCTCCAGCTTTGCGCTTAATATTTCGTACGCACTTTCGCTATCTATTATCGTGTTGTACTTAGCTGCCAACTTACTTTCCCTAACAATTGTATCAATTTCCTGCTCGGTTAAAATATCCATTCTGCTTTCAGGAGGAGCCAGCATCGTATGAACGAGCGGTGTAGGAATACCCTTTTCGTTCAATGTAGTAACGAGCGCTTCTCCAATTCCCATTTGTGTTATCAGTTCATCTGTTTTGTAAAAGGACGTTTCAGGATAATTTTCCGCTGTTTGCCTGATGACTTTACGATCCGCCGCTGTGAAGGCACGCAAGGCATGTTGAATCTTCATTCCTAGCTGACTTAGTACACCTGCCGGTACATCCATAGGGTTTTGTGTAACGAAGAAAATTCCAATTCCTTTAGAGCGTATCAGTTTGATGACCGTTTCAATTTGTTGCATCAGGGCCTGGCTTGCTTCCTGAAATATCAGGTGTGCTTCATCTATAAACATTACCAGTTTCGGCTTATCCAGGTCGCCTTCTTCAGGGCTTATTGCGTACAGTTCGGCAAGCATTTGAAGCATAAATGTAGAAAACAGTTTCGGTCGATCCTGCAGATCCGTAACTCTTAAAATATTGATCATTCCCCTTCCATCATCGCTTATTTTCATCAGATCTTCTACCTCAAAACTTTTTTCTCCAAAGAAAATATCTGCCTTTTGTTGTTGCAATTCCACCACTTTCCTTAAGATAGTGCCTGTGGTTGTCGTGGCTATTTTACCATAATTCTGTTCTATCTCTGCCTTTCCTTCGTTGCCGATGTATTGAAGTACTTTAATGAAATCTTTAAGGTCGAGCAATGGCAACTTATGGTCGTCGCAATACTTAAATATAATGGCAACTAAACCTGCCTGCGTATCATTCAATCCTAGTATTTTAGAAAGCAATACTGGCCCAAACTCACTTACAGTTGCTCTCAAACTCACTCCTTTTTCATTGCTCAGCGTTAGCAACTCTGCAGGATATTTTGTTGGAGTATAAGAAAGCCCGAGCTTTTCGCAACGCTCAGTCACATTTGTGTTAATGCTTCCTGGCATCGCTATACCGCTCAGGTCTCCTTTTATATCCATTAGTAAAACGGGTACACTCGCATTGCTTAACAATTCACTCATCATCTGAAGTGTTTTTGTTTTACCCGTTCCTGTTGCCCCTGATATAAGCCCATGCCTGTTCATTGTCTTCAGGGGAACGAACACATCTGCTTCCGGTACTACTTCTCCATCGAGCATCGCCCTGCCAATTTTTATTGCTTCACCTTTAAAGGAGTATCCCGATGCAATGAGCTCTACAAACTTTTGCTTATCCGACATGTAAGATTTATTTTTTCTATTGTGAGGAGAATATTTGTGCCTTTTTGTTGATTTTCTAATGGATGCCGCCAGACCAGACCGTGCGAAAACTTACCGCTCATCAATATCGTTTCGTACACCTGCCGCAGAAAAAATCTGTATAGACTATTCTCAAGAGGTTAATTTGGTTTTCGCACCAGTCTGATAATGCGTCCCATACTTGTAATTTTACTCTTTTTATCTTTTCCTCCGTTAAAGCATTTTTTTTGCTGCTTTAAGCAGCAAAAAAAATGTCGAACAGTGTGTTACAAGTATAAGTGAGTGACGATGTATGATTAACAGAACTAAAGCTAAGTACAAAAACGTTACAGTTCTTCATCACGCTCGAGCATTAAAATGGCGGCCTGGGCAACAATAAAATATTTCTCGCCTTCGTACAAGACCTCTGTTGCGCCATTTGCAAGAAAAATAGCGAGATCTCCCTCCCTTACCTGCAAAGGAATATACTTTACCTGCTCCTCCTCATTCTTCCACGGTTCACTCTCAACCGGCAGCGGAATGGCATAACCGGGACCTGTTTTAATTACATAGCCTTGCTGCACTTTTTCTTTTTCCTGCACCCCTGGCGGTAGATACAAGCCACTTTGGGTTCTATCTTCAGCCCTGGCAAGCCTTATCAATACTCTGTCACCGATTACTATAATCTTCTTTAGTTTATTATCCTGGGTAAGTAACATACTCTATATTAGATGAATGGCAAAATTAAACAACTACTGTCTAATTCGCTAAAGCATAGCCAAGTGGTGAGAAGGGAACGCATGATCTCAGGTGGCATAATTTTTACAAACAAAATGAGTTGAATGGCTCTATGAAAAGATTTACGACCAATTGTTGTTTATAGCATGGATCGATTGCAAATAAAAAAGGGAGGAGATAAGGATGGTTGGGTATTTGCAATAAAAATTAGAAATCAATTAGTTGTAATGCCTCTGCTTTAATTCTATCTTTAAAACTAAAATAAAAAATATATCATGGAAGGCAGAAAATACAAAGTGCTACTATGTGAAGATGATACCAACTTAGGTATGGTCCTTAAAAATTACCTTGAGCTGAATGACTATAGTGTGATACTTGAAAGAGACGGACGTTTAGGACTAGCTGCATTTCAACGGGAAAAATTTGACATATGCCTGCTAGACGTCATGATGCCAAACATGGATGGGTTTACGCTTGCCGAAGAAATTCGTGATGTTGATCCTGATATTCCCTTGTTTTTCCTAAGTGCAAAAACGATGAAGGAAGACATTATAGCAGGATATAAATTAGGTGCCGACGATTATATTACCAAGCCTTTCGATAGTGAAGTGTTGCTATTGAAGATAAAAGCAATTTTAAAGCGTAACGAAGAAGAAAACCGGATCAATGAAAATATAGAATTTGATCTGGGTGAGTTTCACTTCAACCCGAAACTTCGGGAGCTGAGCCATACAGGTATAATGCAAACTCTTTCTCCCAAAGAAAATGAGCTGTTGAAGATGCTGGCAGAGCATAAAAATGATTTGTTGGCGCGTGAGCAGGCACTAAAAAGAATCTGGGGTAGCGATACTTATTTCAACGGACGAAGTATGGATGTATACATTGCAAAACTTCGTAAATATTTGAAAGATGATCCGAACATCGAGATTGTAAATATCCACGGAAATGGATTTAGGCTGGTAGCACCATAAGAACTTTACTGAGACTCAAATAAGCCCACCAGTATCTTTGTGGGCTTTTTCCTTTTGAGGCAATTGCAACAAATGCACCTGTTTATTGAAATCGGGTTTCTAAAATAACATTCCACCTGTTTGTCCCTGTACCCGTTTTCCTAAATGTTCATAGGCTCTTAGGGTGACTTCACGACCTCTCGGAGTTCTTTGCATAAAACCTTCCTGAATTAAGAACGGCTCATATACTTCCTCCAATGTTCCCGGCTCTTCGCCCACTGCTGTGGCGATAGTTGTAAGACCCACCGGGCCACCTTTAAACTTTTCAATAATTGCTAAAAGTATCCGATTATCCATTTCGTCGAGACCGTGTTGGTCTACGTTTAGCGCTTTCAAAGCATGCTGAGCAATAGCAATTTCAATTTTGCCATCGCTTAGTACCTGGGCAAAATCACGCACTCTTCTTAATAAGCCATTTGCAATACGGGGAGTGCCGCGGCTGCGACGGGCAATTTCATAAGATGCTTCACTTGTAATCTCAGTATTTAAAATACCAGCGCTTCGCTCAACGATCTTTTTTAGTACGTCTGCATTGTAATACTCAAGCCGGCACTTTATCCCAAACCTCGATAAAAGAGGAGCGGTTAACAATCCACTTCTTGTTGTCGCTCCAACAAGGGTGAAAGGATTTAGATTTATTTGAATACTTCTTGCGTTGGGGCCGGAGTCGATCATAATATCTAATCTGAAATCTTCCATAGCTGCATACAAGTATTCTTCCACCACATTACTAAGGCGGTGTATTTCATCAATAAAAAGCACATCATTCGCTTCCAGATTTGTAAGCAGTCCTGCAAGATCTCCCGGTTTTTCTATTACCGGTCCGCTGGTTTCTTTTATGTTTACACCCAATTCATTTGCAACAATGCGACTAAGAGTCGTTTTACCCAATCCGGGGGGACCGTGAAATAAAATATGATCTAAAGCCTCTCCACGCAGTTTCGCAGCTTTTATAAATATGCTAAGGTTTTCTATTAATTGTGGCTGACCGGCAAAGTCTTCAATTTCTTTTGGCCTTATATTGTTTTCAAACTCCGCTTCTGCTGCCGACACATTTTCTTTTCCACTATTTAAGTTTGGATTAGCCATTGTTATGATTATCTTGTTGTAAAACTACTTATTCTATTAAGCTAAAACCGAAACTAATGAAAATTGGCATAATTGGATCGGGCATTGTGGGACAAGTATTGGCAAAAGCATTTCTTGCCGAAGGAAATGATGTGATGCTTGGAACACGAAACACGTCTAAAGCAGAAGTGGTACAATGGAAAGAGCAAAACCCCACTGCTAACACAGGAACGTTTGACGAAACAGCATCCTACGGAGAAATAATCATACTTGCAACGACAGGAGCAGCAGTGGAAGACGCAGTTAAGATGGCGGGTATAGCGAATTTTTCAGGTAAAACTGTTATAGATACTACAAACCCGTTAGCTCCAGAGCCACCTGCCAGGGGAGTACTTAAATACTTTACGGATATAAACGAATCGCTGATGGAGCGGGTTCAGCAACTTATACCTGAAGCGAATGTGGTGAAAGCGTTCAACAGTGTTGGCAACGCACTGATGTATAAGCCAAACCTTAAAGGACAAATACCCACAATGTTTATTTGCGGAAACGATGTGGCAGCGAAAGAACAGGTTTCAGCCATTTTAGAAGACTTTGGTTGGGATGCCGAAGATATGGGAACCATGGAAGCTGCAAGAGCAATTGAACCTTTGTGTATTTTGTGGTGTATTCCCGGTTTTCTGAAAAATGAGTGGATGCACGCTTTTAAGTTGCTGAAGGCGTAATGCCTTGATTTTGTTTTGTTATCTGCTAACATCTTTGTGCATCATTATTGCGCTCCGTTCAACAGTGGTGAGTTTTATTTAACTTTTTTCTCGTTTGACTGCATATTGCATCATTTGCAAAATAGCATCAGGATCAGGGCAGTTGTTGAGGTATTTGTCTTTTTCGGAATACTTGCACACACCGGGATAATCACCTTTCTTTTCATGCATCTCTGTTACTATTTGAAAATGAAGATGGGCAGGCCAATAACCATTTTCTTTAGGTGGACCAAAGTGCGCAAATTCAACGCCGCGACTTATATATTGTCCTTCTATAAGACCTGAGATGTCTTTTAGGCTTAGGTGACCATAGAGGGTGTTAAAAGAGACGCCTTCTATCTGGTGTTGCAAAACGATCGTAGCGCCATAATCACCAAAAAAGTCATTAAAACAAAAGCTATGAACATAGCCGCCCAAGGCAGCAAAAATGGGCGTATCGACAGGCCCCCAAATGTCAATTCCGAGGTGTAGCCGGCGTGGCTCTTCTGTTCCATCAAACCTGCTGCTTCGGGAGTAGATGGTTCTATGCTCAGCATAGCCACCAATACCATACTTGTATTTTGTACCTAGTTGTTGGTCTATATATTGCGCAAAAGAATCTGTATTAGCTAATATTTCCTCGGTCAGCGAAGTGTTTGCGGCGGTAAAATCAAGCTGAAGTAATTGATCCTTTGTTGCATCAAACGGCACTACCGTATGAAAAGTAGTGCCGTTCTTTTGCAGTGCATTGTGTAGGGGGGATGGTACCATTTTGTATCGAGCCTTAAGGGCTTTAAATGACCACATTAATCATTTTCCCTTTTACAAAAATGATCTTTTTTGGTGCTTTCCCATCGAGCCATTTTTGTACAACTTCGTTTGATAAGACGATCTGTTCAACTACCGGTTGTATAGCATCCAACGCGATGTTAATGTTGGTTCTATGTTTTCCGTTGATGCTGATTGGGTATTCTTTACTGCTTTCAACCAAATACTTTTCTTCAAATTTTGGAAAAGATGCATCGAGAACACTTCCCTCATTACCTAATAACTTCCAAAGCTCTTCCGCTATGTGCGGAGAATACGGAGTAATTAAAACCAGCAAAGACTGAAGCACTTCTTTTTTATGACATTTCAGATCGTTTAGTTCATTCACACAAACCATGAAAGCACTTACAGCAGTATTAAAGCTAAAACGTTCTGTATCTTCTTCAATTTTCTTAATCGTTCTGTGCAAGACTTTTAATTCAGCCGGTGTTGCCGCGTCATTTGTTACAATTAACCCTTTTGTTTCATCCGCAAACAATCTCCAAAACTTACGTAAGAAGCGGTGAACTCCTTCAATTCCTTTTGTATCCCATGGTTTGCTTTGCTCAACAGGACCAAGAAACATTTCATACATGCGAAATGTGTCTGCACCAAAACGTTCTACAATATCATCGGGGTTGACGACATTGTAATATCGTTTGCTCATTTTTCCTAACTCACTCCCACAATGAAAAGTATTACATGAGGAAACAAAAATGCTATTTTGATTTCCCAGTCGGGAGTGCACTTTAAAACTTTCAATTACTAACTTATCATCTTCGACAAGAAATGTTTCTACAGGTATTCCTGTTATTTTATATTTATCAAAAAATAGAGTACCCGCAATATTTTCTTTGATTTTCATAGCTTTTTCAATTGCCTCATCAATAAGGCGTTTATCCTTTTCATTGATGGAGTTACTATCAATTCTACCAGCTATTTCTTTACTTATGAAGATGTTTGGAATATCAGCTTTGTAATGTTCTGGATGAACACCAAATTCTTCAATAAATTGATTTACATTGACCATTCCTGATCCATCACCAATTTTATAATTAAAATTTAATCTGTAAATATTTTTTATAAAGGAACCGATCATTCCTTGGTTAACCAACTTCTTATAAGGCTCCTCAAAGCCAATGTAACCTAGGTCGAACAAAACCTTCGTCCATAAGCGGCTGTACAATAAGTGTCCCACAGCATGCTCTGTTCCGCCGATGTATAAATCCACCTGGCTCCAGTAATCTGTTGCTTTTCTGTCTGCAAAAACCGCCTCATTGTGCGGATCCATGTAACGCAGAAAATACCACGATGAACCTGCATAGCCTGGCATTGTATTCGTTTCCCGGGTTCCACCTCCCGGCGCTATGATCCAATCCGCAAGATTAGCTAATGGGCCTTCACCTTCCGGGCCGGCACTGTAAGTATCCACATAAGGCAATTCAACCGGCAATTGACTTTCATCTAAAGCAAATGCAACACCTCCTTTATATACTATCGGAAAAGGTTCGCCCCAATAACGCTGACGACTAAAACCGGCATCTCTCATTCTATAGTTTACCTGTCTTTTGCCAATGCCCATTTCTTCCAGTTTGTCAATCGCTATATCGATTGCATCGCGCATCACCTTCCCATCAAGAAAATCTGAGTTTTGTAAAGTAGCATCTTTTGTTGGGTTAGCTTCTTCACCATTATAAGCATCACCGATAATGTTTGTAATGGGAATGTCGAAATGCTTTGCAAAAGCAAAATCTCGTTGGTCGCCACAAGGAACAGCCATAATAGCTCCGGTACCATAACCAGCCAGCACATACTCTGAAATCCAAATAGGAATTTGACGGCCGTTAAAAGGATTAATGGCATATGCACCTGTAAATGCTCCTGTGATAGATTTTACTTCAGCAAGACGTTCTCTTTCGCTCCGGCTTTTTACATAGTCAAGGTATTTGTCAATTGCTGGTTTTTGCTCTTGGGAAGTTATTTTGGGAACAAGTGCATGTTCCGGAGCGATCACCATAAAGTCTACTCCGAAAATGGTATCGGGGCGGGTGGTGTAAACGACGAGAGTAGCCTCATCCCCCGACCCCTTCTCCTTGCGGAGAAGGGGGGAAGCAGCCGCTTCACGTTTTATCTGTCGCCGGGTTTGAACCTCTTTTTTTATTGTCCCAACGACACTTTGTGTCTGTTCTAATACTTCAGTATTTGTAAAGCGAAGAATGTCAAAACCAAACTCATGTAAATATTTTGTCCTCGCTTCATCGTACTCTTGTTGCTCTTGTTCATTGTGATAATCACCATCAATCTCAATGACCAGTTTGATTTCCATTAAAGCAAAGTCAGCAATAAAGCCATTTATAGCATGTTGTCTTCTTACCTTAATATCAAGCTGATTATTTCTTAAATTTTGCCATAGTAAATCCTCCGATTGCGTCGCATTTTTCCGATTGTCTCTTCCGTACTCCTTTAAAGTTTTCCAAAACTTTTGATTGCCCGATTTGAAGAAATGCCCCGACATTTCTTCAGAAGTATCTCGAATCCCCTCTCCGTGAGGAGAGGGGCCAGGGGTGAGGCGAAATGAAATCTCTGCTCCCATACTCTTTCCAATCCAATTCCTTTGCATCTCCTTCATCGAGTCACTGAAATCCACTTGCTCTAAACCCTGCAATAATCGGTCGGCATACTCAGTTATGCGTAAATACCATTGACGCATTTTTTTCTTTACTACAATGTGCCCACCTCGCTCACTTACTCCATTTACAACCTCATCATTTGCAAGCACGGTACCGAGCGCTTCGCACCAGTTTACTTCTCCAAATGCAGAAAAGGCAAGACGATAATCCATCAAAATTTCCTGCTGCCTTTGGTTGTCAAAACCATTCCATTCTTCCGCGGTAAATCTCAATTTTTTGTCACCGGGGCATTCGCTATTTGTGTTTCCCTCTGCTTTAAAAATATCAACCAAATCCTTTATTCTCTCTGCTTTTTGATTTTTCCTATTGTACCAGCTATCAAACAATTGCAGGAAGAACCACTGCGTCCATTTATAATAACCTGGGTCGCTGGTTCTTACTTCTCGACTCCAATCATAACAGAAACCGATGTTATCTAATTGTTCCTTGTAGCGATTTATATTTTTTTCAGTTGTTAGAGCCGGATGTTGACCAGTCTCGAGTGCATATTGTTCTGCAGGTAACCCGAAGCTGTCGAAACCCATCGGATGCAATACATTGTAACCCTTTAGTCTTTTAAACCGCGCATAAATATCACTGGCGATGTACCCTAACGGATGACCAACATGCAGGCCAGCCCCGCTTGGATAGGGAAACATATCCAACACATAAAATTTAGGCTTATCGCTACTATTGCTCACTTTATAAGCCCCGCTATCTCTCCATTCCTTTTGCCACTTTTTTTCGATTGCTCTGTAGTTGTATTCCATATTACCTTACGCCTGATCCTTTTACTTCATAGAAAAGGCAGGCTTTTTATTTAGAGTTATTCCTTTGTTTTTTGCAATTTTATTTCACAGCAAAGCAGCTTTAGAAACACTAACACTTTTTTAACTGCTTTGATGCAGCAAGTATGTAATTTACCTGCTTTAATCAAAGCTGTAAGTGGGGCAAAAGTAAGCTTTTAGAGCTCAATCCACTACATTTGCAACCGTACTAAACTCAAATTACCAACATGTCGCAATTTGGAAAAGCTTCGAGCAAGCGCAGTAAGCCAAGCTATATTTATAGCATTGTCGGCGTCGCACTCGTACTTTTAATAATGGGAATTTTAGGTTGGATATTTCTAAACTTTAAATCTGCCGGATCTTCTTTTAAAGAGGATATTCGAATAAGTGCTTACCTGCGCACCGCTGATAAAGATACGATTGCCCAAATACAGAAGTATATAGCTGCCCAACCTTACGCCAGAAATGTTAGGTATATAAACAAAGAGGCGGCAAAAGAGATCTGGGGGAAAGAAGGCAATAATGAAGAATGGGCTAAGATTTTAGACTACAATCCTTTGCCTGAAAGTATAGATTTTTATGCGCCGGCTACGTATGTAAACCGGGACAGCCTTAATAAGATTTCTGCTGATATTGTCGGCAAATTTGGTAACCAGTTAAATGAGCTTCAATATCCGAGAACACTGGTAAATAACCTAAACGAACGATCAGGAAAACTTGCTTTGATTTTTGTTGTGGTTGCTGTTGTGCTTTGTACTATTGTAATTGTAAGCATCGATAATACCATTCGTCTCGCTATGTTTAGTAATCGCTTTCTTATAAAAACAATGCAAATGGTAGGTGCAACCCGTGGCTTTATTGCACGTCCTATGGATTTAAGGGCAGTATTAAACGGACTAATCAGTTCAATAATTGCAATTGTCTTATTACTGATACTTATAAATTGGGCAGAGAGACAGTTTCCTCAGTTAGGCATTATCAGAGACACAAGACTGACACTTATTCTTTTTGGAGGTATGGTGTTAATAGGCGTGGGCATATCCTTATTCAGCACTCATCGCAGTGTTTTGAAATATCTAAAGATGAGTTTGGATGACCTTTATTAGGAGTTCGCAGTTTCTTATTAAATCCGTCTGCTTTTAAATGTTTTACTTTACATCTATAAAAAACAAGAAATGGCTGAAAAAAAAGTTTATACTTCACAAACATCAACAATAAAAGAAACTGCTGCGAAGCAAACAGTTAAGCTGCCGTTATTCGAAAAAGAAAATTATCAATGGATGATTATTGGAGTAATTGTTATTGCCATCGGCATGTTTGTGATGTCAGGTGGTAAAAATCCTGATCCAGGTCAATTCGATACTAAACTTGTTTATAGCACAACGCGTATTACAATTGCTCCTATACTTATTCTTGCCGGATTGGTTAT
Source organism: Chitinophagales bacterium (assembly GCA_038199395.1). GTDB lineage: Bacteria > Bacteroidota > Bacteroidia > Chitinophagales > Chitinophagaceae > Segetibacter. Next base: position 12,213 of record JBBPZJ010000086.1, read on the forward strand.
TGAGATTTACGCAATTTTTAAAAGACCTAAAGCTCAATCATAATACTTTTTTATAATTATTTCAGGCGATGAGACTCATCGCCTTTTTTAATTATTTCTCACAATAACCAAAAGCTGAAACGAATCTCATGACTCTTATTCAAAGCATAATAATTGCCGTTGTCGAAGGAATAACAGAATTTTTACCCATTTCATCTACCGGACACATGATCATAACCGAAAGGTTATTATTGCTGCCTAAAGATGATGTATTTATAAAACTGTTTACTATTGCCATTCAACTGGGAGCAATATTAAGTGTCGTTGTTCTGTATTGGAGGAGGTTTTTCAATTTTTCAAAATGGCAGTTTTACCTAAAACTAATAGTTGCCGTTATTCCTGCTTTAGGTATCGGTTTTTTGCTATCTGATAAAATCGATGAATTACTCGACAGTCCTACAACCGTTGCAATAACACTGCTTGCAGGTGGATTTGTTTTGTTATTTATTGATAAAGTATTTGACAGACCAACCATTGATAAAGAGCGCAATATTACTTACACCAAAGCTTTTATGATTGGTCTATGGCAGTGTATTGCTATGATACCTGGTGTAAGCCGCAGTGCTGCATCTATAATCGGTGGAATGCAACAAAAACTTACGCGCAGACTTGCAGCGGAATTTTCATTTTTTTTAGCGGTACCCACTATGGCTGCGGCTACTGGTTATAAGTTGTTGAAGACGTTTAAAGAACATCCTGAAGTTTTAAAGGACAAGCAAAACCTTATAATGCTGGGGGTTGGTAACCTGGTTGCGTTCATTGTTGCATTGCTTGCTATAAAATTTTTTATTTCATTTCTTCAGAGGTACGGTTTTAAACTTTTCGGATGGTATCGTATCATTGTCGGTGCTGCTTTGCTTACACTTATTTTTATCGGATATTTAAAGTAGTCTTGAATGGTTTAAAACTGCTGCTTTTAAACAAGCTAAAAAAGGAAGCAAATTGACATAGTTTCACTATAATTCATCTTTCTACTTACCTATCTTTAAATAACCAAAAAAGCGTTTATGCAAACTGCTTCTAAAAAAGTTATTAATGGCTGGGCTATGTATGATTGGGCTAACAGTGCTTATAATCTTGTCATTACAACAACCATTTTTCCCGCGTATTACGATGCTATCACTACTACTAGAAGCGGAGACTTGGTTAGCCACAAAATACAATTTTTAGGAGCAGAATTTGAAAGTGCATCTTTATATAACTATGCAATTGCGACTGCTTATTTTTTAATTGCGATTATTTCACCTGTTCTTTCTTCAATTGCAGATTATAAGGGAAACAAAAAGGCGTTTATGCAGTTCTTTTGCTATCTCGGCGGTCTATCATGCTGCGCCTTATATTGGTTTAATATACAAACCCTTTCGCTTGGTATTATTGGTTGCATACTTGCAGCCATCGGCTATTGTGGCAGTCTGGTTTTTTATAATTCCTACTTGCCTGAGATAGCAGCGGATGAAGATAAGGACAAGGTGAGTGCACAAGGGTTTGCCTACGGATATATTGGAAGCATATTGCTGCAACTAATTTGCTTTGCATTCGTATTGAAACCGGAATGGTTTGGTATAAAAGACAGTTCTTTTGCTCCACGATTGTCTTTTTTGCTTGTTGGTATTTGGTGGATGAGCTTTGCACAAATAACATTTGCACGACTACCAAAAGGAACTCCGGCGCTCCAAAACAAAAGCAATAATATTTTTATCAATGGTTTCGCCGAGTTAAACAAAGTGTGGTTAAGGGTCAAAAAAATGCCTGTATTGAAAAGCTATTTATTGTCTTTTTTCTTTTATAGCATGGGAGTACAGACAGTGATGCTGGCTGCTACTTTATTTGCCAGCCAGGTTATTGGTTTACCCACTCCTAAATTAATTATTTCTCTTTTGATCATACAAATTGTGGCGATTGCCGGTGCTTACATCATGGCAAAACTTTCTCAGATATTTGGTAATTTCCAGGTACTCATTTTAGTTGTATTCATTTGGGTACTGATATGTATAGCTGCTTATTTTATTACTACAGAGTTTCAGTTTTATATGATTGCTGTGTCGGTGGGTTTAGTTATGGGAGGAATACAGTCATTAAGCAGATCGACCTATGGCAAAATAATGCCTGAGACACATGATACTGCATCCTTCTTTAGCTTTTACGATGTAACAGAAAAAATAGCTATTGTAATTGGCATGTTTAGCTTTGGTCTTGTACAGCAACTAACTGGTAATATGCGCAACTCTGTACTTGGGTTAATCATATTTTTTATAGCTGGCCTGGTTTGTTTATTCGTCACATTGAGAAAAGAAAAACAAGTGCAGGTGTTAAATATAGCAAGATGAAACTTTATTCGATCAATGCGGGCTTTTTTAAATTGGATGGCGGTGCAATGTTTGGGGTTGTACCTAAAAGCATTTGGAACAAACTAAATGCCGCCGATGAGAATAATATGTGTAGCTGGGCTTTAAGATGTTTGCTGATTGATACAGGAGAGAGAAGAATCTTGATTGATACCGGAATGGGCAATAAGCAAGACCCGAAGTTTTTTAGGCATTACTACCTGCACGGAAACGACACTTTGGAAAGTTCTTTAGCCAATAAAGGATTTACAAAAGATGATATAACAGATGTTTTTCACACACACCTTCATTTTGATCACTGCGGTGGTACGATTGCAAGAGAAGGAGAGAAGCTGGTGCCCGCTTTTAAAAATGCTACGTTATGGTCAAATGAGCAACACTGGGAGTGGGCAACTTTGCCAAACGAGCGTGAAAAAGCCTCTTTTCTGAAGGAAAATATTTTGCCAATGCAGGAAAGCGGGCGTATGCGGTTTGCAGAGGTAAAGGAAGGGGTATCGTTGTTTGATGAAGATATTACATTGAAGTTTGCATATGGCCACACAGACGCAATGATGCTTCCAACCATAAGATATAAAGGAAAAACAATTGTTTACATGGCCGATCTACTACCTTCCATTGCCCACCTGCCCTTGCCTTATGTCATGAGCTATGATATGTTCCCTTTGAAGACCTTGCATGAAAAAAAGGCTTTTTTGCAGGAAGCTTTAGAGAAAGATTATGTATTGTTTTTTGAGCACGATGCTGCAACAGAATGTTGCACATTGCAAATGACAGATAAGGGTATAAGGGTGAAAGATACCTTTGCGCTGGAAGAATTGTAGCGCTCGAAGCTTATGTTTGTTGTTGCGTAACTGCCTTCTATTCTTATTAATACTGCCCCGTTCCCAACATCACCAAAGTGCACGCTTCCATTGGTTTAATTCCGTGCTTTCGTGCCATTTCTTCCAATTCATCATTTTCAGTACCCGGATTAAATATGATACGTTTTGGCTTAAGCGACAAAATATAATCGTAATAAGGCTTTTGATTTTTTGGATTTAAATATAAAGTAACAGTATCTACGTCTTCAAGTTTTGGCTGCCCTGTTTCAATGTTCACATTGCCGACTTTACCTTCCCTAAGCCCTAAAGCAACTACAGGATGATTGTAAGATGAAAGCCGGTTCATTGCAAGGTAGCTGTATCTTGAAGGATTGGTTGATGCCCCTAGTACTAAAGTCTTCTTGCCTGTCATTTCTATCAGTTTTATGTAGTTATAGAAGTATAATTACAAGAATTGAACCATTAGTAGTTTTCCGTTTACATACTTCCAGCACAGTACCTCATCATCCGGTTTTCACTCTCGTTTCTTTCCGTACAGGATTAGAATTGACACTCTGCAAATATGGCTTTTTCGCATTAATAATACTTGGAATAAATGTAGGAATTCTTATCTGCATTTTTGTCTTTTACATGAAAAAATGCAATGCTAAAAAATTGAAATAAGCCGTTTTTAATGTGAATAGCGGAGAGATTAAAAACAAACTTATTCACACAAACAGGTGATTTAACTGTAATACAAGTCTTAATTGCAAGCAAGCAAGGTTTTGCGATAAAAGTTATTTCAAATGGCATAAAATTCGTGAGATGTCAGGAAAACATCAAAACAATGATTATGAAGAAAAAACTATTAAGTGCGGCAGTAATTACTATGATGTCGCTTGGGGTAATGGCGCAAGCGAAACGTTCTACTGCTCCTACTACTGAGAACCGGGGGCATCTGATAATAAAAGGAGGCCTTAACCTCGCAAATATTTCAGTAACTTCTAATGGCAGGGTTGATCAGGCTAATACACTAAAAGCCTTTCATGCCGGAGTTGGTTTAGACCTTCCTTTATCTGAATGTTTTTCGATACAGCCAAGTTTGTTGTATACCGGAAAAGGAGCTAAAACACAATATGGTAAAGCAGGAAATGCCTTTTATTATACAGCGACTTCGAATCCTATGTATTTGGAATTGCCAGTAAATTTTGTTGGTAGAGTTCCATTGACGCAAACCTTAAACTTTTATATAGGTGCCGGTCCTTATGCAGCAATGGGCATTTCAGGTAGAAATAAAGTAGACACTTATACATTGGGAATTCATCGTAGCAGCAGTAGCAATATTGTTTTTAGCAATGATGATCCGACCACAAGCCGGGAGGAAAATTATGGATATGGCAAAATAAAAAGATTTGATTACGGCTTGAACGGTGTAGCAGGTCTTGAGTTTACCAGGTTCACATTAGGCGCAAGCTACGGTCACGGCCTTGTAAATATTAATTCCGGTACTGATAACACAGCAAACGATAAAGGTAAGAATCGGGTTTGGAGCTTTACACTCGGATTGAAGTTATAATAAGGTGATTACTTAAATAAACTCTTGTTGGCGGATTTACTCCGCCATTTTTTTTGCTATTCACATAAGGATGTGACTCTGCAGGAGGAGAACGCTATTTTTTAGATGACAGTTATATACCGGGCATTTGGAATATTGTAGCGAAAGGGTTTGGGAGGGGAACAACTAAAAAATGTCTGTTACATTTAATAATGATACGCTTACTCAACGTGGCGTCGAAAAAGTGGAAAGTGCAGGAGTTGACAGGATAAATATAGAAAGTACGTACGAGTTGAATAGGACTTTTTACCTCCTAAAAATACATTTAAAGTAAAAAGGTGAGACTTTCATCTCACCTTACGCTCTTTTTTCAATCCTATAGATCGTGGTTCTACACCAGCATTCTCAACGGTTCTTCCAACAAACTTTTTAGGGTTTGTAAGAATGCAGCGCCTGAAGCTCCATCCACTACCCGATGGTCGCAACTAAGCGTTACTTTCATAACGTTACCCGCTACAACCTGTCCGTTCTTAACGACAGGAATTTGTGAGATACCGCCGATAGCTAAAATACATGCATCTGGCGGATTGATAATAGCAGTAAATTCATCTATACCAAACATGCCAAGGTTACTGATCGTAAATGTGCTTCCTTCCCAATCGGCTGGTTGCAATTTTTTGTCTTTAGCTTTTTGTGCAAACTGTTTTACTTCAGCAGAAATCTGGCTAAGACCTTTAGCATCAGCAAATCGAACTACCGGTACCAATAAACCTTCTTCTACAGCAACGGCGACACCAATGTTTACATGATAATTAGTGCGAATCTTATCACCTAACCAGCTACTATTGATTTTTGGATGTTGCTTAAGCGCTACCGCAGCAGCTTTGAGTACCATGTCGTTAAAGCTGATTTTTACAGGCGACATTTCGTTCAACTTCACACGTGTCTGCACCGCCTGATCCATATCTATACTCATTGTCAGATAGAAGTGCGGAGCAGAAAACTTGCTTTCAGCCAGACGACGGGCAATGGTCTTACGCATTTGCGAAACAGGAACTTCATCAAAACTTACCTGTCCTATTTCTGTGGCAACTGGTGCAGCTTGTGGTTTAGGTTCTGCCGCTTTTGCAGGAGCTTGCGATGCTGCTTGTTGCTGTGCTTCTGGTTGAGTGGCAGCAGGAGCAGTTTGAGGTTGTTGCGGTTGAGCAACAGCTTGTTGCTGCTGAGCAGGGCTAAAGCTATCAATATCTTGTTTTACTATTCTTCCATTATCACCTGATCCTTTTACATAACGTAGATCAACGCCTTTTTCTTCAGCCATTTTTTTAGCTAAAGGAGAAGCAATGATTCTTCCTTCGTTTACAACTGCAGATTGTTCTGTAGCAGCAGCCGCTTGTGGAGCTGCTGTCGCCTCTGGAGCAGCATTCGCAACTTCTGCCTGTGGCTGGGGTGCGACACCCCCTTTTGATGCTGCAACAATAGCATCTATATTCATTCCGGCATCACCTATTACACACAACAGGTCGTTCACCTGAATCTTTTCTCCCGGTTTCGCCCCCTGGTATAATAAAGTTCCGTTTTTATAACTTTCAAGTTCCATGGTGGCCTTGTCTGTTTCAATCTCGGCTAACACCTCACCTTTTTTTACGGGATCTCCAATATTTTTCTGCCATGATGCTATTACGCCCTCTGTCATGGTATCACTTAACCTTGGCATCAGCACAACTTCTTCCATATTGGCAAGATCTAACGGCTCTGCACTAGAACTAGCAGAAGATGGTTGTGTGGCTGGTTCGGCAGCGGCAGTAGCTTGTGGGGCAGCAGCAGGCTGAGGTGCAGCAGGTGCCGCCTGTTGTGGTTGTCGTGGTTCAGCAGCAGCGGCTTGTTCCCCGTTGCCGGAGTGCTCTTTCACCAGATCTGATACATCTTCGCCCTGTCTGCCAATAATAGCCAAAAGGTCATTTACCTGTAACTTTTGTCCATCGGGTGCACCTCTGTGAAGTAATACACCTTCCTGGTAACTTTCAAGTTCCATCGTAGCTTTATCAGTTTCGATTTCAGCAAGCAAATCGCCTTTTTTTACTGTATCTCCTACGTTTTTATGCCATGCAGCTATTACTCCTTCTGTCATGGTATCGCTCAACCTGGGCATTAATATCGGTTCGGCCATACTAATATATTTTGATAAACGCCTTAACGTGGATTCCTTTACAACTGCAAGGCGTTACTGCGTAAAATTTTGAGCCGTGAAATTACATGAAATTGAATTAAAGGCAAGATGGGTAATAAAATTTCCTCTAAAAATAGTTGCAGTGCAATTTTTGACGATGATAGAACGATTGCTTGCAATGCTAACACATTCTATTTACGAAAACATAGAAGAAGTGATAGGTATTCTTTTAAGTAAAAAATGCGGAAGATCCACTTTGATTTGCCGATGAACGTAATGCGACGCAACATTACATCAATAGAGAACAGATGTTTGTAACAGCACTTTTCTATAAAAAAACTCAATCAGTAAGGGCATATTGGCTTCAATCTGTTCCAAAGACACTTTCAAGTTTTTTGAGAGTCTTTTCCAGATCTATGCCTTTGCCAAGTACCCCTGTAAAAAGATCTCCCTGCTCTTTTATTCGGTCAACTGCATTGAAAATGGTAAAATTTTTGATTGTTAATCCAACCTTTATCTCATCCCAATGTAACGGCATTGACACTGTTGCACCCGCTTTAGGACGAAGTGAATAAGGGCCTGCAACAGTAGCTTGTGGCCTGTTTTGTAAAAAATCTATATACATTTTTCCTTTCCTGTCCGAAATTTTTCTTTCAATAGTGGTAAAATCGGGTAGTTGCTTATGAATTAATTTTGCCAGTTTTCTTCCAAACTCTTTTGAATCTTCGTACGTGTACTTTGCTCCGAAAGGAATGTAAATATGAATGCCTGTGGAGCCAGAAGTTTTTGGGTAAGCGGTGACATTGATAGAATCGAGAATTTGCTTAGTAACACAGGCAGCTTCCATTACCTGCTCAAAACTATTTTGATCGGGGTCAAGATCTATAATGCACCAGTCAGGATTATCGGGTTTTTGCTTTCTGCTGCTCCAGGGATTAATTTCGATGCATCCCAAAGACGCAATATACAAGAGGCTTGCTTCATCAGTACATACCAAAAACTCTTTATCCCGGTCATCCGTGTAACTGTGATAAGGAAAAGTTTCAATCCAATCGGGCGCTTTGCCTTTTACATCTTTTTGATAAAATGTTTCGCCCTTAATGCCATGTGGAAACCTGTTGAGCGTTTGTGGCCGGTCTTTGACATAAGGCAACATGTACGGCGCGACCTGGTAGTAATAATTGATCATATCACGTTTCGTAACATGCTCGTCAGGCCAGAAAACTTTACTAAGGTTAGTGAACTTCATATCGTGTCCACCCACATTTTTAACCTGCGTTTCCTCGTTCGGATTAAGCAAGGTCTTTCTTTCCTGCGCAACTGGTTTTTCAAGGACTTTTTTCTTTACCAGTTTATTTTCATCGTTCACGATTTCCGTAACATCCACCGGTACTTCTCTTACCACATCGGTTGCTTTTTTATCTTCACGTAGTCCACGGAAAGACGGGTGACGAATAGAACCGTCCTTTGTCATTTCCCGATAGCTTATTTCGCACACCATTTCCGGCCTTACCCAAATCACCTCTGCTTTAGGCGGATTTGGGCGAAAACGGGAAGGTTTATTATAGGCGGGAACATTTTTAAAAGGGCATTTGTCAGTCTCGAGTGGTTTCAGTTTTTCCAGGATTTCTTTTTGCATTTTTACAGTAAAACCGGTGCCAACAGGGGTTACATGATGAAATTCGCTGTTTATAAACCATCCCAATAATAAAGCGCTGAAGGGCTTCGGCGTTCCTTCATTTTTTGTATATCCTCCTATAATCAGTTCCTGGTGTTTTTCAGTTTTTATCTTTAGCCAATCTTTTGTTCGTGCATCGGGAACATATTTGCTATCAGCTTTTTTAGCCATGATGCCTTCAAGACCCATTGTATCTGCAAGGGCAAAAAATTCGCTTCCTGTCGCCTCAAAATTTTCACTCAGTTTAATGATACTTTCGGTCGGCACCACTGAACGTAAGATTTTTCGCCTTTGCTGCAGTGGAACATCCATGAGGTCTTGGCCGTTAAACCATAAAATATCAAAAAGATAATAAACAAGTTGTCCGTCTGCTTCACTTCTCCAGTTTTGCAAGCCACTAAAGTCAGGAACTCCTTTCTTGTTGAGCACCACTATTTCTCCATCCACTACAACGTGCTTCCCCCATTTTTGTAAGGCATTAAAAACAGGGTAAAATTTGTCATTAAAAGATTTATTGTTTCTTGATCTTATTTCAACCAAATCTTCATTTACATAACCGAGGGCACGAAAGCCATCCCACTTAACTTCGTAAAGCCATCCTGGTTCATCAACTGGTTCATTGACAAGAGTAGCCAGCATAGGTTTTATGTCTGCAGGAAAGGGAGCGTCTTTGCCTTTGGTAAGCTTACTCTCTTTACCTGCTAACTTTGCCGGTGCAGTTTTTTTCGCTTTCATTGGTACAATGCATTAGAATTGAATGCACGTATAAATCATGCCACAGGGTTAAGGGTGTTGAGGGGTTAAATTGTTTGATTGTTGATTATTGTCTGTCCATATAGTTGGATTATTTGTTGCCTTTTATTTAGTAGTCGAAGACTCAATCAATTGAATCATCTTTTGGAAGGTATTTGAGGCCACTACGAATTTTATTTTTGATTTTGCCCGCACAGTTGTGAACACATTTGAACAGATCTCAAATCCAGCATCAGAGAGGCGATATTTTATTCGAGGGTTTTCTACAGTTCAATGAATATTTCGCCCCGAAGGGGCTTAGGGTCTTTCTAAATCGATATCGTTATGGTTTAAAGGACTATAAACTGCAGGAGGCTGTTCTGCTTTAGTAAAAATGAAGTTAGCTATTCAAAATACTAATTTAAAAATCAGGTGTATTTTTAAACACGTCAGAAAACACACATATTCTTAACTTTAACTGCAACTCTTATTATTCTCTGCCATGAAAAAAATTCCGCTTTTCCTTTCACTCCTGATTCTAAGTCTCTATTCTTTTGCCGAAGTTCGCCTGCCATCTGTTATCGCCGACAACATGGTATTGCAGCAACAATCTTCTGTTGCACTATGGGGATGGAGCAATCCTTCTGAAAAAATAATAGTGACCACATCATGGAACAACAAAACCGACTCCGTAACTGCCACCCGCGATGCAAAATGGAAGATAATGGTGCAAACACCTGTGGCCGGTGGTCCTTACACTATTACGATAAAAGGTGGTAAGGTGATTACTTTGAATAATGTGATGATTGGTGAAGTTTGGGTATGTTCTGGTCAATCAAATATGGAGTTTAATTCATTTTATGCCGGGTCAAAAGACATTCAACCTGAATTTAAAAATGCGCCTAATAACAACATTCATTTTTTTCTTGAAACCCGTTCTACTGCTCAGTATCCGCAAGATGATTGTCAGGGGCAGTGGACCATCTGTGACTCCAACACGTTAAAATCTTTTAGCCAGGTAGCTTACTTTTTTGGCAAAAAGCTTAATAGAGAACTGAATGTGCCAATCGGGTTAATTGAGGCTGCATGGGGAGGTACTCCTGCGGAAGTATGGACACCTTCAGAAGTAGTTTATGCGGACGACACATTAAGAGAGTCGGCGCATAAACAAATACCTTCACGAGGATGGCCAATGTGGCCCGGCTATACCTATAATGCGATGATAGCTCCTATTACCAACTATAACATTGCAGGTGCTATTTGGTACCAGGGCGAGGGTAACACTGTTGCACCTTCCAGCTATGGGCGATTATTTACTTCAATGATCACTTCATGGCGGAGGGCTTTTCAAAAAGATTTTCCTTTTTATTATGTGCAAATAGGTCCCTTTACCTATGGTGGCAAGTCAGGAAGTCTTTTGCAGGAACAACAGGCAAGAGTACAAGCTTTGAATAATACAGGTATGGTGGTAATAACAGATTTGGTACCCGATACAACGAACATCCATCCGCCATTAAAAAAAGAAGTGGGTGAAAGATTAAGTAATTGGGCGCTTGCAAAAACTTATCACAAAAGCGGCATTACTTACGCAAACCCAGCTTACAAAAACATGGAAGTAAAGGGTAATAAGGCAACTATTAATTTTGATTTTGCTGAAGACGGATTAATGTCGAAAGGACCTTCAGTATCTCACTTATATATCTCAGGAAATGATAAGAATTTTTATGCCGCCGAGTCGAAAATTAATGGAAATAAATTAATCGTTTGGAGCGATAAAGTAAGTGATCCTGTTGCTGTTCGTTTTGCATTTAGCAACACCGCTGTTGCTAATTTGTTTGCAAAGAATGGATTGCCTGTTACACCATTCAGAACTGATACCTGGACCGTCAACTAACAATATAGCCCGATTGGTGATCTAAGAGTTAACTGCAAGCAGTGAATGAATAATATTAAACCTCCTTATTTACCCACTTTATAATCACTTCATTGTTTTCAATACTTAATGGAAGCCAAATATATCTCGAGTCTTCAAGATCCAGTTTATTCCACCTGTCGGCCATGAATATGAACGTATTTTTTTTGCCGGCAACAGGCAAAACAAAGGTGCTTTGCGACTGAAATGTAGTAGCTGCTTCAGGGCCAACACATGGATTGCCATACTCTTTCCACGGGCCTAACGGAGCATCTGCTACAGCATAGGTAGCAGCATTAGGGGACCATCCGGTACAATCAGAAGTGATCAGATAATACTTGCCCTCGTTTTTAAACATAGCGGGTGCCTCACGTTTTCTGTTAACCAATATTCTGCTATAAGTTTTAGTGGGAGACAGGTAATCATCACTTAAGAGACAAACGTGCATTGTATTATTCATTTCTGAGGAATAGATTAGATAAGCCTTGTTATTGTCATCTTTAAACAAGGTCATATCTCTCGACATTTGTCCGTTAGGTTTAACGCTTCGCAAATATGTATAAGGCCCGGCAGGATGATCACTAACTGCAACACCGGCCTGGGAATAAGAATAATCATTAGCGTCTACATGCATCCACATTACAAATTTCTTAGTGGCGCTGTTATAAATTACTTTAGGCCGTTCTATCACCTTGCCCGTGTCTAAGTCGTGCGATGGATCACCTACTACAGGATACAATGCAACGCCTTCATATTTCCAATGCTTTAAATCTCTGGATGAGTAACATGAAATCCCACCTGTAGCTACCCTGTAATCCTCCCACGACTGGTTGGGCAATAGCCATGTTTTTCCCTTCTTAATCTCGCCAAACAGGTAATAAGTTTTATTGTAGTAAAGCACACCCGCACCATGGGCATTAATGAAATTTCCGTCATTATCCAACCACTTATCTCCGGTAATAACGGGAGGTTGAATCTTTTGCGCTACAACTACAATAATGAAAAGGAAGACGGCAAAAAAAGTCATTACAACAACAAAGAGGTTCATCTGTTATTATTAAATAAATATAAGAATTTTAAGTTAGGTGATAAATCTCCTTTACCGATGCCTGAACAGGCTTTTATGGACAAGGATATGTTTGAACAAAAGATCGAATAAGCAAACGGCTTCAATACTTATGAAGGAGTAGGGCATGGAGCATTTATCGGGTTAGCGACAAAAGCAAAGTGAAATTTGACTTCTTTAATGTTCTAACATTAATCACCTTTGTTCTATCAAGCTATCAAAGCTCAAAAAATATTTCGAAGATTTCATATGGCAGGGTGCATCCCAAATTGTCGCACTACCCGGTTTGTTTGAAATTAGAATGCTTAAAGTTTGTTTTAACTAATTTTATAACGTTGTCCCACTTCTCATTCATATAGGTTACTCTAAGATTTAGCATATTTTGTGCACCAATAC
>JBBPZJ010000087.1:0-8225 GCA_038199395.1 Chitinophagales bacterium
CGTTCAACTCACTTTACACTTACCTAACCGCTAACGTTCAGCACCTAACCCCTTAGAGAAAAGCACCTTAGCGTGGTTTGATAGGTTTGTCTGTCAACCCTATCGATAGGCCATCCTTCTTTTCAAAAGAACTCTATCATCTAAACAACAACTTATCAGGACACAACGTCGCACTCTTGTACTTTAATTATTTTATTTCTACAGATCACAGGCTTCAGGTAAGGGTGAATTTGAGCAGACAGTAGTGATTATAAATTCGGGTAACCCCCATCACCATCCTTCAACCAATTCTACAAATCTTATCCATTCCCCTTACCTTCAGCCCGATACTTTACGTATCATAGCTATCATAACAACCTGTGTTCTATCATTCTAAAAAAAATGCTTTCAGCTATTAGTGCAAAGTCAAAAACTTTTATAAAATAACACGATCATTAATACTTATATCTCCCCTACGCCTTATGCCCGACACCTTCTTCCATTTTGTGCAAATGCATCTCCAATACTTTCTTCCATTCGCCGTATAATACATCATACGCTTGTTGGTTATTTGGTTCTATCAACTGCAAAGGTTTCATTTTACTGAAAGCTTCCTCTTCATTTGCAAAAGCATTCGCTCCTATTCCTGCTCCGATAGCGGCGCCTACACTTCCATCACTTTCATATAACTCTACCGGAACTCCCGTTGCATTTACAAATGCTTCAGTAAAAAGCGTACTCAAAAACATATTTGACTTACCCGCCCTGATAATTGTCGGGTGCATTCCGTTTTCACGCATAATATCTAATCCATATCTAAAAGCAAAAGCAATACCTTCCTGAGCAGCACGAAAAATGTGTGCACGAGTATGAATATTGAGATCAATACCATGAAAATGACAACCTACAATCTTATTATTCAACATTCTTTCTGCTCCATTGCCAAAAGGTAAAACGTATAGTCCATCGCTTCCTGCTGGTATCTTTAAAGCCGCCTCATCAATCTTTTTATAAGACATATCAGGGGCAATGTTATCTCTAACCCACCTGTTTAAAATACCTGTTCCATTGATGCACAACAGTACCCCTAAACGTTTGTCATCAGTTGCATGATTGACGTGTGCGAACGTGTTAACACGAGATTGTTTATCATAAGCTAATTGATCGCTTACTCCATAAATCACCCCTGAAGTACCGGCGGTTGCAGCAACTTCACCAGGTTTCAGCACATTTAGCGATAATGCATTATTAGGTTGATCGCCTGCTTTATACGTCACTGGTATTCCCCTCCTTAGACCTAGTGCCTCAGCCACTTCTTTTTGCAATGAACCATGTGTGGAAAAAACAGGATTTACCGCAGGAATAAAGGAAGGATCGAACTGAAAGTAGTTGATCACATCTTCAGATAATCCGTCTTTTTGAAAGTCCCAGAAGACTCCTTCTGACAAAGCAGATGAGCTGGTAGTAATATCGCCGGTCAGCTTCATTGCTATGAAATCGCCGGGAAGCATCACTTTATCAATCGATTTATATACTTCCGGCTCATTTTCTTTAACCCATGCCAGTTTTGCGGCGGTAAAGTTTCCGGGAGAATTTAAAAGGTGTGATAAAGAATGTTGCTCTCCTATTGTTTTGAAAGCCTTTTCTCCGTACGGCACAGCACGGCTATCGCACCAGATAATAGAATCACGAAGGACCTTTTCATTCTTATCTACTGCTACCAATCCATGCATCTGGTAAGCTATACCAATAGCACCGACATCAGACAAGCTAATGTTATTACGGTTACCTAAGCGTTTAATAGCCTCCTGCACATGCTGCCACCACATTTCCGGTGACTGCTCAGCCCAACCGGGTTGCACAGATTTTATCTCTGTTTCGGTATCAGGATATTGGGCAGATGCGACAGATTGCTGTGTTTGAGAATCGACCAGGGAAACTTTGATAGAAGAAGTACCGACATCAATACCTAATAGTAGCATGATTAATTTATTAATAAGAAACCAAATTGTTTATCTATTAATTGCATACAAGAAAGCGATTGTACAACAAAAAATGACAAGCTTTAAAGTATCGCAACCGGGCAGCAAATTAGAATGAATATGATGAAACTACTACTACTTTCTTATACATTATCTAAACTATTTTAATAAAAAATACATCTTTAACTTCTTCTCCTACTTAATATTGTACAATGAAACCCTTTGTAGAACTTCTTCCGCTGTCTGATGATACATCTTTTGTAGCCCGTACACATCGCACACCTAATTTTGAAGTGCCGTGGCATCAGCATATAGAATACGAACTGATACTCTTTACCGAAGGTGCAGGTCTTAGTTTTATTGGTAACTATGTTGGGGAGTTTGAGGCAGGAGATATTTTCTTTTTAGGCGCCAACCTTCCTCATACATTTAAAAAAAGCGGAGACCTTATTACAAGCGCCGTCGTCATTCACTTTCGTGAAGATTTCTGGGGAAGCGAATTTATAAATTTACCTGAAAGCAAACAGGTACTGCATCTCTTAAAAATATCTCTGCAGGGGTTAAAAATAACCGACAAAAGCAAAGAATTATTAAATCCTTTAATCACCGGACTTGAAAAAGAAAAAGGATTTAGACGTATAATAACATTGTGCGAGTGCCTGAATATGTTGGCAAGAAAAGAAGAATTTGTCGTGTTATCTACCCAGGAAGTAAAAGAGGTAAATAATAAAAACAGGGAACGGATAGACAGCATCTTTCACTACACCATGGAAAACTTTAAAGAACCTATACAATTATCAACGATTGCAACACTAGCAGGTATGAGCGTTCCTGCTTTCTGCAACTATTTCAAAAAAAGTACGAGGAAAAAGTATATTGATTTCTTAAATGAAGTAAGGATAGGATATGCCTGTAAATTATTGGTAGATAATGTAAACATAACGGTGGAAGCAGCCAGTTACGAAAGTGGATTTAACACAATTGCTAACTTTAATAAGCAATTCCTTAAAGTAAAAGGAATGACGCCTTCGAGGTATCGAAAGGTATTTTTGTTGCGGGAGAATGCTGAGAACCTTGTTTAAATGTTTTTCCTTCGTTTGCTCTTAAAGAGGAAGGCTCAAGCCGCTAGGCTTCGTTATTGCAACGTGACTCCACCCGCTTTTTTCAGAAACCGCTACGCATGTTTCTAAATGCCTTCGCCCTTCGCCCGGCAACCAACCGGCTGATGTCTCTAATGCAATAACTGGTGGAGATAAGCGAATGTTACTTCTGCCCCTAATGACGAAGAAAAAACCGGCTGAAAAGTATAATGCGTGAAAAACTACTGTTGAAGCCACAGTAGTACAAAAGCCACATCAGGGAACAAAGCAGGGAATGGGCTGTTATCATTCCCCGCTTGAATTTTCTTTGTTTCTTTATTTGTTTCAAGACAAAGAAAGAAAAATGACTGAAGGTGAAACAACAATGCGCTTGTTAGGGTGTTAAAAGGCCGCTAATGATTAATCCTCTTGCTGTTCTGGTGCATAAAAAAATCCGTAAGCAACACTTACAGATCGTTCCAGAGAATGTCTACTCATCGCACTATTGTCGGCCTGCCGGTGTTCTCTATATAATCGTAAGCCTCTACATCATTGTTTGAAACATACCTCTCTCCCACTGAGTTTTTATTGCTTTCCGTCATAAAATAAATTGCAATAACAGAAGCAAGACCGGCAATACCTGCAAAAATTAAAATATTTTTCATGTTGTTTGATGTTAGTACAAGTGCAGTAGTGCAATTGATATACCAAGGGGTTCTATCTCCAAACAATTATTTAATCAATTGTCTAAATTTCTTTAACTCTGCAATGTCGATCGGTGACAGCGCCTCATGGTTTTCATATTTCGATTTAAAAAACAATACTCTTTTGTGCTGAGGGTATTTTGCTAACACTTCTTCAATCAATTGTGCTGTGTCATCCTCAGGGGTAACTGTTGGCTTTGGCTCTGGAAGAGCAGATTTATCCCTGGTAGGCATTTTATTAATAATTGCTTCAACTGTTGCCAGCTTACCCGGAGCTATATCTTTTATTTTCGACGCTTTGCTATGTAAGCCTTGCAATTGCTTTTTACTTAGGCTGCCCCGTTCCTGGTACTGTTTATACAAACTGATAACGAACGATGAAACAGGATAAGCAAGAATACATTCTTCGAGCACTTCATTTATTATATCAAGCTCTTGTTTTTTTACCATATCAATTATACTATTGCAACAAATGTAATGCTTTTGAAGAACGGATATTCCTGCCAAACAATGAAGATTAACACCGAAACGCATTACCAGGCTAAAGTATTTGGAGCAATACATTAACTGGTACTTCTCTCCTGCACAACCTTAGTATTATCAGATTTGCAAAAATGCCCACTACTTAGGCGATCGAATAAACGATTCATTCAAAGAAACAATTTTGTCCAAATTATGATTGTAACAAAATAAATCGTCACGTGTAGCTAAGCGTTGTTTTTGACGACTTAACTTACGGTTCAATTGAAATAAACATGTCTTACAGCGAGAAACTAGCCAGCCGAATAAGAGCAGCACTAGCGCACTTACCTGAAGTAAAAGAGAAGAGAATGTTTGGAGGCCTTGCCTTTATGGTTGATAATAAAATGTGTGTCACTATAGGTGTTGACAGAATTATGTGCCGCATTGATCCTGCTTTTCACGATGAAGCAATTAAAAAAGATGGTTGCAGCACAGTTGTTATGAGAGGACGAGCGTACAAAGGATTTGTATATGTAAGTGAGGATAGTATACAAAGCGAAAAAGATTGTAACTATTGGCTCACACTAGCAGTTGAATATAATAAAATAGCTAAGGCATCTAAAAAGCGTGCAAAATGATTGGCATTCAGGTTGGCTCCTTAAGGTTGTTTAATAATTAAGAAAATGAATAATTCGCAAGAAAATAAGGAGAATGCGATGGCATTTTATGACCTGATGTTCAATCAATATCAGCCCGAAAAGGCAATAAAGCAATATGTAGGAGATGTGTACATACAACACAATCCTCATGTGGGTGATGGAAAGGAAGCCTTCATCAATTATTTTAAACGCATGGCAGTGGAATATCCCGGAAAGAAAGCGGAGTTTAAAAAAGCGATCGCAGAGGACAACTTTGTGGTACTGCACTGTTATCAGCATTGGCCCGGTGATAAAGACTATGCAGGAATAGACATTTTCCGGTTTGACGAAAATGGAAAGATTGTTGAACATTGGGATGTATTGCAGGTTATACCAAACACATCGGCTAATGAAAATACAATGTTTTAAATGATACACCTTTTTTGAAAAAAGAGCTTCGTGACATTATATGCTACGCATATATCTTCGACAGTTTTACTCTGGTTATAAAACCAGCCTTACAACAAAACATTTACTTAAACATAGCGACCTGCAACAGCAGTTCTAAATAGAACAACAAGATTATAAGTTCTTGGAATATTCCATGTAAATTTTTTGACAAAAACTAAATCCAGTTGAGCCAGCCAGCCTGCTCACATCAATATTTCCGCATTATTCTTTCGCTCGTAATATTACCTGAAGTAGTAGAAATTGAACTAGTAAAATACTTTCACAAAAAGAGATTCTTCTCCATTAAACACATATATTTATTTATCTTAACCAATAGCGATAATCAAGACAGCTTATGAAAAAAATCTACTTGTTCTTATGTTTACTTACCTCCTACCACTTTGCAGCCGGACAAGCGGGTAGCCTTGACCCTTCATTTGGGGTTGATGGAATAGAACAAATAAAATATAATGCTAAAGGGCCTTTAGTATCAGACAAAGGCGAGTCTTACCGGTTTGAGTTGAAACAAAATAGTATTTCAACTACAGTAAAAGTGTATAAATATTTTAGTAATGGTACTCCTGATCTTTCCTATGGAACTATTGAAACCACTTTTCCTTTTGTGATGAAACTTTTCAATACGGCCTTGCTTGATGATGGCAAAGTTTTGTTGGTAGGGTCTGTGCAAGATTTTAGACTAGGTGACTACATAGTAGTAGCGCGTTTTAATTTAGACGGCTCTTTGGATTTTTATAATACTAAGAAACGTTTTTATAGTAGCGGTTATCTGATTCCGGCTAAACTGATTAAACAGGGAGATCAAATTATTCTTTTTAGTTACTTTGCTTTAGCTGATGTTGCCCAACCTACCGGGCAGGATTATATTGATGTTTTTAGTAGTTCTGGCGGTGGGAGTTATACAATTAGTCCCTGGCGTACCAGGACGCAATATTATGCTCCCAACTTATCGACCTATTCTTTGCAAAAAAACGTAGCAATCGGAAGAAGCAACGTGATTGTGGCAGGGCCTGAAGCCAATCAAATCCCTCTCCCCCTTCTTTGGCCGCTTCCTGACTATGGTTACTATATTAGTAAGTATGGAAGTGGGGGCAACCCGGATCTCACTTTTGGCACTAATGGCAAAATACCCTATCCTAATATTGGTGATAGCCGCTATATGCTTATAGATGACAATGAGAAGTTGCTAGTGGCAAATACAGTTGCTAATCCTGTTACCGGTAACAACGATTTTCGGGTTATCAGGTTCAATAAAGATGGCTCTTTTGATCAAACTTTTAATGGCACTGGCTTTCAAACAACTGACTTTGGTGGCGATGACTCTCCTAATTCAATCGTTGTACATGATGGTAAAATAATAGTAGCAGGTGTTACAACCAATACGATAACCGGAGAAAAACAATTTGCCATAGCACGCTATAATGATGATGGAACGCTTGACAATTCATTTAGTGAAGATGGTAAACAAACATTAGGAGAGGCAGGAAATGCTTACATGATCGATCAAATAAAAATTAAAGACAATAAGCTGCTGGCTTTAGGAACAGCAGTTTCTTCAACGGGTGACTCAGCTAAGGTAACTGCAGCATATCTACTCACAGTGCCCAATCCTCCAGTTTGCACAGCCACCGGAAGCATCCTCAGAGAATACTGGGCAAACGTTTCCGGTACCCTTATCTCCGACATACCACTAAATACTACACCCTCCTTTACCTCACAACTCAACTCTTTTGAAGCTCCTACTGATATAGCTGATAACTATGCACAACGCATTAGAGGCTACATTTGTGCTCCAGCTAATGGTAACTATACTTTCTATATTTCCGGTGATGATGAGAGTGAGTTATGGCTTAGCAATAGTGACAATCCTGCCGACAAGCGAAAGATTGCTTCTGTAGGTGGGATGCAATGGACCAATCCAAGAGAGTGGACGAAGTTCGAGTCTCAAGAGTCAGTAACGATCTTTTTGCAGGCGAATACAAAGTACTATATTGAAGCCCTTAACAAAGAAGGAGCAGGCGGAGATAACCTGGCGGTAGGTTGGATTACCCCGGGTTCTGCTGACATTACTGTTATTCCCGGCTCGGTATTGTCACCTTTTACAGGCACAACAACCAATCCACCTCTTTGCACCTCAACAGGAACCATCTTGAGAGAATACTGGGCAAACGTTTCCGGTACCCTTATCTCAGACATACCATTAACAACTACCCCTTCATCTACCTCACAACTCAGCTCTTTTGAAGCGCCTACTGATATAGCTGATAACTATGCCCAACGTATTAGAGGCTACATTTGTGCTCCTGCTACCGGTAACTATACTTTCTATATTTCCGGTGATGATGAGAGCGAGTTATGGCTCAGCACTAGTGACAATCCTGCTGACAAGCGAAAGATTGCTTCCGTAGGTGGCATGCAATGGACTAACCCAAGAGAGTGGACGAAGTACGAGTCTCAGAAGTCGGTAACAATCTTCTTACAAGCTAATACAAAGTACTACGTAGAAGCCCTTAACAAAGAAGGAGCAGGCGGCGATAACATGGCAGTAGGTTGGATAACTCCTGGCGCTGCTGACATTACAGTTATTCCCGGTTCGGCTTTGTCTCCTTTTACCGGCACAACCAATCCACCTGTTGGTTGCACAGCTACAGGAAGCATTCTTAGAGAATACTGGGCAAATGTTCCAGGTACCCTTATTTCAGACATACCTGTAAACACGACCCCTTCCTCTACCTCACAGCTCAACGCTTTTGAGGCACCGACTGATATCGCAGATAACTATGCACAACGTATCAGGGGCTATTTCTGTGCTCCTGCTACAGGTAACTATACTTTCTATATTTCAGGGGACGATGAGAGTGAGTTGTGGCTCAGTAATAATGACAATCCTGCTGACAAACGAAAGATTGCTTC
>JBBPZJ010000088.1:0-4210 GCA_038199395.1 Chitinophagales bacterium
ATAAGCAGGATTTTGCCAGGCTCTGTAACAGGCTTGTGTAAACTCTTTCGTCTGTTCAAAGCTGCGCATGATTTTCAAAAATGCTTTTCCATCATCTTCTCTTTTTAACAGATGTATATAAGCTGCTGTTTCCTCGTGAGTAATAACATCGCTATTAACTACACCTGCACCTTTCATCATTAAAGGAAAGGTGAGGGGAGTAAGCATGGCTAATTCAGCTTCACCTAAAACAGGCATTTCAAAAGGACGCATCGGCAAAGGCTTTACAAAATGTTCCAGATCCAACATAGAATTTAAGACGGTAATGGATTTAATGCGGCTGCTGTTTTGTGCAGCCATTGATAAACCAACAGGCGTTCCTATATCATGAATAAGCAAATGAACTTCATCTATATTCAGGCTATCTAAAAAGTGGTTGCAAAATGTTCCTAAATTGCTGGAGATGTAATTGAAATCTTCGGGTCTGTCAGTAAGACCTAATCCCGGCAGGTCAATTGCAATGGCTCTTAATCCTCTTTGCTGCAATTGCGGCACTACTTTTCGATAAAGAAATGAGGAGGTAGGCACTCCATGAATACAAAATACTACAGGTCCCGTACCTGCATCCAGATAAAAAGTTTTTAATCCATCAACCATTACATATTTACCATTGCTTTCATGCTGGCTTATAATATCTCTTGCTTCGTTTGACATAGTTTTAAATTTTCTATTTAAAGAATCGTATTATGCAAAAAGTCTTTCATCTACCACCCAACATACTCCGGAGGTTTAATGCCCTTCATCCGTAAATACACGATCAACTGCCCAAGATGATGGGTTTGATGGTCGTGCATAAGAATTAGCATTTGTCGCCTCGATTTTGGTCCTGCAAAAAAAGGAACTAATTCGTCTAATTGTTTTGGCGTAAGCCGGTAATGAACAGCCAATGCCGAATCGTAGGCAGTGCTAATGGTATTTATAATAGACTGTTTGCTTAAAACCTTCGCATCACTTTTACTATTCTGCTTGCTCCCTGATAAGTAAGCAGAAGAAAGCCAATTCATATTTTGCGCAATGTGTAAAAGTTGTTCACCAAAAGTCATTTCATCCGGCACCGGTTTAAAATTGTATTGCGCTTCAGGCATTAGCTCTGCTACTTCTAATGCATAAGTCTTTGCATTCTTCCATTTTGCTGATAGCTGATTTAGTAAACTATCATTCGTCTGCGCTTTACCATTAATTGAAAACGCTAATGTCATTACCAGGAGAAAAAAAGTTGCTTGTTTGATTATTCTCATCTTCAACTTGCCTGCCCTCACGTCTTCAATGACAGGCTTTCTTTGTTCACCGGCTGAGTTCACCACATCCACTTTTGATAATTGCATATTGTACTATTGTTTTATTTATTGTTCATTCAAATCCCAATTATAACTGAGATGGTCTATATCAGCATCCTGGTTTATTTTAACAGGTGAAAATCTGTTTAGAAAGTCAATAAGGCTGCCATTCTTTGTAAAGTCTCCTTTAAACCATGAAAAGATTTTAGAAAGTTGCAGCTTATTCTGGGTAATAATATTTCTAGATCTGTCTGCTAAAAAGGATCTTCCCTGTTCATTAAGCTGTTCGTCTAATCTTGCAGCTTCATAGGCTTCATTACGTAGCTTAGGACATGAACGGGAAGCGCAAACCAGTGTAAAATGAATACGAGGGTCGTTATATTGTTTCCTTAAAATGTCATGTTCTATCCGGTCAAGTTTCATGTCCTCGCCACCAATCTTAAAAAACTCTTTTTGCCAGGGAGTATTAACAAATGGAATTTGAATCCACGGACCTATATCTTTTATACTTTTAACAGGATAATTATCTATGATTAATTTTAAAGTGAAGGCGTTGTAGGCATTGATCCAATAGGCTTTCTTCTCGTTATTACTCCATTTATCAGAAGGAGGGTTTGCGCTTAATAATTTTAAATACTGTTCAAATTCTGTCTTGTCGTTTTTCAGACCTTTATAATTAACCAGGCCGCTGCTATTTACATACTTCTGTAAAATCTTTG
Organism: Chitinophagales bacterium; assembly: GCA_038199395.1. Lineage (GTDB taxonomy): Bacteria > Bacteroidota > Bacteroidia > Chitinophagales > Chitinophagaceae > Segetibacter. The sequence goes on from JBBPZJ010000088.1 coordinate 2,036, forward strand.
TGTATAACTGGTTTGACGGAGGATGATCAGAATTGCCTTTTGGTTGAGATGTTGCAGAGATAACAAGAATTGTAAGTGCGCTAACAAAGAATACCAACTTTTTCATACTATAATTTTTAATTTTATCTGTCAAATGAGTGAACCTATTTTCCGATTATATAGTCGTAAAATTTACAGGAGCCTGACAAGCAGTGATGATACATTAAGAGAATATTTGTGTAACTGACTTCTTATTGTTTTATTTTTATCCCCCTCGACAATCAGACAAATATTTGAAATAAGGGAAGTATCTTTCAGACATCGTTCAACTCTTTAAAAAATGAATGATATTCTGCAAGCGCATTTTTTGTAAGATAGGTCTCTATTATACTGCAACAGAGTTCAAGGTAATGCACTAGCTTTTGCTTTTCTTTCCACTGACTCTTAAATTGAACTTCAGCGTCAATCATCCAGAAGCTTCCGATTATCAAACTCAGATTAATTATTTTGTCTATCAACTGCTCACTCATATCATTCATAAGCACGCCGTTTTTAACATATATATTCAACAACTGCTTCATTCGTTTTTTCTCATTCTGCACGTGCTGCAGATACGCCTCTCTGATTGCAGGATTACCGTTAAGGATTTCGAAGGTGTTTAGGTAAAAAAAACGAAAATCTGTTTCAATTACAAACGTCTGCCTGTGATACTCTAACAGGTAACTAATTGTTTCACGGCTAACTTTTATTTTTTTATCGATTTCCTCGAGTGCTGCTATCATGCCCCGGTAGAGTTCTACAATGATTTGCTGTTTATCAGGGAAGTAATAAGTAAAGTTCCCTAAACTAATGTTTAGTTCGTTGCAAATATTTCTGACTGTTACATTTCCAACCCCATTTTTATTGAAGAGTTGTTTAGCTTTCTTTACTATTTTATCCCTTGTCTTCACTTTTTCTTTTTCAGATTAATAAAACTTGTACTTCAGGTACATCTGTACCAACAAAAAACAAACTTACTGCGGCAAGTATAGTAAATAGTGGGCCGACAGTATGTATTAACTTAGAAAAGTAAAAAAAATAAAGGGGAAAAAGAGCTTTTCAGTAAACATAGCTTACAGTCATCATTGCCACGTGAAATGAGCAGAAAGATACAACTGGTAGAATTCGACGGTTATTGCTTCCTGATCGAGCCAGCTAGTTTTGGTAAAGCAGTATAGTTATAGCGGATGGCGGAAGCGCAGACAAGACATTAGCGACTGCCCGTTCTGAAGGTGTAAAGGTGTGTAAGACCTAAAAAAGCATGAGCTGCATAAATGAATTACGGTGCTGGTATTGCCAGTGAAAGTGTACTTTATTTCTTACATATTGATACTATTCCACTTTCTAATTTAACTTTTTACGCCCGTTGTTAAGGCGTTAGTTTTCGTGACCAAAGCCTCTTTGTCCGAAGATGCCTTTAGACAATTGCTTGGCTTTCGCAAAAACCACATTGGAACAGATATAAAGCTTCATGATCTGCATTGACCGTGGCCAAATTTTTAGTTGTGGCCTTATTTCACCAGTAAAACCAGCAGCGGGCGGTATGATTTTTTTGTACATTTGTACTAATCACCCCATTACACCTATTTCTGACAATTGCTATTATGAAATGAGCAGGGCACCACCTTAATCGAAACCCAAAATATTTTTGCGACAGTGGACTTTTTTCGCTGCTAACGAATTTGAATTTAAAACATAAATCAATTTTTTAATCAATAAACTTTTACAATGAAAATATTTACGTTGCTGTCGGGCAAAGCCGTTCGCACAGCACAAATTTTAATTGCCTCCCTTGTATTCCTAATTTTAAGTTGCAAGAAAACGGATCACGAGTTTTCGTTATTACAGGTGGCTGACGGATATAAAGTTGAAAAAGTTGTAGGAGGTTTGACATATCCTACTTCATTAACCTGGGATAACCAGGGAGATATGTATGTGGCAGAAGCCGGTGGTGCGTTAGGCCCCGAGCAACTTGCCCCCAGTCGAATTCTGAAGGTGGCCAATGGAACAGCAACGGAAGTAGTAAACCTAACCGGCAAAGGAGTGCATGCAGCCCTGGTAGGGATGGTCTGGTTTAATGGAGCGTTTTATATTACGCACAGAGCAGATGATTTGTCTGGAGCGGTTTCACGAGTTACCATGAACGGCCAGGTAACA
>JBBPZJ010000089.1:0-10062 GCA_038199395.1 Chitinophagales bacterium
CAGGAAGCGTCGGACTGAATCATAGTAGTGATGAAGTTTCTGTAATGGAAATGGAGCGAAGGGTTCAGCTCATTCGTTTGCACTAAGAAAGACAACATGGAGAAATCTGCGGACGATCAAATTTAGTTCAATAAAGTGTAAAATTCTTCTTACACTGAATGAGAAGAGCCGTGTGAGGTGAGAGTCTCAAGCACGGTTCTGTGAGAGGCTTGGGCTGAAATGCCCTTGCCTACTCGACTTTTCTGCGCTCCGTTGTAGAGATAAGAAAGATCGGCATCTGGCCGCATCCGGTTTATTACATGTAGCTTTAATTCCAGCAGCGGCTCTGTAAAGCTGCTCTTCATAAAATAGCCGTCTGCTGCCAGGTAGCGGGTATAGGATAAAATGGAATTGATATTCTTCTTTATAATATTGACGTAATGTTCCATTAACTTCCCTTCATATTTGAAGGTGTTTGAACCGCTTCAATGCTATAAGCCGCAGCATCTGTAACATCTACTAAAGCCAGACATCCTATCTCCAGGCCCGGTTTTGTTTGCTGATCCTTACCGCTCCAAAAACAATCCTTACCATAAGTCTTTTTGTCGCTCTTGCTAATATAGGACGGATCGAAAGCTGCAATACATTCTTTTTTCTTAGACTGCTCATTGCCGTTTGAAACCAACCAAGAAAATTAATCTTACGACTAAACTAATGGCGAATGCTCTTCTCTGAATACCCCCGTTGCCATAACGATAAATATTTAAGAAGTTATGACGAACAGGAAGCATCACCCATTTCTCAAAAACCCATGTCAAAAATTTCTTCTGAAGGTTATTCCTCTTACATGTTCTATACTTGCATTGATGAAGCTTATGGCTTTATAAAAGGCGGTTAGATGTTGTTTCACACCAAATCTTGCTGCCTTTTTTATTTACATCACTTAGTCTTAGAAAATTTCTCTTTTATAAAATGATTATTCACAAGCACAGGAAATTATATAAGGAAAACTACCGAACCATTGTTACTAAATAATATGGAATCAAAACGTATTTTCTTGCTGGACAGATTTTCTTGGCTCGTACTGGTTGGTGGTATCTTACTCGCTGGCTGTGCCACCAACAAAATCAGTCAAACCGATAAAGATTCATATTTCTTTATCCAGATGTCTGATCCTCATTTGGCATGTTTACTGACAACAAAAGTTTTGAAAAAGAGAATGTGCATTTTACAAAAGCTATACAAGATGCTAATCGTTTGCAACCTGCCTTTGTGGTGATTACTGGCGATCTGGTGAACAGCGCTTTCGACCCTGCACAAATAGCAGAATTTAAAAGGATATCGCGCCAGATTGATGCAAACATTCCCCTCTAAAATGTAGCTGGTAACCACGATGTTGGTAATACTCCTAATCCTGCGAATATTGCAGCTTACACGAAAGAGTTTGGTGCAGACTATTACACCTTCAACTATAAATCGATGCTGGGGATTGTATTAAACTCGGTGTATCTGCATAGCCCTGAAAATGTTTCTGGTGAGGTTATTGAGTGCAAAAGGATGCATAAAAAACACGGCTATTGTAAGAGTAGCTAAGCACTTGCTGGCAAGAATACGATTTGTGCTCAAAGAGCAGAAAAAATATGAAGAAGGTGTTATAGCGGGGTAAGAGGATGTGCGTTTTTTAAGGCACATATTCTCCATAGTTATTCATCTAAAAATTAAAAGGGGCTTGCGCCCCAATTCAAATGGATAAATCCGTCGAAGTCGGGCTTTATCCCTTACAAAGTTGCTCGCCAGCATTGCTTTGTTCCGTTTAGACAGACATAATAAAGTTACCTTAATATGGAATAATAGGAAAGCTTCTTTTCATGTGTACCCACCTTTAGACGGTAATTGCAGCGGTGAATAAAACCTCATTGTCTGTTTGCAATAGGATACAGCTACACTTTATTGAAATTTAAAAGAGACCATGCAGCTTCTGCCTGTGAAAGAAGGTATGATGCTGTTAATAGAAGTGTGCTTTTCAAATTATGACGTATTACTAAATGACATACTTATGCAATAAACGGAGCGCAAAAATATTAAAAGGCTTACAAAAAAACATCTTAATCAGTGCAGCGGAAACTTATCATAGATGTGCAACAGTGACCTCATGTTATGGGCAGCCATTCTTTCTCCGCACTCAGTTTCGTGTCGCATTGTAAATAAGGTCATAGTCATGAGCTGTAACTAAAACTGGCAACCTTGTCCATTTAAAATTCTTATTCTTACTGTCTATTAAAACTTCAAGAAATAATTCTTGCAGTCTTAGGATTATAAGTAGTTCGCAAACGTTACAAGCCTTTTCTAATTCTTGATTTTTCCATTTTTCGTTTTTCTATATAGTCTTGATAAACATCTGGCATATTGGTAAGGAGGGCTGGGTAAAAGAGGTCGATCTGTACAAGTGAGATCTAGGACATGGAGAGGCCTTGTCGCTTCGTGGCAACTTTATCAAAAGAAATTATTTGGTTTTTAATCTTGTCATCTCCACCTTTCTGAAAAATATCTCTGCGCCTTCCGATTGAATTTGGATACGGCCGGAAGAAGGCTTGACATTTAAAGCCTGGTTAACTAACGTACCATTAAGATAAATTGAAATCTTATCACCTTCAGCAATAACTTCCATATGGTTCCACTCCCCTGATGGTTTTTCGATATCATTTTTGCCACGAAACCCTTTTATATCCTTCCAATTGGGGTCACGTGCAAACCAATTGATGCGGCCTCGGTTAATTGTTGTGAGAGAACCATATGGTTGAAAAATATTTGCTCCGTTTGGCTTGCCAGGGGCAACAGGGCTAGTGAGTGAAAAATTTGGACTTCCATCGCCAACTACAAGAAAATCTCCTGTACCCCCTTCAATGATCTGGCATTCTATTGAATGCATCCAGATACCAGAATAGCCCCCATCCTCACCAGTGGAATGAACAAGTACGCCATTGTCTCTGGCGTTATCTGCCCTTGGCGAATACGTGTGTGTACCCCATTTAAATTCCACAACAAGTTTATAATCGCCGTACTCTTCTTTTGTGATAATGCTGCCATATTCCTCCCCTGAAATATGTATTTTGCCATCGTGTACGGTAAATACTTTCTTCGGGTCAGTGTCCCGACCCCTGTGCTGAATAAATGAATACCAACCATCTAAGTTTTTACCATTGAATAATTTGATAGTTGGTGAATGAACTATTTTGGAGGAGTTGCCAGACTTTGCTGTGCGGCAACCTCCACTGACCATTAATGAAGCAAGGAAGGTAAAAGATGCAAAAAGTATTTTATTCATTTGTTGAAAGTTATTTTATTTTTTTTTGTAGTAATTATTTTTCAACTCATCACATGCAATTTGATTAGGATGAGAGGTAGTTGCCAACATAGATTTTGTGTCATTTGCCCATCTTAAACTCCAGTCTCGATAAGTTCACCTTCTTACGTACCTACAGATCGGCTGCCGTTAATGGTTGTTGACGTAAAATTCTTTAATACCCGTTATTTTGTGTCAACTTGCCCTGGCTTAAGTCAATCTCCGTTTGCGGTATCGGCAAAACTTCATGAACTCCATCCTTAAATCCTTTCCCTTTCACCGTATTATATTTCGCAGCAAACGCTCTCAGCACTTTTCCTGCACGCGCCTGCTGGCTAAGATCATCGGGTCTGTCTCATCGAAAGATATTTCAAATTATCCGGTACAGCAAATGGGCCAGGCGTTACAAGGGAAAGTGGCCGGAGTTCAAATTATTCAAAATTCAAGAAATATATAAAATCCGAAAATTTACTTTTTCCAATACTTTAAATGTTTAACATACTCTGATCAAAATTCTTGAATCCATCTGCAACTACAGAAATTTATTTTTTGAAGCTTCAGTATTGAATCAAGCGAAACGCATTCAACGAAGTTGAAAAATACTAACTGAAACTAAAGTCACTAACCGGCTTTTAAAAAAGCGATCAGGTTACGCATTTCATCTTTACTTACTGCACGCTCCAGACCATCGGGCATTAGACTTAAACCTGAATTTACCAGTGACGTTATGTTTGTTCGTAATATTGACTCATCGGTACCAAAAGCGGTTCGAAGGGTAATACTATTTGCTGTTTCAGCTAATAACCGTCCTGAAATTGACCTTCCGTCTTTAGTCTCTACCAAAATTGCCTGATAGGCCGGCAGCACCTCATAATTAGGAACGAGAATATGCAGTAAGAGAGCACTCCCCGGTTGGTTACTGACTCCGGTGAGATCAGGACCTACCTTGCCTCCTTCGTTTGAATGGGTATGACAGGTGGCACAAATCTGCCGGAATATTTTTTTACCTGCCGCAGCATCTCCATTATTATCTAATACATTCTTATAGTTGTTATATACTTTCATCCTCTCACCTCCTTCCAATTCCTTAAATAAAACTTTGGCCTGTTTACTGATCTCCGGATTTTTGTTTTGCATTAGCCGCTCACGGTCGGTAGATGAAATTTCAGGAGCAGATATAACCCCTTTTCTGATAGCGGTAAAAAGCACATCAATGAATGCGGGTTTAGAAACAAGGGCAGCGATCACTGCCGATCTAACTCTTGGTGTGTATCCCGCCCACTTGGTTTTTTCTGTAAGCATGTACCCACCCCGCAAATCGCCCAGTCTGGCGAGAGATGCGATTGCAGCCAACTGTAGTTCGGGAGGATTAGACGTACCGAGCAACGTACCAAGAACGTTACCCGAAATATCAAACCGGGTATATCCAAGAAGGTTAGTTCCGGCTATTCGAAATTTGGCAGATATTTTTTTATTCTGAACTGTTACAACTACTTTTTTAATAAACTGACTTAGTAAGAGTTTGTCTGAATTTAAAGAGCTGTTGCTAAGAACTGCACTTAGAACTCCTTGCGACGATGTCTTCATTTCTTGCCTCTCGCTTAAACCTTCTGCCAAGCCAAGGGCAGAAGATGTTCTCCATTCGAAGCCTGAATTAGACTGTATCATTTGCTTTAAAAAACCTCGGCACGCTTCCATCGAAGCCCCGTTTCCAAACAACATTCCAAGGTCCTGCATAACAACAGCAAACGCTAATGGATTCGCGTTTTTTTGATTATAAAATTTAACCATAAACTCGGGCAGCCTTGAACCTATTCCGCTGAGAACAGCGGCACGCATCCACTTGTCTGCTCCATCCTTCGCCGCTATGCCCGCCAAAGCATCTGCTGCCCGAGGGCCATCTACATCTCCTAACACCAGCGCTGTATTGAACCTGACACGCATATTGGTATCATGGGCCGCCGTTATTAGGCCGTCAAGCAACTGGCTGTGGCTGCTAATAAGCTGTGCAGCTAATAATACTGCCTGTTCCCGTACCCCCGCCTCTTTATCGGCCAGTGACACTTTCAAAATATTTTCATCAAGTGCTTTATGTAAGTGTAATAACCATAACGCCGCAGCACGGGTCTCTCCATACTTTGATTCAATTGCTAACTGTTTTAAAACGGGAACGGATTCGGGATCTTTACGTTCAAGTAGTAACCGAAAAGATGTATTTCTTGTCCATTCTTCGTCAGATTCGAGTGCTTTTGCAATTTGTACGGAGGAGGATGTTGAACTGACTGAAGTCATTTTACCAGGTGCAGGATCATGAAAATCATTCTTGACTATACGGTATACCCGCCCCTGAGTTTTACCGCTTTCAAAATCAAGACCGGCACGAGCCTCTTCCGGTACATAAGAAGGATGATCGATTACTTTCCTGTACATATCTGCTATATATAATGCCCCTTCTGGTCCATTTTGCAGGAATACAGGCCTGAACCATTCGTCGGTGGAAGCAAGAAAATCCCGCCCTTCATAAGGGAGTTCAGAGCGAAAGGAAACCCCTTCCTGGTGTACGATTTGGCGCTGAATAAGATTTTGAGCCGGTTCACAAATGAAGGCGTTTCCGCGGTGTTGAGGAGTAAGACCGATACCATTGAAAACAATTAATCCACAGGCAGAAGTAAATGTTCCGGTGTGTGAACGACCTATCAATTTGGGAATGAAATCTGCAGATGTTTTTGCATGGCTTATAGGAAATACTTTTGCATCAGACTCGGCATTGGATACATTTTGGTATGTTTCAGTAAACAATAAATGAGCATTGCGCCGTAGTTCCCACGGTTCCATAACCATGTGTTGCATGGGATGACGGTTAGAACATCCAAACCGACGACCATATGAATCGAATGTCAATCCGAACTGGCTTACTCCTCCTGTTACCTGGAATTCATAGGTTTCCGGGTTGAAACGGCCATCGCCGGATGCAAAGCTTACTGGTGCCCGTTCAGGATGTTCCGGAGACGAGATGTTACCGCTGTTTAATCCTCCTGACACGTATATAAATCCGTCTAATCCCAACACCGGTGTGCTTACACGGATCTGTCCTGTTTTATTTGCATTGAAACCGGTAAGTACAACCTTTTTAATATCAGCAACTCCATCGCCGGTGGTATCCTTAAAATAATAAATGTCGGGAGCGCACGTTACGAATACACCTCCATGCCAAAGCAATATTCCGTTTGGATAAGTAAGGCCGGACACAAAAGTAGTACGGTGATCATATTTTCCATCGCCGTCTGTATCCTCTAAACATGCCACCTGCCCTAATTTTGTAGGAACCGATCCTTCTTCTATAGCGTCGGGATACCCTCTGTCTTCTACCACATACATCTTTTTCGTTTCATCGAAGACCAATGCTACCGGATCAATTACTAAAGGCTCTGATGCTACCAATTCCATCCGCAGCCCTGGCTCAAGTTTAAAACTATCCATTGCGTTTTTCAACCGGTTATCACGAGAAGAAAAGCTAATCAGAGTTAAGATAAGGAGGAAAATAACAAACCCTTTCTGCATATGACTTTTTTTAATTAGTGGAATTCGGTTTTAGCTTTCCCATATTTCCAGCGCTTACCAAGAATGCTTTGCTGGTTTCGGAATTCCTTACAATTTCATCTGATGGATCAGATCCAACCCGTATCCCTTTTGATTATAGGGTCTATTTCCGATTTTGTAACAGTAGATTCTGTTTCATAATAAAGCTAATAATGATAGTTAAAAACAAACTGGATAGTCATATAAATTTTAAACAGGCTAATTCCAATTGGTTGCAAAAAAAGACCAGGAAGTTTAAGTCAATACGTTTATTGGATATTATATCAAGGTTTATATTTTAAGATATTTGTTCAATAAAAGCGTATTCAAATCTAATATTAATGTACATACTAAACTGATACTTCTATTTACATTGATAATACTATTTTTTAGAAATGCATTTCTGTAAGTAGTTACGGTTGTTATTGCAAACACTTCATGACAATCTTCACTTTATTACTTGGAATAACTTAATTATACTGTTTTAACCACTTGACAGTAATGTATAATGTTCTTTTGAGAAATATTTTAATAGGAGTGCAGTCACTTATCAAACCTGTTTCTACTGTTTAATTAAGGCTGGGAGCTGCTTAATAGTAGAAATAAAATCACGAGGAAAAATTGTTAGAAACAGAGATAGTCTTTAAGCCCAAGCTCTCGTTAAAAAACGTAACCAGTTCTTATAAAAAATATTTTCAACATCCGAAGATGAATAACCCCTGTTAAACAGTATTCCTCTTAATTTCTGCAAATCCGAAGTATCTTCGAGATCATAGGGAGATTGTTCTTTACCATAAGCTCCATCGAGGTCACTGCCTATAGCAATATGCAAACTGTCACCTGACAACTGGCATATGTGATCATAATGGTCGACGAGCATCTCAAGATTTATTCCCCTTTTTTTAGGGTCATGTTTACCACGAACCCAATTGTTACACATCATCCAAGTATCGAGCACTCCCCCGATAACTGCATCCCTTTCTAACAAAGTTTTTATTTGCTCATCTGTTAATTGCCTCTGGTGATTTACCAGTTTCCGGCAATTGTGGTGGCTTGCCCATACCGGTCCTTTGTAAAGAGAGATGGCTTCCGAAAAACCTTCATCTGTTAAATGAGTAACATCCAGGATCATTTTCAGCCGGTCCATTTCCTGAATAAGTTCCCTTCCTGCCCTTGTAAGTCCTCCAGACATTCCTGTACCCGGCGCATACCTGCCCGGCCCATAATGAGCAGGGCCGCAAGCCCGGAGGCCATATTGATATGCTTTTTCGAGATAAGAGATATTAACCAGTGAATCAGCGCCTTCAAGACTTAAAATATATCCAACAGGTTTGCTGTTGTCAGCAACAGTCTTGTCAAACCACAGGTCCAGATGTTTTTGCAACTGTATCAAGTTTGTTATCTGTACCATTTCTCCAAGATCTTCCATTGCATCATACCATGCTAATTGGGCCTGAGTGATACCCCAGGCAATTTCAGGAGAATTCCAACCTGGCAGTTCGCTGCCTGGTTCTACAAAACGGGCTATTTGAGTGGCCACAACAAGACCTATGTTTCCCTTGCGTAGTTCTGGTAAAGCGACCGTACCTTTTGCACGGTCCAATTTATCATTCATACCTTTTTCCCTGTTCCTGATCTCAATCACAGATTTTCGGAGATCCCGATTCCATTCCATTGCGTTCATGGCCAGATCAAGGTGGCAGTCAATAATAAATACAGATTGGTCATTCATGTAAAGAGTAAATTCAAGTCGATTAGTTAAGGAATCGTTTGTTTGTTCGTTTATGCAATCTTAGCTATTACATCAATTTCTACTTTTATTCAATGACGCAGTCCTAATTGAACGGAAGTACGGGAAGCTTTTATGTTCTTAAAATAAGTTGTATGAACTGCGTTATACCTTTCGATTAAATTCCATTGATCCAAAAAATTCAGGAACATGAAAATCGGGGGTTCGGTTTTATATACAGGGTCATTAGGATTAGAGTATATGGCCCGGAAAACCTTCTCACTAACGTAAAATTGCAGGTATTCATAATTGTCACTGTGTGCAGCTGCAAAAAACACTTCCCGATTATACCGATATGATAACAAAATATGGTTCCAATACCATTTCCCGAACGACATCAAGTTTTAGAGAAAGTGCGTTAACAGATACATCGTTATCTACAGATTAAAATGGTTCACGAATATTCAATCGAACTAAAAATCGAACTCGGACATTTTATATTATATTTTTTTCCTCTTCTTCTTTCAGTTTCTTTTTTACAACATCAACAGGATATTTCAGGGCGAGATTCCTGATTTCATAACTGAAAGCGGTGAAAGTCTCTTCCCACAATCTCGCCTCTTCAGGAGTATAAGAATAAAATCCTTGAGCATTGGCAACACCCTTGCCACCCGCCTTGACAATATCATCTATTAATTTAGGCATTTCAGTAGTATTGCACAGAGTGGGGAACAACTCTTTTATTACATTATGATAAGCAGGAACTCCAGTCAAATCCATCCAGCGGAAGACACCTACTAAAGTCATCCAGTAACCGGCATTATTACGGCATGCCCTGTCTACATCCTCAACGGTAGCATACCCATTCTCAACAAGATAAAAAGCCTCCCGGTACATTGCATACATTATACGGTTAGTAATAAATCCACGAATATCCCTTCTTACAAGTGTAGGTTCCTTACCCCATAAATGAGAAAGTTCATACAGGTACTCACCTTTTTCGATATCACTTAACTCTCCACATATTATTTCAAGAAAACGTGTAGTGTGTGAAGGCTCTGCCCAGTGCAGACCAAAAAATCTTTCCGGTCTCTTTGCAAGTTTTTGCAATAAACTTATCGGTATGGCCGAAGTATTACTGGTCATCAGGGCATCATCAGCAATTACCGCTTCAACTTTTGCGTATACGGACTTCTTTATAGCCTCATTCTCAATAGTACATTCAATTACAAGCTTACAATTTTTAAGCAATGAATAATCTTCAGTGATCATCAAATTATTCATATAAAATTCCGGTGCAACATTTACAAGTCCCTGTTCCCTCGACTTAAACAGGTGATTATGTATCCGTAATTCTGCATGTTTTAAATCATCACTGATCGGTGCAACTGCTATTACAGGATGTCCGGCGATAAGCAGGCAAGTTGCTATA
>JBBPZJ010000090.1:0-9561 GCA_038199395.1 Chitinophagales bacterium
ACCCGTTGCACTATAGACAACCAATAAAGACGTAATCGACAACAATACTACGATACCCCAAATATATTTATCACCCTTCGTTTTTTTCAACAAGCCTCCGCCTACTCCTGCAACCGGAGGCATTTCAGAAAATGGCTTATCGAAGAATGTACTCATGTTAAATTAGGTTTAAGGTAGAAGGTTTAGGGTTTAGGGCCTTTCGCCCTACACCTTATGCCTTTCACCTTGTTTACAATTCTTTCACTGCTTCTTTAAATTTTTTTCCTCTCTCTTCATAATTCTTAAACAAGTCAAAGCTTGCACAGGCAGGACTAAGCAATACAGCTTCACCTTTTGATGCCAGAGTGAATGCTGTGGTTACCGCAACGCGTGCACTTTGGGTATCAACAATCGTTTTTACCACATCTTTAAAAGCTGTATGAATTTTTTTATTATCAAGACCCATACATACAATTGCCTTTACTTTTTCTTTTACCAGATCTTCGATTAACGCATAATCATTTCCTTTGTCAATGCCGCCCAGTATTAGCACCACTTTTTTTTCTAAGCTCTCCAGCGCAAACCAGGTGCTGTTGACATTGGTTGCTTTGCTGTCGTTGTAAAATATAACCCCCCGTACTGTAGCTACATACTCCATGCGGTGTTCCAGGCTCTCAAAAGTTTTAACCGCTTCCCTAATCTTCTCCTTGCGTATGCCAAGGGTAGAAGCTGCAATACCTGCTGCCATGGTGTTGTGTTGATTGTGTATTCCTTTAAGCGCAAAATCATAAATGCTCATGCTTACTCGTTCTTCCTGTATCTTCAGCATCATCTGGTCGGCTTTTATGTAAGCTCCTTTCTTTACTTCTTGTTTCATGGAAAATGGCAGTTGGTTTGTATGTAGGGTTAAACTTTCTAGTTTCTTCATGATTACTTCATCATCGAGGTTGTAGATGAAATAATCATCTTTAGTCTGGTTTTCAATAATCCTGAACTTGCTGTTGATATAATTTTCAAACTTGTATTCATACCTGTCTAGATGATCTTCTGTAATGTTTAATAAAACAGCTATGTCTGGTCTGAACTCGTTTATGTCATCTAATTGAAAAGAACTTATTTCTGCAACGTATAACGGCTTTGGGTCTTCTGCCACCTGCTTTGCAAACGAATAACCTATGTTTCCAACCAGGGCACAATCGAGGCCTGCCACCTTACAGATATGATAAATAAGAGAAGTTGTAGTGCTTTTGCCATTACTACCTGTAATCGCTACTATCTTACTGTCACCCTTAAACCTGTATGCTAGTTCGATCTCACTAATTACCGGAATGCCTTTCGCTCTTATCTTTTTTACCAGTTCATTCTTATCCGGAATACCTGGGCTTTTCACAATTTCATCTGCACTTAAAATCTTTTTTTCGGTATGTCCGCCCTCTTCAAATTCTATATTATTTTCAACCAGTTCCTGCTTGTAACTATCCTTCAACGAGCCGCCATCGCTCAAAAAAACTTTGAAACCTTTTTGCTTGCCAAGTAATGCCGCACCTACACCACTTTCGCCGCCCCCAAGAATGATTAGCCCCCCCGCCCCTAAAGGGAGGCTTGTAAGAGCGTTATTGTTTTTGTCGTCGTTCATTAATTCAAATTCCTCATTCATGTTCTAATACTATCTTCTCTCTCTTATCCCTTTATGGCCCGGGCTTCTTTTGTACTCAGCCTCTATTCTTTTGTCATCATTGTTGCGTCGCACTTGTGTACTTTTTCCTACTCTCTCCTCCCTTTAGGGTCGGGGCTACTACCTTATCTTCAAACTCATTATGGAAAACACAACACACAGTATTGTTACAATCCAGAACCTGACTGCTATTTTGCTTTCATGGTAACCCAATTTTTGATAATGATGATGTAAAGGACTCATCTGAAAAATTCTTCTGCCTTCACCAAACTTTTTTTTCGTGTATTTAAAATAGGATACTTGTAAAATCACGCTTACCAGTTCAATTAAGAATACTCCGCAAATAATAGGTATCATTAATTCTTTACGGATGATTATCGCTAAAGAGGCGATAATACCTCCTAAAGCAAGGCTGCCCGTATCTCCCATAAATACCTGTGCGGGAAATGCATTATACCACAAGAAACCAATACAAGCCCCGATGAAGGCGCCGATAAAAATGCTCAACTCACCAAGATTGGGGATGTACATTATGTTGAGGTACTCTGCTAACCGAACGTTTCCACTTACGTATGCAAATACTCCTAAGCATACACCAATGATTGCAGATACTCCTGTTGCTAATCCATCGAGACCGTCGGTTATGTTAGCGCCGTTTGACACAGCAGTAATGATAAATATTACGATGACGATGTATAATATCCAGGTAAAGCTTTGCAGTGCTGCCGGTAACAGTTTTGAATAATTAAACTCATGATTTCTTACAAAAGGAATGGTTGTAATGGGCGTTTGAACAAGTGCAAAACGATGTGGCTTTCCGCTAATCACTCTCGTTACTTCGTTCACCGTTCTTTCTCCTGCATGTATGTTTTCAACACCCGGCCTTGAGATTATTTCCCTTTCAACATTTACACTCGAATTAAAGTATAAGGTTGCTCCGACGATAATTCCCAGTACAACTTGCCCAAATATTTTAAACCTGCCGGCAAGGCCATCACTATCAGTTTTCTTATAATTAATTCCCTTTTCTTTTGCAATCCGCTTTGATCTTAACTTAAGATAATCATCTATAAATCCGATAATACCCAACCAGACAGTACTGAGTAGCATCAGCCTCACATATACTTTGTCGAGATTACCAAATAAAAGGGTAGGGATGATGATGGCCAACAGAATAATAATACCGCCCATGGTCGGTGTACCCTTTTTTTGCTGTTCACCTGCAAGACCTAAATCTCTCACGGTTTCACCCACTTGTTTTTTCAGCAAAAACCTGATCAGCCTTTTGCCATATACTGTAGTAATTACCAGCGACAGCAGTACAGCCAGGAGCATACGGAAAGTGATGAACTGAAACAGTCCGCTTCCCGGAAACTTTATTCCTGCTTTAGCCAGCCATTGATAAACGTAGTACAGCATAAACCCCAACCCCTACAGGGGCTTTTAATTAAAAATGTTGATACCCCAAACCCCCTAAAGGGGCTTTAAAAACAAACTTTATAGTTCCCCGGTGTTATTCGGTACAAGAGTGCGACGCAACTAAAGCTTCATAGCAACTTGACGCTGGCTTATAAATTCAACTAACACTCTCGTCTTCTTCCATATACCTTAAACCCTCCACCTTACACCGTCTTCCTTAATGACTTAATGACCCAATGACTTACTAACTTTATCACTTCTCAAACAGGTCAAACATTTCCTTCAAAACCTTTTTATCATCAAAAGGATGTTTTACCCCTTTTATGTCCTGGTACTTTTCATGACCTTTTCCTGCCACTAATAAAATGTCAAAAGGCTTCGCCAAGCTTACGGCCATTTTAATCGCATCCTTTCTGTCTGCAACTGACATGAATTTCCTTCTTGCAGCGCTTCCCAGCCCTTGCTCCATTTCCTTGATTATCTCCAACGGATCCTCACTTCTTGGATTGTCGCTCGTAAAAATCACACGATCACTCATTTCACAGGCGATCTCACCCATCTCCGGTCTTTTTGATTTATCGCGGTCGCCTCCGCAGCCTACCACGGTTATTACCTGCTCATTTCCCTGACGAAGCTTTTTTATTGTAAAAAGAACATTTTCCAAAGCATCAGGGGTATGAGCGTAATCAACGATACCGATAATTTTAGACTCGCTAATTACGTAATCAAAACGTCCTTCGGCACTGGTAAGTAAACTCAGTGTGGTAAGTACTTCTTCACTATTTTCTCCTAAACATATCGCTGCCCCATAAACCGCCAGGATGTTATAAGCATTAAATTCTCCTAATAACCTAAAATGAACTTCCTTATCATTTACAGTCATTACTAAGCCAGTAAGTAAATTTTCCAATATCTTACCTTTAAACTCTGCCACGGTCTGAAGGCTGTAGAAATGTTTTTTTGCAGCCGTATTCTGTAGCATTACCTGACCTCTTTTATCGTCGAGATTAGAGATGGCAAAAGCCGCAGCGGGAAGGCTATCGAAGAACTTTTTCTTTACTCTGATGTATTCATCAAATGTTTTATGATAGTCAAGATGATCGTGGGTAATGTTGCTAAATATCCCCCCCACGAATTCAACGGCTCTTGTTCTTTGCTGGTGAATGGCATGGCTGCTTACTTCCATAAAAACATGCGAACATCCTGCTTCAACCATTTCATGTAACAGCGATTGAAGGCTAATAGCGTCCGGTGTCGTATGTGTGGCCTGAATGACCGTATTGCCGATTTGATTTTGAACTGTACTGATCAATCCGCACTTATAACCCAGCTTTGTAAAGAGTTTAAATAAAAGGGTAGCAATAGTTGTTTTTCCGTTTGTGCCTGTTACACCGACTAACTTTAATTTTGTAGATGCTTCACCATAAAAGTGGTGTGCCATGTTCGCTACTGCCTCTGCGGCATTGTTTACCTGCAGATGGGTAATCTCTTCTTTTATATGGGCAGGCATCACTTCACAAATAATTACAGTTGCTCCTTTTTCGATGGCAGCATCAATAAAATCATGACCATTACTAATGGTGCCAGTTATAGCAACAAACACAGAGCCTGCAGTAACTTTCCGACTATCAATCTGAATGTCTTTAACATCCATATTGGTAATGCCGGTTACAGCTTTTAACCGTACGTTATATAGTATGTCCTGAAGTTTTGCCATATTTTTTGTCCTAGCTGTCTGCGCTGCAGAATGTCATAGACGTCAATTGAATTGTATATTTACTACTTGTCCTTTTGTGATATTTTGACCAGCAGGTATAGTTTGCGTTATTACTTTGCCCCTGCCTTTTACCAACACTTTCAATCCTAAATTTTCACACAGATAAACTGCATCTTTAAGCCCCATGCCTAATAGAATAGGCATCTTTTTCATACTAATCTGCTGGCTTGACAAAACGTTGGTTCCATCTTGCCGGTAAATTCTGCTATAATTGCCTTTTGCTTCATTTGCGGCGATGTTTACATCCAGTTGTTCTGCTATTCTTTTTATATCTTTTGTGTAGCCTGCATAGCTATACCAGTTGCTGTCATTTTTGGGAAACGTGTCTAACGTATTGTGCTTTTGATTGACTTTTAGTATATATATCTGGTCAGAAATTTCTTTGAACACGGGACCTGCAACAGAGGCTCCGAAATAATTGGCAGCATGAGGCTTATTCTTTATGGTTACAATAATGGTGTACTGGGGATTATCGGCGGGGAAGTAGCCAACAAAAGTTGATTGATAAATTTTATCATCATACCCCCTGTTTCCATTTGCAACAAGTGCAGTTCCTGTCTTTCCTGCTATCTTGTAATAGTTGCTTTTCAATCCCTTACCTGTGCCTTCAAGAACAACTCCTTCCAAACATTCCTGCAATTGTTGCAAAGTGGATTTACTACAAATACTGTCTTTTAAAGCCTCGGGTTGAAACTGCTGAATCGGCCTTCCGTCTTCTCTGATTTCATTGACGAGATAAGGTTTCATCATCCTGCCCTGGTTAGCAACGGCATTATAAAGGGTTAGCATTTGCAACGGGCTTACTGTAAGGTTATAACCAAATGCCATCCATGGTAATGTTGTATTGCTCCAGTGCCTGCTGCCAGGTTTATATATAGAAGGCTTTATTTCTCCCTTAAGATCAATCCCTGTTATAGAATCCAGTCTTAGCTTTCTTATGTGGTTAACGAACTGATTAGGATTGCTGCTATAGTGCATCACGGCTAACTTTGCCATCGCTACATTGCTGCTGTGTTCAAATGCTTGCTTGACTGTCACATTACGCAATCCGTGTTCTTCTGCATCATACACTGTTCGCCGATAGATTTGCCACTTGCCGGCGTTGAGATCTATATTAGTATTTAAACTGATCTTCTTGTCTTCTAACAGCGAAAGCATTGTTGCCAGCTTAAAAGTCGATCCGGGCTCAGTGGGTGTAATAGCGTAATTGTAATTTTCCCAGTAAAGGCTATCTCTCTCATGCCCCAGGTTTGCAATTGCTTTTATTTTACCTGTTTTCGCTTCCATTACAATAGCGCATCCATGCTCGGCTTCATTTTTAACCATCATCTTCATCAGCGCATTCTCTGTTACGTCTTGTATGTTGACATCCAGGGTTGTGATGACATCTTTGCCATTTTCTGCTTCCACTTCATAATCATCTACAGGAACACTTGCTCCGCCTGCTATGAAACGGACCAGCCGCTTGCCCGCAGTTCCTTGCAAATATTTATCATAAGTAAGCTCAAGACCCACCTTGTTACTATCTCTGAGCAATCCTATGGTACGATAAGCGAGCATTTTGTATGGGTTAAGGCGGATAATTTTTTTATCAGCAATAAAACCGCTTTTATTTCTTCCCAGGCGAACCAATGGAAAGTTTCTTAACTGCTGGTACTCTTTAAAAGACATCTTTTTCCTCAACAAAAAATACCTGTCTTTCTCACGATAACCTGTTTGCAGCAGGTATTTGTATTCGCCGCCTGACTTGTCATGAAACAGGTTAGCAAGACAGATACTTAGAGAGTCCACATTTTCTTTAAACCGCTTTCCATTCTTGTCTCTAAGCCCGTCGGCCATAAAATCGATGTATATGTCAAACTGCGGAATACTGGTGCTTAACATGCTGCCATCTTCGCTATAGATCGTTCCTCTTTCAGCGTCTAATGAAATGATCCGCTGATGTAAACTGTCGCTCATTCCCCTCCAGTATGCCCCTTGTGCTTGTTGTATATAAACCGCCTTTCCCAATATGCAAGTGCCCACGATCGCCATAAGAATAAATCCCAGGTACACTCTCCACAGTATGTCTTTTTTTACATCCACTTTTGTTTGCTGCTTTTAAAGACAGGGGTTTCTAATTATTTTCCACGTCTCTCTTTCTGCTGATCAATTTTATTCTTGCAGGCGATACTGTGTCCATTGTTAAACCAAGGGGTCCGGCCGCCTTTACCATTTCACTTTCCCTGCTTTTAAACATCATCTCACTCATCAAAGTCTTATACTCATACTGCAGATCTTTCAATTTTCTGGCTGTTTCATTTATCTTTCTAATCCTGTTGTCACTCATATGTCCATTGGCTATATACATCACTGCCAAAACAGCTAGAAAAAGAAAAAAGACAATATTTTTCAGTATCCAACTGTAGTTAAAAAATTCTCCTACAGCTCTGGCCGCTGCACTCTTTTTTCCTATTTGGTTTTCTGAAGACATTGTTACTACTGCTTGTCAGGGTTTGGTTTTTATTGTATTTATCTGCTTTCTGCCTTTACCAATTTTTATTCTGGTACCATCATTTGTTCTTTGTGAAACATTCGTTGCGTCGCATTTCGTTCCTCTTTTGTAATTCTATTGAGCTTTTCCTGCCTTTTGCTTGATAATCCATTTGTACTGATTCTTAAAATGCGACGCTCCGATGTTTACTTTTAATGCCTGTCTAATTTTTATTATATTGCCTGTCTGTCGTTTTCTTGCTGTTAGTATTGGCTGCTGTTTACCTTTTTTATCATTTTTTGTTTTTGATCAAAAAAATGTTCAACTGTTAGTTCTTCGATTTTAAATACGTTCACAGTCTTCTATCATTTTTCCTTTTTCTCTGCTACTCTTAGTTTAGCACTTCTGCTTCTTGGATTGCTTTTCACTTCATCAGCGCTGGCTGTCATCGGTTTCTTTGTAATTACTTTTAAGTCGTTTTTTCGCTCTTCGGTTGATAAAGGGTTTTCATCCTGTTCATCAAAACTTCCGTTTTTAAAAAAGTTCTTAACCAACCTATCCTCTAACGAGTGAAAAGTGATAATGACCGCTCTTCCACCCGGACTTAAAACCGCAGGTATTTGTTCCAACACTTCTTTCAATGCACCCATCTCATCATTTACCTCAATTCTCAGCGCCTGGAAAACCTGTGCTAAATACTTATTTGGGTTTCCTTTTACTACCGGGCTAATCAGAGCTTTCAACTGTGAAATGGTTTGTAAGGGGCTGCTGTTACGTTGTTGCACTATTTGTTTTGCCAGGGTTTTTGAATTAGTCACTTCGCCGTATTGCTCAAATAGTTTGTGCAGTTGCTGCTCGGTATACTTTTTCAAAATCGCTGAAGCCGTGTTTTCCTGACGCTGATCCATGCGCATATCAAGCGGACCTTCGAACCGGGTAGAAAAGCCACGTTTGCCTTCATCAAACTGGTGGCTGCTTACACCTAAGTCAGCAAGCACACCATCAACCGTTGCAAAACCATGCAGCCTTAGAAATCTCTGCAGATGTCGAAAGTTGTTTGGTACAAATACAACCCTGTCATCCTTAGGAATATTTTTGATAGCATCGGCATCCTGGTCAAAAGCGATCAACTTTCCGTCAGGACCAAGTCTATTCAAAATTCCCCTGCTGTGGCCACCACCTCCAAACGTACAATCAACATAAACTCCCTCCGGCTTTACCTGCAGTGCATCTATTGTTTCGTAAAACAACACAGACACATGGTACGATGAAGCATGATGATCGTCAGGGTTGTCGTTGTCTTCCATTTCCTTACAGGTTAATTACTGTTGGTTTGTCTGCCATCACTTCGGCCGCCAGGTTACTGAAGTCTTCCGGCGCCATGTCGTCAAAGAGCTTTTTATATTTAACTGATTCCCAAATTTCTATTTTATCCAGGGCTGCTACAAGTATGATGTCTTTCGACAGATCTGCATACTCTTTTAATGTGGGAGGCAGCAACATTCTGCCTGCAGCATCCAATTCGACCTCTGTAGCACCGCCTAGAAACTGACGGCGAAATGCACGTACTTTTGGATCAAAATCATTTAAAGCATTAATTTTTTGAACTATGGGCTCCCAACTACTCATCGGATATAATGTCAGGCATCTTTCAATACCCCGACTCAGCACAAAAGTGTTTTCCCCTTCTTTAAGCTGTTTTCTAAAGCCAGCAGGTAAAAGGAAGCGACCTTTTATGTCGACAGTTGCTTCGTATTCACCTAAGAAAGTGGCCATTGTTGAAAATTTTTTACTACTCTTACCATTTATTACCACAAATTAACACTTTTTCCCACTTTTATGGCAAATAAAGATTCATTCTTTTTATCCACACACCAAACTATGGCCAAAACCTTTGTGGTATTAGCTTTGCGAGCATTTGGTTAGGTTCCTGTCAATACCCTGTGGATTGTTGTGGATAAGCTGTTAATTTAATTAGTAATCAAATAGATAGAAAAGAAATTTTAATACAGAAAAATGGGGATAATAGAAGGATGACGAAACAGGTTTAGACAATAAATTGAAAGCGAGCCTGAAAGCTTATTTTTGAAATTTTTACCACTTATGCACCCAAAAAATCTATCGATTGCTAATTATACCTATGATCTCCCCACAGAACGCGTAGCAAAATATCCATTAGAAGATAGAGATAGCAGCAAGTTACTGGTGTATAATAGTGGGAAGATTTCAACTTCCACT
>JBBPZJ010000091.1:0-2728 GCA_038199395.1 Chitinophagales bacterium
GCATGGCTAAACTGTTCTATAAATTTTTCTAAATTCATTGCTTAACTTCTTGAGGCTTACCGGCAGTATAACCCTTATCGTTTATAGCCTTCTGAATTTGTTCGGGCATTATCAAATTTGGATAGTAGGTAATAAAAGCATTTTTATTTTCAAGGCTTATTTCCACATCTTTTACACCGTTCAAAGATTTGATTGCTTTTTTTACTGTTGACTGGCAGGCGCTGCAAACCATACCATCAACAGAAATTTTTATCTTTTGTGCCGCTATAGTTTTGGCTTGCCCGGTCGTAGCGGCCCCGTCAGCTTTCTTTTGGTCTTGGGCACATGAAGTAATTGCAAATGCAGTTACTATAAAACATAAAATGAATAATTTCATAAACAACGTTTTAAATTTCAATAGGATTATAACCTTCATTCGCTAAAACTCTTTTTATGTCTTCTTTTCTAATCCGCTCACTATTATAGTTTACCTGAATTTGTTTTTGAAAGACTTTGGATTTCACATCTTTAACTCCGGGCAGGGCTGTAAGTATAGTAGTGATTTTTTCTGCACATCCTTCACAAACCATGTTAGCTATTTTAAATCTTGTTTCTGTCAATGCAGGTATTGTTTCATTCGCCATAATATAATTGTATAAGGTTATTTAAATAAAGCGTTAGTCACTTAACATGTTAAATGACTAACGCAATACATTAAACCGGTTGTCCAATTCCAGCATTTCGAAGTTCTGTTTCAGAAACGCCTTTGTTTTGACAGCAGGAAAGAAGTTTTCCATTAACAGCAACTGCAGGCAGTGCTTTAATGCCGTAGGTTTTAGCCTTATCAATACATTCTTTGCTTTCACAAGGTTCAGCAAGGTTATATACTATAACTTCACAATCGGAGCAAGCCATAGATTTAACCATATCAACCACTGGTGAACAAACAGAACAACCTGCTGTAAACACTTCAATTTTTCTTTTTGTTTGAGTTTCCATAATGTTTTATTTAGTTATGAAAAACAAAGGTCAAGGTATAGTGGGGGTGTCCTCCAAATCTTTATTCAAATTATTTTTATTATGCTTTTCCAACCGTTTATCAATAGCATTAATCTCTTTAAGATTAGTAGTTAGCTGGTCAAATTCAAGCATGGGAAATTGTTGTTTCATATACTCAATTTTATCTGCATCCTGACAATTACCGGGGCAGGCATTCATAACCTGAACAAGTTTTAAGGCAAGACTTTTTCTGAAAACTTCATCTAATAACAAGTGATGAGCTTTTTGTAAACCCTGGTCAGCGGCTTTAAATTGAATTAATATTTTGTCAGGATCGGTTTCTTCATCCAGCATCTTTATAATTGCTTCAATTTGACCTTTTATGGTAGAAAGCCGCTTCTTCAAATCATTTGTTAATTCACTTTGTAACATACGATTAGATTTTTGGAATAAAGCGAAAGTAAATTGACCAGGGGGTGTCCGCAATATATTTATTTTTATTTTTTAAAATTAAGACACAAAAAGTGGTAAGTTTATTTAAGTAATTGCTTAAATAATTGCTTTTATTCATGGAGAATATAACTTGTATACGCTCCTTTGCCGACCAGGTATTGGTTGGAGAATGCAAAAGGAAGCTACAAAAGGCACAAACATTATTCAGCAGGTTGAGCTTGGTGCTAAGCCTTGCAGGTAATGATGTAAGAATGAAAATGCTTTATCGTATGCGATAATGCCAAAATAAAGTCGCCCTTTCATTTCCTCTAAAGTCAGTAAGTTCCTTCAAAATTTTTCATATCCTGTAAATAAAACAGGAAAAATCTAATAATCAATCCGGTTAACTTTTAACAGTTGTCGCAGGTATAGGAGTGCAATGGTTACTTGAGAAAATAGGATAATTGGTTTACAGTAAATTGATAACACATTGCTGTGGAGCAAACCTTTCTTTCTACTATTATCCCAAAATTCTGTAAACATTAACCGCAACTATGTAAATATTCCTTTTAAAGTTTGATTACTTTTGTACTATTAATGAAAAAATTTACAATCATATCACTCATCTGTGTTTACGCATTGGCAACAATGGGTTTTACATTGAAAGAGTTTTATTGTTGTGGAAAGTTTCGATCCGTTTCCCTTTCACTTGCTGCAAGTGAAAATAATAAGTGCGAAAAAGGCAGTAGTGATAACGACCGGTGCTGTAAAAATAAGTTTCAATATTTTAAAGTAAAGGACAATCATGTATCCGCAGCCCAGGTAATACTTCCTGCACAATTTTCTGCTGTTTTAGATATTTACTATCCTGCTTTCCAGGACATTGCTTCCTGCACACAGGATGCAAAATTCACTTACCAAAGCCATGCGCCACCTTTGTATAATGGTGTGCGGGTTTATCTTTCCAATTGCGTTTTCAGAGTTTGATTTTTCCTTCTTTCGTTGCATAACGTTCTGTTTTGCACGACCATTTATTTGAGTTCATCAACTCAATTTTTCTATTTCAATTTTTCGGCAAGAAATTCAAAAGGTAATCTTACCATTATTTATCAATTCATGAAAAGGAGTATCAATCATGAGAAAAATTAAAGCATTTATCAGGCGCAGTATGGCAGATGAAGTAGTTGTGGCTTTGCGAAACGCTGGCTTTATGAGTATTTCCATATCACACGCAGAAGGAACAGGAAAGTTTACAACAACCGACGATGTGCCTGTTTTTAATTTACCCCCTATGTACAATGAAATGACAAAGCTTGAA
>JBBPZJ010000092.1:0-5917 GCA_038199395.1 Chitinophagales bacterium
ATGAAACAAATGAAACTGACCGGCATTGATGTTCCTTCGGGTAATGGCAACGATAAGGTGTTGAGTTATGATATGCTCAGGCAGGATACCGCCACTGCTTTACCTGCCGATCGGCCGTGGCGCGAAATTCATTTAACGCTGAGTGGCTCTATGCAACGGTATGTATGGTCTATTAATGGCAAGACCTTTTCGCAACTGGATGAAAAAGTGAAGATTCATAAAGGAGAAAACGTACGCATATATTTCACCAATGCTACTATGATGGAACACCCCATGCACTTGCACGGGCATTTCTTTCGTGTCGTGAATGCTCAGGGCGATTATGCGCCCATGAAACACACTTTCAATATCAACCCAATGGGAATGACCATTATTGAATTTGCTGCAACGGAAGAAAAAGACTGGTTTCTGCATTGCCACACCTTATACCATTTAGCAGCAGGCATGGCTACCCTAATCAGCTACGCAGGCACCGAATCGGATGTTCAGCAGAAATATGCAGCCGGATACAAAGACTTTAAAAAGGAACATGGCAGCCAGGCATTTCTATGGGCAGATGCGCAAATACACTCCCAGGGCAACTTTGTAAATCTTAATTATTCAGGCTTGAACTGGCAATTAAGAGAACGTTGGGCTATGAGTTGGAAAGGTAATTATGAATCGGAAACATATTTGGACAGGTTTCTGGATAAAAGAAAGTTTTTCAGGGCATATATAGAAAGCGATAACCGCTATACAAAGGCAGCAAATGGCAAAGACGGAACAGGTACATTACCTGCAAAGCAAACGAATGTGGCTGCAGTTGGCATGGCTTATCTGCTACCGCTTTTTGTAATGGCAGATGGGCGTGTAGATAACAAAGGGGACTTCCGTTTTCAAGTCAGCCGGCAGGATTTTCCCCTAACCAAAAGAATTCGTTTAGATGCCCTGTGGAATACGGATAAAGAATATGAAGTGGGTGCACGATACATTATAGGCAGATACTTTGCTTTGTCTGCTAATTATGATAGCGATTATAAGTGGGGTGCTGGTATTTCTATCCTTTACTAATTGAAGATTGATGTCTATAAAATTTAAAAATTTAAGCCATGAAAAGAACTATTATCACCGTTGTGCTGACACTTGTAGCAGTTGTTGTTATCATTTTGATTTTTGTTTATTCGGGCATTTACAATGTAGGCCAGTTATCTCCTCATAACAGCGTAGTAAGATGGATGATAAACACAACCAAAGACAGGTCAGTTCATTCCCGGATAGAAGATATTAAAGTTCCTCCTTTAAACGATAACACCATGATAGTAGCCGGTTTTAAGCACTATAATGAAATGTGTGTAACGTGCCATGGAGCACCCGGCGAAGAAATGGATGAACTAAGCAAAGGGTTAACGCCGAAACCGCCTAAGCTTTTTGAACATGCTGAAGAACTGGAGCCAAACGAAGCTTTTTGGATAGTAAAAAACGGCATTAAATACACGGCTATGCCAGCTTTTGCACCTACTCATACCGAAAAAGACATCTGGAATATAATTGCTTTTTTGAAGAACAAATTAAGTACCATGTCACCCGGTGAATATAAGCAATGGAAGCAGCAGTATCCCTCCGGTGATCCGGAATAATTTTTTACATAATTGCATTAGCGCTTTTTCTGAAATTAAAATCTTTACACAATGCCTGAACAAAATGATAATAATATGAGCGGTGGTATGGGCTCGAGAGGTGTTACCCGCCCTGTGATGCACATGGATAAAGACCAGAAGGACGATGATAAAAAGATGCAACATGGTGATAAAAAGATGGATATGCAGGGCCTGGACATGAGTATGGACCAGCGTAAGCAGATGCTGCACATGCACCACATGCAAACCCTGTGGATATACTGGACCATTATTCTCTTGGGATGCTGGATGATACTCTTCCCCTTAACTTTTAGTTACGCCAAAGGAGTAGTGGAACCCAGCGGTGGCAGAACAGTATGGCTTTCGCTCATGGAACGCATTGCTGTGATGAAATGGGGTGATATTATCAGCGGTGTTTTATTGGTGTTTTTTGGCTTTCGTTCTTTAACGCCTAATCGTCCTGTAAGTGTGTGGATTTGTTGTTTTGTGGGTGTTTATCTTAGTATAGCACCGCTTGTTTTCTGGTCGCCAACCGCAGCAGGTTATCTCAACGATACATTTGTGGGAATGCTGGTAATGTCTCTTACCGTGCTCATTCCCGGTATGCCCAATATGATTATGTATATGAAGATGGGCTCAGAAGTACCGCAGGGATGGAGCTACAATCCCTCAAGCTGGCCTCAAAGATGGATTATGATTGCACTCGGTTTTTTTGGCTTTGTCGTTTCCCGTTACCTCGCCGCTTTTCAATTCGGATACATTGACAGTATGTGGGACCCTTTCTTTGGCAACAGCAGCGAGCAG
Source organism: Chitinophagales bacterium (assembly GCA_038199395.1). Classification (GTDB taxonomy): domain Bacteria; phylum Bacteroidota; class Bacteroidia; order Chitinophagales; family Chitinophagaceae; genus Segetibacter. Next base: position 2,421 of record JBBPZJ010000092.1, read on the forward strand.
GTGTTGAACTCTGCCATGTCGCATTCCTTACCTATATCCGATGCGGGTATTGGTGCGCTGGCTTACACCTTTGAATTTTTAATGGGTTTTATGGGCAGCCCTTCCCGTTGGCGCACTATGCCGTGGATGGTGGCGCTATTTGGAATACTGGTAATTCCTTTGGGGCTGGTGCATATCTTTCTGGTTATTTCGCAGCCCCTTGTAGTAGGCGCCTGGTGTACCTTTTGCCTGGCCGCCGCCTGTATTATGTTGCCTATGATCCCCCTGGAAATAGACGAGGTAGTTGCTATGTGCCAGCACATGGTACAGGCAATGCGAAAAGGCGAAAAATTCTGGAATGTGTTCTGGAAAGGTGGTAAACCTATAGAAATGAATAAGGATGAACGTTCACCCGAACTAATGCAGCTTTCTCAAAATTTCGGAAAGGTGTTTACAGCATCTGTTTGGGGAATGAGTACACCGTGGACACTCGTTCTTTCTGCTGTAACCGGAATTGCATTAGTGGCAATGCCTGCAGCTTTTGACGTACCTATAAAAGCAACACTTGCTGACGCTAACCATTTATGCGGGTCATTGATAGTGGTGGTTGCTGTAATTAGCATGGGCGAAGTGGTACGTGCAGGAAGATATTTGAATGTATTGTTAGGGTTAGGTATAGCAGTTATTCCCTGGTTTACTGCAGATGCAGAAACTACTTTAAAAATTATTGACACGGTAGCGGGTGTTGTTGTTGCAGCCTTATCGCTGCCACGAGGCAGTAAAAAAGAACAATATGGACTGTGGGACAAATATGTTTTCTAAAACACATCATAAACGAGCTTTAAACCTCTTATCACCATGTTGCATCTTTTTGTCAGAGGAACATTTAAGCCGGATAATGCGCCTAAAATGAAATCGGATTAAACTTTAAAAAAAGCTATGAACATTGCAACCGTTATGACAACACTTTACCATTAAAAGAAAAAGTTTGTACGTGCTTTCGATGTTGAAAAAAACGACTACAGATGAGGTAGCTGTGGAAATATGTTTTTTCTTGCTTTGCTATAGAGGTATATGTAAATTTTTATGGCAACGACTGTGTTTTCTGTGTAACCCAAAGTAGAAAAATACCTACGACAGTTGAAGCAGGCAATAGTCTTGCAAATATATTTTCTTATGAGCCGTACTTTACCACAACTACAGAGCACTATTGGTCTGTAGCACACTTGTGCATCTAATCTTTATTAATTCAACCTTTTTTATCTGTAAAAAGCCAGGCTTTATTAATAAGTAAAATACGGTTTTAAAAGAGATATATTTGTACCGTATGAATAGTGAAGTATGTAAGATTTTTTATACTGACGACGATTTAGATGACCGCGATATATTTATAGATGCTGCTAACCAGGTTTCAGAGTCTTTGCAAGTACTAACCCAGGGTAATGGAGATGAATTAATCCGCCTTTTAAATAACCCGCCTCCTTTTCCCAATCTCATTTTTTTAGATTTAAATATGCCCTTAAAAAATGGTTATGAAATTTTACAGGAAATAAAACAGTCAGAGCATACTAAATATCTTCCTGTTATCATTTTTTCAACCTCAGACGATGAAAGGGCAATCAATACCACGCGTCTTTTAGGTGCAAACCTTTACATCCCCAAACCATCATCTTTTAGTTCCCTAAAAAAGGTAATTAAGTACACTCTTTCCATAAATTGGGACACATTTACTCCTTCCGCTGAAGATTTCGTTTACAGAACTAATTAACAACTATTGCATGGGAGATTTAACCAGAAGCGCAACTTTAGAAACAAAAGCTGCTTCGTTTATTCGTAAAATCAAAAACTCTACTGCAGAGCTCCATCTTCATCTTGAATCACAGGAATTGCTTTCTGCTATAATGACGCCTTCTGTAACCAACCTTCAATACTACTTTTATCTTACTTTGATGAAGAAAATTGAAGAAGTGTACGAGAGAGACATCGTAGCCTCCTTAGCAAGCCAATTCCCTGGATTTGAACAGAGAAAAGCTTCTCAGCTTATTTCAGATGACCTTAACAATATTGGTGACATCCTGCCACAAAGTTTTGCAATTAGAGATTATACTGTACCGCATAAAAAAATCTCTACACCATTTGCAATGGGTTTTATGTATGTGATGGAAGGCTCTAAACTGGGGGGAAAAGTAATTTATAAACATATACACCGCACTTTAGATTATTCCGAAAATGGTGGCGCAAAGTTTATAGCTGATTATGGTGTCGACACTTTCGGCTTATGGAAAGAATTTCTTTCTAAATTTTCAATGTATGTTACTCAACATGATTGTGAGGAAGAAGCAATACAAGGTGCCGAATACGCCTTCAGCTCTATACATGATTTTTTTGAGTTAAACAGTCTAGCTTATGAAATTTAAAGATATAGTTAATCGTGATTTGGTTAACCTGACAAATTGTGAACATGAACCGATACATATACCAGGAAGCATTCAGCCTCACGGGTTTTTATTAGGATTAAAAATGGCCGATTTAACCATCGACTTTTGCAGTGGTAATTCTTTTCAATATACAGGATTAAGATATGAACAGTTATTAGGTAAAAGCTTTGAACTTGCATTTGGCGAAGCCGAAACAAACACCCTGAAGAACTATATTTCTTCACGTGATCATTCATCTTCGGCGCCACTTGAAATAAAAATTGCCGGGAGCGCTTTTACCTGTACTATTCAAAAAAACACAGGCATAAGTATCCTCGAATTAGAACCGGCTTCTGCAGAAGACTTAAGGGTCGCAGACATCTACCGGCAAACAAAGCAGTTTACTTCTTATATGGAGATGGCAAGTACGCTGCAGATGCTTTGTCAGTCAATTGCAGATGAAACAAGGGCGATTACAGGTTATGACCGCGTTATGATCTACAAGTTTGATGAGGATTATAATGGTGAAGTGTTTGCGGAAAGCAGAGTTGAAAGTATTGAGTCTTTTTTGGGTTTACATTATCCACATACTGATATTCCCGTACAGGCAAGAGAATTATACATTAGAAATCTGCTAAGACTTATTGTTGATGTAAACTATACTCCGGTACCTATTTATACAATAGACGATACTGCAAATAAGAACCTGGATTTAAGTCTTTCAACCCTGCGGAGTGTATCTCCTATACACATTCAATACCTGCATAACATGGGTGTAGGGGCTACATTGACCATATCACTTATGCACGAAAACAGGCTGTGGGGGTTAATAGCGTGTCATCATTATTCACCTAAATACATAAACAGTAATACAAGAATAGCTGCTCAACTGCAAGGTCACTTTTTAACTTCACAGATTTCCGTTCGCGAGGGAGCAGAAGAATACGCTGTTGCAAGAGAAGTAAATAAGTCTCTTGATGAGTTACTCTCACAGGTGTTTTCAGCCAATAGTATCAGTTTTGACAAGATTGTAAAAGAACCAGGGTTACTAACCCTTACAAATGCTGCCAGTGTTATTATTGCTATAGATGACAAAATACA
>JBBPZJ010000093.1:0-12651 GCA_038199395.1 Chitinophagales bacterium
AGTTATCATCGCACTTTATGAGAGCAGTATTATAGAATTTGCAAGAGCAGGCGACCAGACAGTTAATGCAAGAAATGATTATTATAACATTACCTTCTCTGGAAGCGGAATAAAAACAGTGCCTACCATGGTACCTTATGGAACTGTTACTATTAAAGATGATGCTATTGTAGATGCTCAAAATAAGACCTTTGGAAATGAAAACACAAACCTTACAATGATCAGTGGCAGGTTTAGAGTCGCCGGCTTAAGTACAAAGCCTGATATAGCCGGTACTTATAATCTTACAGGAGGAGTAATAGAATTTGCCGGAGGCTCGGCATCCTCAAGACAAAACATTCGCTCGACACCGCTCTATTTTAATATAGAGGTTTCAGGAATGAATGTTGGAAATTCAACCAGTAGTACAAGATTAGCGAATGATGGTTCCTTTACGGTAAAAAGCGGAGGGTCATATGAAAATAGCGGAGATAAAATAGATGGTACTACAGGAATTCAAAGTTTTACTATGGAAGCTGCTTCAACTTTTAAAACAGGTGTTACCGGTGGTTTTTCTGGTAGTTCAACATCTGCTCTTTACAACATTGAGAACATTTTGATTGATCCTAAATCAATCATTATATACTCCCGCAGCGGTGATCAAACGATCACTCCTCTAAGTAATTATCCTACCCTGCTATTAAAAGGAAGTGGTATTAAAACACTTGTTAGCGGTACAATGAATATTGCTACAACGGCAGATTCTGTAGTAATTGATCCTTTGGTATTTTTTAAGGTAAATTCAGGTGCTCGCGCAGACTTCAATAACCGGCCGGTTATCATTCACAGTAACGCAAATGGAAGCGGCGCTATCGGTGAAATTGCCGATGGGCCTGCTGGATTACTAAACGCAACTAAAGTTACTGTAGAGCGATTTATACCGGCAAAAAGGGCCTTTCGTTTTCTAACCTCACCTGTCACTACGCTTACCAGTATTAAAGACAACTGGATGGAAAAACAAAACAACCCGGCACCGGCTTATTCAATAAACAATAATAATTACCCTGGCTATGGAACGCACATAACTGGTTCAGCAGATTCAAATGCCGGATTTGATGCGACTGCAACAAATAATCCATCGGTTTTTACATTCAACAATGCAAGGCAGGTTTGGGAAACTTTACCCAATACAAATAGCACGATGACAGCCAGTTACCCATATAGGATAATGATACGCGGCAACAGGGGCGTGGATTTGAGTAACAACGCAGCTACTCCCTCCAATACGATATTAAGAACTACAGGATCATTACAAATCGGCACTATAACGTATGATAGAAATAGCTATCCGGCAATTAACACTAATACGGGTAGTTATAGCTTTTTAGGCAATCCATATCCTTCTCCTGTTAACTGGGATTTATTAGGCAAATCAAACATAGCGGGTTATTATTACGTGTGGGATCCTAACCTGAATACAAGGGGTGCTTATGCCATCTATGGTAACAATATTACCAACCCCGTTAGCTCGGCGGTAAACCAGTATATACAACCAGGACAAGCTTTTTTTGCACAGACTACGTCTTCGAACCCTTCTCTTATTTTTAATGAAAATAATAAAACTGTTGTTAATAGAAACGTCTTTAGATCCTCATCGTCGTCTTCTTCGATGTCGATACAATTATTATTTGATACCGCTGGAGTTACAAACGTCGCTGATGGCGTAACTGTGATGTTCGACGAAAACTATTCTACCCAGATTGGTGCTGAAGATGCAGCGAAGTTTAGAAATCTGGACGAGAACATGTCAATTGAAAGTAATGAAACATTATTAAGTATCGAAGGTCGGCCAACAGTGGTAACAACAGACAGTGTACAAGTAAGCATCACTGATTTCAGACAAAAAAATTATTATTTGAAGGTTAATATCGAGAGTTGGCCTACAGGGCTGACAGCAGCGATAAAAGACAATTTCTTAAAAAGGGAAATGCCCGTCAGCATAAGCTCAGAAACAATTGTCCCATTCGTAATTACAAGTGATTCTGCTTCCTTTAACCCTAAACGTTTTATGGTTATTTTACGATCAGCAAATGTTTTACCTATAACAATGAGTGCACTGAAGGCTTATAAAAAAGAGACTGGAATATTGCTGAATTGGCATGTTGAAACAGAGAACAGCATCGAAAAATACGAGGTAGAAAAGTCTACAGATGGGGAAAGATTTAAAAAAATAGCCGAAATAGCCGTGGCTGGCGACAGAAGTAAGAGTACAAATTATAGTTGGCTCGACAATAGCGTGACGAATGAAAATAATTTTTACCGCATTAAGTATGTTACAAGATTAGGAACAAGCGAGTACAGCAACCAAGTTATGGTTAAGTCAGATGCTGTAAAAGATCACTTTACTATTTTTCCCAACCCGATTACCGAGTGTCTTTTTTATATTACAATAAACAGCGCGGAAAAAATCGATTATTCAATTTCTATTTACAATAATGCCGGGCAAGAAATGTACTCATCAAATATTAAACATAATGGACGCCCAGCGACATACAAAATTTCAATAGGGAAGAAAATGCCGGCAGGAAATTATCGAATTCTTATAAATAGTGCAAATAAAAACCATACAGAAACGCTCTTTTTTCAGTAGATTGTGACAGTTACTGACAGCTATTATATTACTTAAAATTGATAATATTCACCGTATTTATGAATCAGGTTAAAAAAATAATACAGTTAGCATTGATATTGATGATGTTGTGCGTGCCCTCGCTGCTACAAGCCCAACCCGGTATTATTGATGATACCCTAGATAACCCGGTTCCTTTCGATGGTGGAGTCAGTTGTTTAGTTGGGGTTGCTGTCTTATACGGATTGAAAAAAGCGCATAACAGAAAGAAAAATGCGGGCGAAGACACGCTTGTGCTATAAAATTTCTATTATTGTTCTAATATATTTAGTCAAAAAAAGCACCTGTAGTTCGCAGGTGCTTTTAATTTTATATCCTGTTGGTAACACATCTACCTCAATCTATCCAGGCTTTTAACAAGCTTATTATCCTTCCTTATGTTAATGGCTGCAAGTACAAAAAATATAGCCATTGCTATAGGTAGTAACGCTCCCCAATAATAAGTGCCCTTTAATATTCCTGCCGTTTGCTGAAAAGAACCGATTTGCCACACTTCGAGTGCGATAAGTACAATTGAAACAAAAATTCCCAGTGAGGTAAACTTCATTTGTGTTCCCCTGTTTTTATAAAGGAAAATAGCAACTACGGCTAACAAAGAAGCAATAATAGCTGTAGCAAATAATAACAAGTTTTCCGTGGCAACATATTTCTTACTAACCTCACCAGCCGTCATGCCCGCATATAAAGGTATCTGGGTCGTAAAAAAGCCGGCAATAGCAGCAAGTAAAAGCCAGATAGTTTGAACTCGTTGTATCATTTAAATTATAATTTGTCCGATTATTATTAAATTTCGGTTAGCGTTATCCAAATTTCAAATCCTATCCTAATTCGGGATATAAAGGAAACTGTTGCATAAATTCATTTACCTGCTTTCTAATACTTGCAATTGTATTTTCATCATCTGCATTCATTAGTGAGTTGTCAATGACATTTACAACAAATTGCATGTGCTCTTCTTTCATTCCCCTTGTGGTAATAGCCGGCACACCGACACGAATACCACTGGTTACAAAAGCGCTTTTATCATCAAAGGGAACCATGTTTTTATTTACTGTTATATCAGCTTTTACCAGCACATTTTCTGCTTTTTTACCACTGATGTTCTTATTCCGCAGATCTATCAACATCAGATGATTATCTGTTCCTCCGCTTATAAGCTGGTAGTCTTTTTCTACAAACGCTTTTGCCATTGCCTGCGAGTTAGCTATAATTTGCTTTGCGTAATCAGTAAACTCATTTGTTAGTATCTCTGCGAATGAAATGGCTTTTGCTGCAATTACATGCTCAAGCGGGCCGCCTTGGGTACCTGGAAACACAGCCATATCGATAAGATTACTCATCATACGTAAGTTTCCTTTTACGTCTTTTATTCCAAATGGGTTTTCGAAATCTTTTTTCATTAAAATAACTCCTCCCCGGGGTCCACGCAGGGTTTTGTGTGTTGTAGATGTTACAAAATGACAATGATCGAAAGGAGAAGCCAATAAACCTTTTGCTATCAAGCCGGCAGGATGCGCCATGTCGCAAAATACAAAAGCTCCAACTTCGTCTGCCACTCTTCTAATTCTTGCAAAATCCCACTCACGACTATATGCACTTGCACCACAGATAATCATTTTAGGCTTTACTTCTCTGGCTTTTGCTTCAAGCATTTCATAGTCAACAACTCCACCCTCTCGTGTAACTCCATAAAAGTGCGGCTGGTATAATTTACCGCTAAAGTTTACGGCACTTCCATGTGTAAGGTGTCCGCCCATGCTAAGATCAAGTCCAAGAATTGCATCTCCCGGTTGCAACACGGCAAGCATTAGGGCGGCATTTGCCTGTGCACCGCTGTGCGGCTGAACGTTCGCATATTCACAATTGAAAATTTGCTTCAAACGGTCAATTGCAAGTTGCTCTACCTGGTCAACTATCTCACAGCCTCCATAATATCTTTTTCCGGGATATCCTTCTGCATATTTGTTTGTCAATACTGATCCCATAGCCTGAATTACCTGCAGGCTGGTAAAATTTTCCGATGCTATTAGTTCAATGCCGTGTCTTTGGCGTTCTAATTCTTTGTTTATCAAGTTAAAAACCAATGTGTCTCGTTGCATGTATGGAGTTTAAAAAAAGCAAAAATAATCTTATTTCAATAAATGGATGCAATAAGGAAATAAGGAAGAAAACGCAAGCAGGTAGCTGCTAAAATAGTAAGTTACTACAATGGTCCCCTAGTTTTCGAAGCTTAACCGGGCGTTTTATAATAACTACAAAAGAGCTTCCAATCACATTCTCTCGTAAAAAAGATGTTATTTTACACCACTGACAAACAAATTCGAGCCAATTTTCACACTTGCTTTTTTAGAGTGGGTAGAGTAAAAAAAAGTGCAAGTGGATAAGTCAGTTAAAGGATTATACATGAAAGCAATTATTCCTGTAGCAGGTGCTGGAGCAAAACTAAGACCCCATACTTATACTCAGCCTAAGGCGTTAATTCCTATAGCAGGCAAAACAATACTAAGTTTTATAGTTGATCAATTACACGAAGCAGGCATCAATGAATTTATTTTCATAATTGGCTATTTGGGGGAGAAAATTGAGGATTATGTAAAATTTGCTTTTCCACACATAAAATACCACTTTGTTCAGCAGAGCGAAAGGTGGGGAACAGGGCACGCTATTGAACTGGCCCACGAAATTGTAGGAAATGATGAAGTTTTTGTAGCACTCGGCGATACTATTTGCGAATATGATGTAAAAGAAACGATCAAGAGCCCGTATAGTATGCTTGGCGTAAAAAAAGTCGAGGACCCACGGCAGTTCGGAGTTGCAGAAATAGGTGAGGATGGCTTCATTGCGCATGTTGTTGAAAAGCCTAACATTCCCAAAAGCAATATGGCACTGGTGGGATTGTATAAAATAAAGGAAACGGAATTGCTGTATGGGTGTCTCAAGCATCTGTTTAACGAGAACATAAAAACAAATGGGGACTATAGCTTTACTAACGCCATTGATTCTATGATAGAACGAGGAGCACAATTCAAGGCATTTAAAGTAAAGAATTGGTTCGACTGTGGCAAGAAAGAAACGTTGCTCGAAAGTAATGCTACTTTGTTGAAAAAGTCGGGAGGCAATGTATCTAATGGTCACTCCTTTAAGGGCTCTATTATAATTCCTCCGGTAAGTATTGCACCTAATTGCTGTATTAAAGATTCAATCATAGGACCACATGTCGCCATAGGAGCGAATACGAATATTGAACAATCAATAGTACGCGATAGTATTATTGGTTCCTACACTAATTTGTTTGAGGTAGTGCTGGATAATTCCCTTATTGGAAGCGATGCTTCGGTAAAAGGGCTAAGCCGCAGTTTAAATATTGGAGATAATACTGAAATTGAATTTGGGTAGAGCAAGAGTACTTAGACTGTCTCAACCTTTAAACCTTTTTGAAAATTTAGTCGTAATTTGCAATTGACGGTATAACTCTTTTGATAAACTAACAATGATATGATTTTTGCTGAAAAAAAACCGGTTCGTAAGCAACAAAAAGTGCCGGCTTACCTGGTCTATGAATTAATAGATGGTAAACCCATCTATTATAGGGAGTACAAGTCCGTTCTGAATAAATCAAAAAAAATCGAAGATATAATGGGCAGTAGCACCTTGCAGGCGATAATCATAGGCTGTATACTGAGAACGTTATATCGATTTTTACCGGAAGACAATTACTGGATTCTTACAAACGAACCTGGACTTCACCTTGACCTTAGAAATAATCTTTCCGGCGATATTCTCATTTACGAAAAGAAAAGGCTTGCGGGTTCAGATATCAACACTCACTACGCTTCTGCCCCTGCTAACATCGCAATTGAAGTGGATACAAAAGCAGATCTTTCGGTTCTTACTTTTCAGGAATACCTCAAATTAAAAACGACAAAACTTCACAACTTTGGAGTTGATAAAGTGATCTGGATATTAACAGCACCAAGACAAGTAGTTGTTGCACTTCCCGGTGCAGATTGGCTTTTGATTGACTGGAATAAGGACATTGAAATTATGAACCGAATAACTTTTAATATAGGAAGTTATTTAAAAAAGAACGGAATAGAATTAGAGGAAACTTTATAAGGAGAAGTATTTTAAATAAGAAAGACTTATCTGAATTCTGAATTGTCGACTCCTTTATTTATTATGTAAGAAGAATAATTGATTTCTACTCTACCTTTTTTATTTTTTAAAGTTTGTTTTGCTGGTTCATCCGAGTCGAATTCCATTGTTATGCCTTTTGGCAGTTTGTAATTTTTTGTATTGAAAGCAAAAATCACTTTATCGGGCAATCCGTATTCTGCATACTTTCCGTAATTCATTTCCATTTCAAAAGTTCCATTTTCTCTTGTGGTAGTATTTGTTTTTCTTATTAAAAGATTCGCTTCATCTATATATAATGTCGTAAGTACAACATCACTATTTTCATCTCCTGGTAACAACTTTACCACTTTTACTTTGGTGCCACCTATCATACTTTCTCCTGTTGATATAGCAGTAAAATCTTCTGTTGACAACAGCGAACTCATATTGAATGAGATACCATTTTTCGGAAGAATTGAAATGCCACGATCACGTTTAATCTTAAACTTATCCGGTTTTTTATAAAAGACTTTAATTCTTCCAGCCGGTGCTTTTATAAATGCAACATCTGTTTTCATATTGCCTTCAGCCACATAATCGTTTACTTTATCAAGCTTTGCTCTCACCCTTTTTATAAGTGCATTTGCATCTTGTGCCAACAATTGTGAATACGAGGATGTCACAACCAGTATTGCCAATATTATTTTTTTCATGTTCAGTTTTTTGGGTCACATTAAAGTGACAAATACGATTTTAAAATGATAGAAGATCTTGATCAAAGAATCTATAGTTGCAGTGTGCCACGAAAGAGAAACCCCAAACCCCTAAAGGGGCTTTGAAACCAAACGAAATGAACTTGCTGATTTTTTTGCTACAGTAAAAGTGTGCGACGCAACGGAAGGTCAATTGGAATTCCGCCACTGGTAACAAAAAAATAACCATATTGATTAACGCAGTGTCAAATAATTGAAACTACTGCTGACTACCCTAAAAATAAAAATCTACTAACTCAATATGTCTTTACGCTTAAATACTACTATGGAAGCAACCAATAAACCCACGATATGAACAGCAAGTATTGCTGCTGCCTGAATTACTTTACCTAAGTTTTGTATAGAACCTACGATTGCCTCATTTTCACTATTTACTTTAACATCGAAAAAACCTTTCCAGCCTATCATTTGAGTTGTAAACAGGTAAGGCTTTATTGCATTAAAAATGGGTATATCGAGCGTACTTAAAATAGTAAAAACTACAATTACACTCATAGTCGCTACAATTGGACCGATAGAATTTTCTGCAAAAATGGATAGAAAAAAACCAAGCGATGCCACTGTAAGCATTGCCAAAGCAGCAAAGCAAAATGCATATGCGTACCTCCAAAAAATATCACTACTTTTTAACTGTACTACATAGCCACTCTTTAGATTAAGCATATCGTCGGTGCCGAATATTGCCATGGAAAGAAACAAAGCAAGTATGGCCATAAATAAAAGCAACAAAAGAGTATAAATGGACGCAGCCAGAAACTTTGCCAGTATAATTTCTGTTCGGCTAACCGGCTTGGTAAGCAGCAATCGCAGTGTTCCCATGTTAGCCTCGCCGGAGATAAGATCTGCGGCAACAAGCGTTATCAGCAAAGGCACATGCACCAGCAGTAGCTGGAGAATTATGTAACAAACCAGGTATCCGTTTAAAATATTGCCTTCTATATTGAATGAAGCCGATAGATCGCGCAACATAAATTCTATATACATTTTGCCATCGAGCTTTAGCCCAAATTGAATAATGCCAACCAGTCCCGCTATTGCTGCAAAGCTTATGTAAGTGCGTGGCCGTTTAAATATTTTAAAAAATTCGATCTGCAATAGTTGCCACATATCAATGACTGGTTGTTAGCTGTAAGAAATAATCTTCTAAAGAATGCTTTGGTTGAAGTGACAAGACCGGAATTTGCATTTGTACAAGACATTGGTTAAAAGATGGAATTTGACTTTTATCCATTTTTAAAACAATCTTTTTTTCTCTTGCAGGCTGTATTTTGGAAGACCATTCGCTTCGTTGTAATTCATCTATTGCTTTTTCGTTATCCAATGTTTCTAATTCAACCAGTGTTTCTGCCGGATCAAATAGTTCCTTTGCATTTCCCTCAACAAGCTTTTTGCCTTTATCAATAATTAGTAATCTATTAGCTATTAGTTGTATCTCACTTAACAGATGTGATGAAACCAATATTGTTTTGTTAAGTTCTTTACTTAAGTGAAGTATTAAATTTCTTACATCAGCAATTCCCTGCGGGTCGAGGCCGTTAGTTGGTTCATCCAAAATAATAAGTTTTGGATCGTGTACCAGTGCTATGGCAATTCCCAGCCGCTGTTTCATTCCCTGGCTAAAAGTTTTTACTTTGCTAAAAGCCCGATCTTTTAATCCAACAACAGCTAATTTATCTATTAGCTGCGTTTTGGTAAGTTTTGCTCCGCCACTAATTTTTGAAAAAAGTTCTATGTTTTCAAAAGCTGATAAATATTTATAAACATCCGGTTTTTCTATAACAGCGCCTGTTTGCCTTAATACTTCTTTGTGATGATTAAAAAGGTTCATTCCAAACAGTTCGATTTCACCCTTGCCAGGCTTTATCAGGGATAATAGCATTCTGATAGTGGTAGATTTTCCAGCTCCATTTTGACCTAAAAAACCATATATATCTCCCTCCTCTACTGTAAAGGACAGATTTTCTACCGCAATGATATCTTTAAAATGTTTTGTGAGATTGGTTACCTTAATAACGGGAGGCATGTGTATATAACAAGAAATAAGGCACTTGGTTGAAGGATGTTAAATTAAAGTGCTATTTAAAAAAAGAATGACCTGTAGTAATTTAGACAATGTGAATTTGAGATGTCGCCTATTGCTTACCGACCTGCAGATACTCCTGCAAAGCCTTTACGTAATTCTCAAAAGCCCCTATTCCTTTTGGCGTTACTTTACAAGTGGTTTGAGGATAATTGTCTTTAAACTGTTTATTTACTTCAATATATCCTGCCTCTTTTAGCTTTTGTACTTGTACACTTAAATTGCCAGCGGAAGAATTTGTTTTTTCACGAATAAAAGTAAACTCAGCCTCCTTCACACTAATAAGCAGACTCATTACTGCGAGGCGTAATTGTGAGTGTAATATGGGATCGAGCTCTTTAAACATTACCTTTCTTTTGCTTCAAGTAGCTTTTTCTTAAAATAATTCCCGGAATAAACCAACATACCAATGCGGTTATTGCAGAAAGCAGCATATCATATTTATTTTCAGTAAAGCACGATATGATAAATAAACCATAAGTTATCACAGCGCCAACAATCATTGGCCTGAACTGTTTTATTACTCCGGTTGCCAGTGTGGGAAAAGCATAAACCAATATAAAAATTGAAGTAATGCTTGGAGCAAAAGGACGGAGAGGCTCATCGACACTACTATTGATAATCGAATGCTTCATCATCTGCCAGCCTTCTGCATTTATGAGTTTTACCGTAACCGCAGGAACAACATTCTGGTAAATTATTAAACCAAATAAAGTAGCAGCATACACAATCCATATCGCATCTACCGCAATATCATTGTGGCTTCTGAATTTACGAAACTTCGACTCTCGGATGTTAATTACAATTTGTGGAATGATGGCAAACAAAACGATCAGCCAAATGTCGAAGGGTAGTTTGTAATCGAATTCCTGCTGTAAATAAGTTACAAAGGAAGCAATAAAAACAGCACTGCCCCACAATAAAGGACTTATACCTGTATCATAATAACTTTTCTTAGCCTTCTGTATCATGTCGGTTATAAGTCTCAGGCTTTCCTGTTCGGTTAATTGCTGTTCTTCTCTCGCCATAGTTTTATTTGTTGTGGTTTCTTTGATATTGGTTTCTTAATAAATGACCGGGAATGATGTAGCTGATTAATATGGCAAACCCTGCAAGTAAAATTTGCGAAGAGTAATTAACATAAGGTGTGAGCGCAACCAAAATAATACAAAATGCTCCTCCAATTTTCATTGGCTTAAATTTTATGAGACTGCCGGAAATATAGGTTCCGATACCATACAACATAATATAAAAAGGAAAGCTATATTGCCAGCCAATCTTACTGAATACAAAACCTAAAGCCAAAAAAGAAAAACCAATGCTTACCCACACATAACCATTGGCTTCGCCTATAAAAGTCTTTACCCTCTCACGCCTTTTATATTTATAAAGGAAGATAACATGCAGCAACACAGCAGCGGGAGTAACAAACCATGCGTAATAATGATGAACAGACTTGACGATTACCAATAAATAATACTGTGTCAAACAACCAACAAGAGTAGCCCAGCCCCATAAGAGAAAAAAGTGACTATTGTCACTAATAGAAGATTTGGTTGATTCAATCATTGACCGTATCACTTGCAAACTTTCCTGCGGTGTAAAGTCCTGGTCGCTTATGTTCATTTGACAAATATTAGGTTGATTATCGTAAACGTGATAAAATGGACCGCATTGTTACTGACTATCTTTTCACGTTTACAATAGTTGATATTTAAATTAGGTTCCTTGCAATAGCTTCTAATTTTGAAATGCTTGATACAACTAATTGCTACGCTCAAGCATTACCTGAGCCGATTTAAGTCCCCAACTTGGATAAATACTACTCACAGGTTTGCTGCTTTTATATAGCTCAAGCGACTTCTCAAACAAAGGCTTTGCCTTATCTTTTCCACCTCCAAACTGTGTTGGTGTGCCCAATAAATTTTGGCCTTCCCAGTAATAAACACGAGGATTGTTTGCATCAAGCTGTTTTGCAGTTTCCATGTTTGTTCTTACCAACGTTCCATACTGTTGCCAACGTGCTTGCGGATCAACTATCATATGAAGTGTTGCAGCCATACTTTTTTCCAAAGCTATCTCAGAGTTTTTTGGCTCTATCGCCTCCGCTTTTGCTATTAAAGCATCAGCCTTACCTGCAACCTCATCTTTATCGACTTTAGCATCGCTGAAACCCTTCCAAATGTTGGCCAATGCTGCATAATAATAAGGCAGCCATTGGGTTTTTTCTGCATCTCCAATTCTTTCAAAAGCGGCCGCTACAGTTGTAAAGTCATCGGGTGTTTTTGCAGAGTCAAGCAAAGCAATATTTGTCTGCATGCTTTTCTGAAATCTTTCGCTTTGAGCAAATAAACTCGTCGTTGTGATAAATAATACGAATGATAAAATAACCTTTTTCATGATTGCTGATTTTACTGTTGTTTGTTTTTTAATTTTTGATATTCATTTTCGACAGAAAAAATATTATTGCCATGGTAAGCATGAAAATACTGAGTAGCAAGACCAATTCCCCATCCTAATATTGGCCATATTGGCCAGAAATAACTTCCGGGACCAGAGGTAAAATACCAAATACCCATCAAAAAACAGTTGACTGCAACATAAGAAAAGGCACTAATTTTAAAAGAAGCTCTTCTTTTTGCTATTTGCCATAATTCATTGTCTCTTCCATCTGCATGAGATGAAGTGTTCGTGTAAGGGGTGGATTCGTTTTGCATATATTTTGGCTTATGGTAATAAATCTATTTGGAGTTTTTACCTATACTCGTTAAATCATTTAAAGTATGGAATGACTTTACAGGTTATTATTAATAACATCCTGGGTTCTATCAACTCCCCAACTTAAGAAGCAGCCAATAAAGTAAAACCGCTTTGAAGGTGGAGTGACAGGTTCTCTATACATTCCATTGTTTGAATAATTATAGCCATAAACCTGGTTTGCACCCAAAACATTTGTCATACTTACAAACAAAACAATATTCGTCTTGGCATTTGCCTTTCCAATACTTGGCACA
>JBBPZJ010000094.1:0-12267 GCA_038199395.1 Chitinophagales bacterium
AAAGCTTTTCTTCTACCCTTCTGAAAAAATCTCTTCTTTAGAAAAAGTTGTTTGGTGAATGCCTTCATATACTTCTAAAAATGTTTTTACTGCCTGTTTGCCATCTTCACCTAAATCGATTGAAAAATTGTTGACGTACAGGTCTATGTGTTTCCGCATCACATCTTCGCTCATTTCCTGCGAATGGCTGCTGATATATGAAGAGATTTCAGGGTAATGTTTAAAAGAATATTCAACGCTTTTTTTAATTAGCCTATCTAGTTTTTTCTGAACTGATTGATCGATTTCTCTTCTAACAATTATTCCTCCCAATGGTATTGGCGCACCCGTATTCTGCTCCCAGTACTCACCAAGATCCATCAAATTAACTAATCCTTTGTCCTGGTAGGTGAAACGGTTTTCATGAATGATCACACCTGCATCCGCTTTCCCGGTTAGTACTGCATTTTCAATTTCATTAAAAACTAAAAACTGTTTTTTAGTGGCTGAAGGAAAGGCAAAAGAAAACAGTAAATGAGCTGTAGTATTTTCTCCGGGTATAGCAACCGTACAGTTTTCTATTGCACCTGCGAGATTAGGTACCTCATTTTTCGAAATCAATAAAGGTCCTACGCCTTTGCCTAAAGCTCCGCCACTTTTTAGCACTGCATAATCTTTAACCACTAACGGCAAAACTCCATAGCTAATCTTACTGATATCGAGTTTTTTTTCTATTGCCCATCTATTTAGGGTCTGCACGTCTTCAAGCACTGGTTCAAATTCAAAACCTTTGGTATCTATTTTATTATTTACCAATGCATCAAATATAAATGTGTCGTTCGGGCATGGGCTAAATCCTATCGTAAATCTCATTGTTATTCTTTTCATCTTATCCAATTATAATGTTGTATGAGTATCTAAGCGTTGAATATATTTTATAACACTTTCACTTAAATTATCAAATGCATCTCTAAAACACCACTTAGCTTTATCTCTTTCTCCAATATAGTTGCTTATTGCTCTTATTTGAATGAATGGGGTTGAAGTTTGAAGGCAACAGTAATGAAGCGATGCGCCCTCCATAGATTCTATTGTGGGTTGATATTTAGCCTTCAACTCTTCAATTCTTGCTTGTCGGGTTGTTATTTCATTTATGGTAATCCCTGTTACTTCTTCTAGCTTTAAATAATTTAAATCACTTAGAAAGCAGTTCCGTAATCTTTTTTCAGTAAACGGAAATTCATTCTCTTGTTGCAGGTTAAGATCAAACAGATCATTAAAACCTCCATTTTCTTCAACACCGGTATCTCCAGGTATTTCATCTTTAACTATTACCACCTTTCCTAAACTCATGTTGTTGTCAAAGGTTCCGGCGATTCCTGCCTGGATAATCAAGTCTGGTTTTTGCTCAAAAATAAGTTTTGCAATAGAAAAGCAGGAAGACAAGATGCCTACACCGCTGATATGAAATGATACATCTAACCTTTGCTTGAGAATAGTAAGTAAAGGATTAAGGGTTGATTTGATTTGTAATGTTTCTTTTTCTGTTGCCGATGTAATCACCACTTTCATACGCCAAAGGTCGTAAATAGAAGGAAGTGGGAAATCTTTTACATTTCAAATATTACCTTTGCCGAAATTAGTGAGGAATGGTTTACCTGACACGACTAGAACATTTTAATGCGGCTCATAAATTATACAACCCGGCCTGGAGTAAAGAAAAAAATGAGGAGTTGTTTGGAGTTTGCGCTAATGAGAATTGGCACGGGCATAATTTTGATCTTTATGTAACTATAAAAGGGAGTATTAATTCTGAAACAGGATTTTTATTTGATGTTAAAAAACTGAGTAAGCTGACGCAAGAGCATGTGATAAACAAACTGGATCATAAAAACTTAAACCTCGACGTTGACTTTTTGCAAGGAAAAATGTGCAGCACCGAAGTACTTGCTATGGAAATTTGGAAACAATTGCAACCGAATTTGCCGGCGCACGTAAAGTTGCATTGCATCAAACTGTATGAAACTCCCCGAATATACGTGGAGTATTTTGGAGAGTAAAAAGTTATTAATATTTGATATGAGAAATAAAGTAGCCGTATATAGAAAGGAGCATTTTAATGCAGCACACCGGTTGAACAACCCACGGTGGGACCAGGAAAAAAATGCTTCGACTTTTGGCAAATGCAACAACCCGAATTATCACGGACACAATTATGAGTTGATAGTTAAAGTAGTTGGTGAACCAGACCCGGAGACAGGATTTGTAATAGATTTGGGCGGTTTAAGTAAACTGATAGAAGAAAATATATTAAACAGGTTCGATCATAAAAATCTTAATCTCGATTGTACTGAGTTCAGCGAATTAAATCCTACTGCAGAAAATATTTCTGTAGTTATATATAACATATTAAGAGAGAAAATAGAACCTTCATTAGAACTACAGGTTCGGTTATACGAAACAGAAAGAAATTTTGTAGAATACCCGGTTTAAGCAAAAAATATAAAATTAGAAAAATAACTATGGCATATCATAAGGTTGAACAATACGATGATGACGTTACTGAAAAGCTGATAAAAAATTACAGGGAATCTATTGCTTTGTTAGGTGAAGACCCTGATCGGGAGGGATTATTGAAGACTCCTGAAAGAATTGCAAAAGCGATGCAATATGTTACACAGGGTTATCACCAGGATGCAAGAGCGATTCTTAATTCTGCTAAATTTCACGAAGATATAAGTGAAATGATTGTTGTAAAAGACATCGAGCTGTATAGTATGTGTGAACATCACATGGTACCTTTTTTTGGCAAAGCACATATTGCCTACATTCCTAATGGCTGGATAACGGGTTTAAGTAAAATTGCCAGGGTTGTAGATGTTTATTCAAGACGATTGCAGGTGCAGGAAAGATTGACTACAGAAATACTGAATGCGATCGTAGATACACTTCAACCTTTAGGTGCGGCAGTTATAATAGAAGCTTCGCACTTATGTATGATGATGCGTGGTGTATCAAAACAAAATTCTGTTACAACCACTTCTGCATTCTTCGGCGAATTTGAAAAAAACCCTACCAGGAGCGAGTTTCTTAAGCTTGTCTCTTCAAAGCTGCATTAAGTTGTTTGTCGGCCCAGGTGTTTTGTATAAGGAGTGTTATTAAAGCTACTTATGGTGCAACTGCAGCATAATTTAAGTTGAGGTCTTAATCTTGATTATTATTAAGTAGAGGTATAAACATCAAATTATTTCAATGAAACACGCTTACATTTTTCCTGGTCAGGGTAGTCAGTTTGCTGGGATGGGGAAAAACTTATATGAACAAAATATATTAGCTCAAGAGCTGTTTGATCAGGCTAATGAAATTTTAGGGTTTCGAATATCCGACATACTTTTTTCTGGAACTGAAGATGATCTTAAGCAAACTAAGGTTACCCAGCCTGCTGTTTTTCTACATTCTGTCATAGCTTACAAAACAATCAGTGATGCAAAACCGGATATGGTTGCGGGCCATTCTCTCGGCGAATTTTCTGCGCTTGTTGCAAATAAAACCCTTGAATTCGAGGATGCATTGAAGCTGGTAAGTACACGTGCAAGTGCAATGCAGAAGGCCTGTGAAATTAACCCTTCTACAATGGCTGCCGTACTGGCGTTGGATGACGCAAAAGTTGAAGCAATATGTGAAAATATTATGGAGGAGACGGGCGAGGTAGTTGTGCCTGCAAACTTCAACTGCCCCGGCCAGTTGGTTATCAGCGGAAGTAAAAAAGGTATTGAGATTGCAATTGAAAAAATGAAAGCCGCAGGTGCAAAACGTGCATTACTTTTACCTGTCGGAGGCGCTTTTCACAGTCCTTTGATGAAACCGGCCAAAGAAGAACTTGCTGCGGCAATAGAATCAACAAAATTCTCAACTCCAATTTGCCCCATTTATCAAAATGTAGTTGCTACAGCAGTAACAGATTCTCAAAGTATAAAAATTAATCTTATAAACCAGTTAACTGGTGCCGTTCGATGGACACAATTGGTACAGGCGATGGTAGCAGACGGTGCTACTCATTTTACCGAAGTTGGGCCTGGAAAAGTTTTACAAGGATTGGTAAGTAAAATATTTAAAGAAGCAGTGGTTGCCGGGGTTAGCTAACTAACAATAGACTTTCACTGTTAATTAAATTGGAATGATTTAAACGTTTGCCCTCATTTTCCAAATAGAACTACAAAGATTGGTATCAGTGTGCGCCTTATTCCTATTTGATATTTATTCTTCACTTCAACTACAATTCATTTACTGTAGACACTTCTCTATAGCATTATTTTTATTGACTGTTTATATTAGTATTTTAATATAGTAAGTAAAATATTGAGGTTTTCTTTTCGTTTCAACTTGCGAGGAGCGTCAATGTTCACCTCTAAATATTTTGCTATGTCTGATGATTCAACCAAGGAATATAAAACAGTTGTTTTAGTAGGAGGAGAGTTACATAATATTCAGGTAGTTGTCGAGAAAGATCAACATGAATTTGAGGTTGTCGTATCAGTTCCTTCTGCAGCATGGGAAACGAAAATATACAAGCAAACGAGTCAAAATCAGTTTGAGTTTTTGCTGCAGGGGTAGACAGTTAAACAACCCTGCTTCTAAATTCAAGTTTTCCTTCTTTACACATTAATTGAGCAATTAACCCACTCAGAATCAAAGTGAGCTTCTTGTTTTTTATAAAATTTTATTGCTGATTCATTCCACTCCAACACCTGCCACACAATTCCATTTAATCCTTTTTCTTTCGCTTCTTTTATAAGTTCATCAAATAATAAACTACCTATTCTTTTACCCCGTAGTTTTTCAGTCACCAATAAATCTTCCAGGTACATTCTTTGACCCTTCCAGGTACTATATCTTATATAATATAAAGCAAAGCCTTGCACAATTCCGTTTTGTTCTGCAACAAAAGCCCACCACACCGGTGCTTTTCCAAAACCACTTTCTTCAAAATGACCTAGACTGACGGTTACTTCATCCGGAGCTTTTTCAAACACCGCTAATTCATGTACCAGTTCTAAAATTCTGGCGCAGTCCGATTTAACTGCTCTCCTTATTATAATTTCCATCTTTGTTTCTTACAACTTTTTTTTCCTTAGGTAAATTGGCCTCAAAAATACTTTTATAAAGTCTTGCACCCTTGTAATAGAGTGGATACCTGAAGAAATTTTTATAAAAAAAGCCGCAAAAGGGTGCTTCTTTTGCGGCTTTTAATAATTTCAAATTTCAGCTATAAAAATGATCAAAAGATTTCTTTCGGGTCATAACTCCATTTCACAAGTGTAGCTCCCCAGGTAAAACCGCCCCCGAAGGCAGCAAGAACGAGATTATCTCCTTTTTTTAATTGATTTTCCCACTCCCACAAGCAAAGAGGGATCGTTCCGGAAGTGGTGTTGCCATACTTCATTATATTCAACATGACCTTCTCTGAGGGAATGCCAATGCGGTTGGCTGTTGCATCAATAATTCTTTTATTAGCCTGATGAGGAACTAGCCAGGCAATATCATCGCCGGTCAGGTTATTTCTTTGAATTAACTCGTATGACACATTTGCCATACCAACAACCGCAAATTTAAAAACTGATTGTCCTTCCTGGTAAATATAATGCTCTTTGGCAGCCAGGGTTTCTGCAGAAGCTGGTCTCAGCGATCCACCCGCTTTCATGTGAAGATATTTTCCTCCCGATCCATCTGTTTTTAGGTTGCTGTCTAGAATGCCATATCCTTCTTCTCCCGGCTCCAGTAATACTGCACCTGCCCCATCGCCAAATAGTATGCACGTTGTTCTGTCGCTATAATCAACAATTGCACTCATTTTATCAGCACCTACCACCACAACTTTTTTGTATCGTCCGCTTTCAATTAGTGAGGCTCCCATAGTAAGACCAAATAAAAAGCCGGAGCATGCAGCCCCTAAGTCAAAACTAAAAGCATTTTTTGCTCCTACTTTTTCACTAATGATATTAGCAGTAGCAGGAAAAAACATATCGGGTGTAACAGTGCAGCAAATAATCACGTCAATTTCAAGTGGATCAATGCCTCTTTTCTCGCACAAATTAAGAACAGCCGGGGCACCGAGATCAGATGTTGCCTTTCCTTCACCTTTTAAAATTCTTCTTTCTTCAACTCCTGTTCTCGATTTTATCCATTCGTCATTTGTATCTACCAGTGTTTCTAACTCTTTATTTGTCAATCTATATTCAGGAACATATCCACCCACACCGGTAATGGCTGCGCTAATTTTTTTTGACATTGATTGCTTTCAAATTATTTAATTCGGGAGATAAAAGTAATTGTTTATTCTTGAATAGTGAAAGCAACCATAACTACTCGACTTAATAGGTTTAATTCTTATTGAAAATAATATTTGTACTTCAGTTTTCATCTTATATTTTTGAGAAAAGGTTAAAAAATTACATGTGATTGCGTTTGTTAGAGGAAAGTTTGCAGTTAAAAACCCTGCGCAGGTTGTTGTTGATGTAAATGGTGTGGGATACGAGTGCCAGATAAGTTTAAATACTTACTCCACAATAAGCAATCAGGATAGTGGGCAGTTGTTTACCTATGTTCACATCACTGAAAATAATCAGACTTTATATGGTTTTGCTGAAAATTCAGAAAAGGAACTTTTTACGCAGTTAATAAGTGTTTCGGGAGTTGGTGCAGCAACAGCCAGAATGATGTTGTCTGGAATGAAGCCTGACGAAATTATAAAAGCAATTGTGCAAAGCAATGCACGCCTGTTGGAAAGCATCAAAGGGATAGGTAGAAAAACAGCCGAGCGATTGTGTTTAGAGCTAAAAGAGAAATTAAGCAAAAACCTGAATGATGCTATTCTTACTTCTTCATTGTCAAATAAAGTTGAAATTGATGCATTAAACGCATTAATTTCTCTAGGAATTCCAAAGCCTAACGCAGAAAAGGCATTAAAAAACGTTGTTGATACTAGTGACGGTAACATTAAGTTAGAAGATCTGATAAAAAAAGCGCTTAAAAACATTTAGCCTATAGTGAGAATTGTACATAAACAGCTTGGGCGTTGAAACCAGATTACAAGAAATTCCCTGTCTTATTATTCATTATTTTTTCTGCTTTTGGGCCGACATTTACGTTTGCACAAGACACGACTCGTCGTGCCACAAAAGATACCACTCGCTTCCCCATAAGTGATAGGATCGGTGATCCTTTCACTTACAAATCAAATAATCCCTTTAATCTTTCGGATACCGCTTTCATAAAAAGAGACATACAGTACGATCCTAAAACAAAGCAATATTATATAGTAGAAAAAATAGGTAACTCTTATTACAGGACGCCAACCTATATGACTTTCGACGAAATGATGCGTTTTCAGGCCCGGCAGTCAGAGAATGATTACTTTAAAAAAAGGGCAAACACCTTAAGTGTTTTAAACAGAAAGGTAGAAAGACCTCGATTGAGAACGTACGATAAGCTTTTTGACAGAATATTTGGTGTAGGGCCTAACGGACTAAAAGTCGACATTCGGCCTCAGGGAAACGTTGACATTACCGCTGGTTATGAAGGTCAAAATATCAAAAATCCAACATTACCCGAAAGTGCGAGGAAAAATGGCGGATTTGATTTTAATATGAACTCCAATATTAATGTGATTGCTAATATTGGTGATAAGCTTAAACTTCCTATTAATTATAATACACTTGCCAATTTCGACTTCGAGAATCAGTTAAAGCTTGATTACAAAGGAATGGATGACGAAATTATCAAGTCTATTGAAGCAGGAAATGTGTCATTTACATCGAAAGGCACATTAATACCAAGTGCTCAAAGTCTATTCGGGTTAAAAACTCAGTTGCAGTTTGGCAAACTGTTTTTATCGGGGGTGATTGCCACTCAAAAGGCGCAAAGGCAGTCACTTGCTCTGCAGGGAGGAGCAGCAACAAGCAACTTCAACAAAAAACTAGATGACTACGAAGAAAACCGTCATTTTCTTTTAGGTGATTATTTTAGGTCTAATTACAACAATGCGATGCAAAGTTTGCCGGTGGTAAATAGCCAGGTGCAGATTTTACGAATGGAAGTTTGGGTAACAAACCGTACAGGCGCAACTACGGAAACAAGAGATGTAGTTGGTTTAATGGATTTAGGAGAGCCGACCCCTTTCAACCCCAATATACGCAGCAACAATACCGGACCTCTACCCGATAATGGGGCCAACAATTTATATTCAAGTTTAATTAATACTCCTTCGATTCGTAATCCTGTTATAATAAATTCTATTCTGACAAGCAAAGGTTTCCGTGGCGTTGAAGATTATGAAAAAACTTTTGCACGTAAATTAAACCCAAATGAGTATTATTTCAATCCACAAATTGGTTTTGTTTCTCTTAATCAGCAACTGCAGGCCGACGAGGTTTTAGGAGTTGCTTATCAATATACATACAATGGAAGAGTTTTTCAGGTCGGTGAGTTTTCACAGGATGTAGCATTAGACTCTACACAAGGCGTACAGAAAGTATTATTGTTGAAATTGTTGAAAGCAACCTCTCAGCGCCCTGCCCTACCGATTTGGAAATGGATGATGAAGAACGTTTATTCACTCGACCTTCCCGGCATACAAAAGCAGGATTTTAAGCTTAACATTTTATATCAGGAACCAAGTGGAGGTTTAAAAAGATTTTTACCGGAGGCAGCGCCATCTGTGCAAGGCAGAACTCTTCTTCGAATTCTAAATCTCGACCGTTTGAATAATCAAAACGACCCTGTTCCAGATGGTGTTTTTGATTACGTTGAGGGTTATACTGTTCTGTCACAACAAGGAAAAATTATTTTCCCGGAATTAGAGCCTTTTGGCGCTGACCTTGAGCGACTTGCTTTTACAGGTACTTCAGATACTCTCAAAAAAAAGTATGTCTATAGGGAATTATACGACTCAATAAAGGCTATTGCGCAAACGTACGCTAACCTCAACAGGTATGTAATGCAGGGCGCAGGAAAGGGACATTCTTCTTCTGAAATTTATTTGGGTGCTTTCAACGTTCCCCCCGGATCTGTAACAGTAACAGCAGGCGGCCAAATATTAAGAGAAGGGTTTGATTACAGTATTGATTACAACCTGGGAACAGTAAAAATATTGAATGGCGCTATCTTAAATAGCGGCATTCCCGTAAACGTTCAATTTGAAAATAATGCTGGTTTTGGTATTCAGCAGAGGAGCTTTTTAGGATTAAGAGCAGATTATTTAGCCAATAAAAAACTGTCCTTAGGGGCAACGATGGCACGTCTGTCTGAACGTCCATTTTTTACTAAAATGAATTACGGAGAAGATCCCATCAGAAATACTATGTATGGCGTAGATTTTAATTATCGGACCGAATCGGCAGGTATTACCAGGTTGTTGAATAAGTTGCCTTTTTACAACAGCAACACCATGTCTTCGGTAAATGCTTATGGAGAAGCTGCTTTTTTAAAGCCGGGCCATCCGGGACAAATTGGGTCAGGCAATAACGGTTTAATTTATGTTGATGATTTTGAAGGAGCGCGTAACAGTATTGACCTTCGTTTCCCGTTTATCTCGTGGGCTCTAGCAAGTACGCCCCAGGGCAATGGTTTGTTTCCTGAGGCCACATTAACGGATTCTCTTCCATATAATTTTAACAGAGCAAAATTAGCCTGGTATAATATTGAGCCAATTTTACAGGATAGAAACAGTGTCAATAATCCCATTAAGAAAAATGTAGCTGAATTAAGTGAT
Source organism: Chitinophagales bacterium (assembly GCA_038199395.1). Classification (GTDB taxonomy): domain Bacteria; phylum Bacteroidota; class Bacteroidia; order Chitinophagales; family Chitinophagaceae; genus Segetibacter. The sequence continues at coordinate 9,749 of JBBPZJ010000094.1, forward strand.
CCCCGGGTAAGAGCAGTTTTTAACCAGGAGTTGTACCCGCAAAGGACAAATAATCTTGGCGAAAACCAGTTAGTTACTTTTGACCTTGCATATTATCCGACAGATATCGGACCCTACAACTTCGAAAGTCGCCCTTCGGAAGTAGATGCAAATGGTAAATTAAAAAATCCACGGCAGCGTTGGGGTGGCATCATGCGATCTATCGATCAAACTGATTTTGTTACAAGCAATGTAGAGTTTGTTGAGTTTTGGGTTCAAGACCCTTTTATTAAAAAGCCCAATAGTACAGGGGGAAAGTTATACTTAAACCTCGGGTCTATAAGTGAAGATGTTTTAAAAGATGGGCGCCGTTTTTATGAGAATGGCTTAAATTCACCCAATCAACCCTCGGCAGTCGATAATTCTTCAATATGGGGTAAAACACCCGTTAATCCCATCCAGGTAACACAAGCTTTTAGCAATGACCCTGCCGATCGACCTTATCAGGATGTTGGTTTTGATGGCTTAGATGATGCAGGTGAAGTTTTAAAAAGAGCAGGTTATCTAAATAGTGTTCTTGCCAATTTTGGACCTGGTTCTGCATTATATGCCAGGGCTCAAAAAGACCCATCCAACGATAATTATAAGTGGTATCGCGATAATTCCTATGATGCTGCAAATACCGGTATTCTGGGCCGTTATAAAAATTTTAATAATCCACAGGGCAACTCTCCTATAGCTACAGGTAATTCTCAGTTTAGTCCTGCAGCAACTTTATATCCTGACAATGAGGATCTAAATCGTGATAATACATTAAATGAGACAGAAGAATATTACCAATATGCTATAGATCTTAAACCGGGCATGGACGTCGGGAACACTAAATATATTACAGACAGGCAAGTAATTCCTGTAAGATATGCAGACGGATCAGCAGGCAATGAGAACTGGTATTTGTTTAGAGTTCCAATATCAGACTACGAGAAAAGGGTAGGAAATATTCCTGACTTTAAGTCAATTCGTTTTGTACGCATGTTCCTTACAGATTTTCAAGATTCCGTTGTACTTCGTTTTGCCCGGCTCGATTTGGTGCGTAATCAATGGAGAACATTTCAGTTTAAAATTGATACAACAGGCAACTATGTACAACAACCAAGAGGAGGTAGTACTACATTTAATGTATTAGCAGTAAACGTAGAAGAAAATAGTAAAAGACAACCGGTAAATTACCTAATTCCTCCAGGTATAGAAAGAGTCCAACAGCTTAGTAATAATGGGATAAATCTGTTGCAGAATGAACAGGCGATGAGTTATAAGATACGAAATCTTCCTGCGAATGATATAAGAGCTGCCTTTAAAACAATGAACCTTGATTTGCGCCAATATGGTAGCCTGCATATGTTTGTGCACGCCGAAAGTATTGTTGGTAGCCAGCCAATTAATAACAACCAGTTGAATGCTGTAATACGGATTGGAAGTGATTTCCTTAATAATTACTATGAGATAAAGATTCCTCTAAGAGTTACTCCACCTGGTAACTACCCCAATACAGATGCAGGGCAAAGAAGGGTATGGCCTGACAGCAACAATCTTGATTTTGACATCCAGGACTTGGTGCAACTAAAAATCAGAAGAAATAACAAAACTCAAAATATCACCAGTTACTACCAGGAGAGGATTGGAAACAAAAGTTTTGCCATAAAGGGAAATCCTAACCTTGGTGAAGTACAGGCTTTTTTAATTGGAGTTGAAAATTCCCGTCTTTCTGATGGCGTGCCTGCAAGCGCAGAAGTGTGGATAAATGAATTGCGTTTATCTAAGTTGGATGAGAAAGGAGGATATGCCGCCACGGGCCGGGTTGATGTTGCCCTGGCAGATCTTGGTACGTTAGCAGTTTCAGCCAGCACTCATACAACCGGTTTCGGCACACTTGAGCAACGCGTAAATGAAAGAGCCAGAGAAAACTTTATGCAATACGACATAGCGACCAACCTGGAAATGGGCAAACTCTTACCAAAAAGCCTCGGCATTTCCATTCCGTTATATGCAAGTGTCAACCAAACCATCACTACTCCCGAATATGATCCATACGACCTCGATATCAAATTAAAAGACAAACTAAGCGGGCTCGTCGGAAGAGACAAAACTGCCACTAGAAATGCAGCAATTGACAAGACAACTATAAAGACTGTCAACTTTACCAATATGAGGGTAATGCCTTCTGCCAAAACCAGAATATGGAGCATAAGTAACTTTGACTTTAGTTATTCATTCATAAAATACGAACAAACAAATCCCCTTATTCTTAAAAATGATGTGGTGAAACACAGGGGTGGCATGGGATATACATTTAACAAGCAGCCCCGGTATTTGGAGCCATTTAAAAAGTTTATTAAATCCCGGTCTCCATGGTATGCTTTAGTCCGTGATTTTAATTTTAACCCACAACCTTCTTTGTTAAGTTTTAGAGCAGACGTAAACAGGCAATTCGGAATGTTTGTGCCCCGAATTGTAAATAGCTTTGATAATAAGGTTGAAAG
>JBBPZJ010000095.1:0-2991 GCA_038199395.1 Chitinophagales bacterium
CAGGCTTTATGTTTTATGTAATTATCATTACTCTTACATTTCACAGGCTTATATTTTCACCGTTAAAACCTGAAGAATTTACGCCTCCTGATTGGATTGATATGGGAGCAGCAGCAATCACGGCATTATCTGGAGCAACTCTTGCCAAGACTATAACCAGTTCAGTTCTATTTAGCCAATTCCAATTTTTTGTCAAAGCAATTAGTATGCTGTCGTGGGCGATCGCAACGTGGTGGATACCAATTGTTTTTGTTTTGGAAATAAGGCGTCATGTATATCAAAAAAACTCGTTTAAATACCAGGCTGCTTATTGGAGCCTCGTATTTCCATTGGGAGTGTACACTGTTTGTACCATCAGGCTTTCTGAAGCTCTGCCATTTTCCTATCTACATGCAATTGCGGAGAAGTTCATTTTAGTAGCCTTTGCGGCATGGGCTACTGTGTTTATTGGTATGTGCTTTCATTTATCTGAGGTAGGTATAAAAGGAAAGTACAAGATGAATGACTAAAATTGATTGCTGTATTCCTGGTGTAACAACCACCATAGCGCTGATCAATCCCTTATGTAAATCTATATTGATAATAATTAAATATCACTAGCATAAGTTGCGCAAGTATTGTAAATTTGTATCAAACTACTACCATGAAACTTTTTGTTGCCGGACTTCCAAACGATTTCGATGATACAGATTTAAAAGAGATGTTTGAATTGTATGGGGAAGTTATATCGGCTAAGATAGTTATAGATAGAGCAACAGGGAAAACTAAAGGTTTTGGTTTTGTAGACATGAAAAACAAGACGGAAGCGCTTGAAACAATAGAGGCTTTAGATGGAGCAGGGCTTCCCAGGGGGAAAAAAATAGTTGTAAAAGAAGCAGAAGAGCAACCACCCAGAAATAATAATTTTAACCGCAGCAATAACAGAGGTTTTAACAATCACAGGTATTGAGAATTTCTTTTGTTGCTACAATTTCAACTTTTTAGCATCAGGTTCATTCTGATAAGTTATTAGAAAAAATAAATTCCCCGAACTTAAATAATGAAACTTAAATAAAAACGTTTAATCAAATAGACAACACTGGCACAATTAGTGGTAGAAAGTCTTTGATTGAAATAATTGGCGCCGGCACTACTCCAGAAGAAAGGACATAGGCCGGTGCTATCTATTTAGGGGTAGTTTGTATAAAAAGTAATAGTTACTGACTTAATTGACCATCACTTCATCAATAAAAATCCAACCTTTTTTTCCCTTTTCATTATGCCAGTCCGGAATTTTAGCCAGTGGCATTGCTATTACTTTAATAAATTTCAAAGTGCTCTGATGAAATTCACAGTGTACCGGAATATCGCCGTTTGGATCTCCTTTTACCGCTTGCTTTGGTAGTACTTTGCTCAAAAGCTTCAAATTGTTTCTATCAACACCACCCCAAATCTGCACTTGTGTTGCAGGAAAAATAGAGGCACCAATATCACGTAGCATGCTTATAGTAACTGAGGTTGCCTGTACTGGTTCTTTAAACATAAGCAATCCCTCGAAATTATTATTTTGAAATCCCAGCCACTTACCGCTTCCCTTTGACGGTTCGCTCTTTACCAAATCTGAAAGTGTCTTTCCCTCTTTGGCTTTATATTTCGTATCCGGAGGTCTTAAAAGTGCTATAGAATCAGGAAGGTAATGGCTGGTAAAAAAATACCGGGAAACAACATCACTGGAATACCAACCTGCCTTAACTGCCCGCGTTTTCAGTTGAAAGCTTTTTTCGACCTGCAAATCATTTTTATAAATTGGCGAACTCACACTATCAGGATCTGTTCCGTTCACAGTATAATGAATTGCAGTGCCGGCGACATAGTGCTTAAGATTAATGCTTACCGGTTTGGTTATGATCGAATCGGTATTTAGAACAATGGGAGGTGTTAGCTTCATTATCACTTTATCGCCATCAAACCCTGTTTCAAAATGTATCTTTCCTTGTCGGTTTATTCCAGCCAAAGAATTAACAGCTACTCCGGTATTCCATATGAACACAGATCTCAGTTTTGGAAAATCTTGTAATACGGCTAATTGCTTAGCAGTAACTGCAGTACCGGTTAACGAGAGGTTTTTTAGCAGTGGTAGATTTTTTAATTGATTAAGAGTACTTCCTGTTATTGATGTGTAATTCAGATTAAGAATTCTTAGGTTTTTGAAACCTGAAACTATTTTTATATCCTCATCTTTTACCGGCATTTTATTAAGGTTAAGTTCAACAACCTGATTTTTTATCTCATTCAGCTCCTCTAATTGCTTACTATTATAATAAGGACTGTTGTAAAAATTAACCACAAGGGCAGGTGACTCTAATGCAATAGGATAAATTACACGATTGGTATTATTCAACTTTTTAATCGTGTTTTCATCTACCGCAGCAAAGTCATATTTCTCCTCTGAGAAGGCCTTTAATCTTTTGTAAGCTAACTGCCTCAATGTATCAGTTGGACCAAGCTCGACAACCTTTTTGTTCATATCAGCTCCTGACTTAATCCACTTTTCAAGAATTATAACTTCTTCGTCTGTAAGTTGAGGCTTACCGGAGGGAGGCATGTGTTCTTTTTCATCTTCAGGCAAATGAATTCTTCGCATTAGTAATCCCAGATCTGGCTGTGCCGTATCCCAAAGCTTACCATCTTTTCCACCTTTTAACAGCAACCCTGCAGTTTCCATTACCAGTTGCCCTTTTGCTTTTTTACTGTTATGGCACGACAAACATTTTGCTTCGAGTACGGGTTGCACTACATCAGCATATACAAAAGCATCTTCAAACATCACCATCTTTCGCTCTTTTTCAGGTGTTATCGGTGCCATCAGAAAATTTGCTCCGTGCGTAATCTCCGCTCCTAAATCGCCGGCAACAGTAATCAGCAATAACATGATGAATGAAGCTGAAATATTAAACCATCTGTTTAAAGTTTTTGATGAACTAAACCAAAACCAGAACAGTAGTAAAAAAG
>JBBPZJ010000096.1:0-9884 GCA_038199395.1 Chitinophagales bacterium
CTACCTGGCGTCAACCTTTAGATGAATTAATCGCCATCGGACCTTTAAAAGTAAAAGTAAAGTTGCCTAAATCAATAAGCGGTAGAAATCTTCGGTCGCTTGTATCGAAAGGCCCCATTGCTGCAAGCGTATCAAATGGGTACAGTCAATTTGAAATTAAATCAATTTTAGATCATGAAGTGATTGTTATCTCGTAAATAAAATTGAGGACTTAATACCAAAATGATAAAAATAGCAGTTTGTGCGTTTTTAATTTGTCAGCAACAACTGTTAGTTTAAAGTCGATTAACAGCAAAAGGAAGAGCTTCGGGTGGTATAATATTCAATACGATTGCTTAATATAAAGCGTTTAACTGTATCCTGGCAAAGCTTTTAAAAAACAGTTGAAAAACACCATTTAAGCGTAACTATTCCTGTAACTGTTTAAGTGCTGGTAAGCAATAGCAACATACTCCTTTTTAAAGAGTTCACTTTTACGCTTATTCCATTGACTGATGGCAATATTTACATCTTCAAGAGAAGCAGAGGGGTTTTGTTGGAGAATAAAATCAGTGGTTGCTAATATTTCCAGTGATAGTTCAGAGGTGAAGCCGTTGATTAGCTTTAGCAGGTTGTTTAACCGATGGTAATCTTCGGGTTTCAATTCTTTCTCTACATATCTCTTCACCTCATCCCACTTTTGATAATTCAATTGTAGGGGTTCAAAAGCTTTGGCTTCTCCTTGTTCTAAACCTTTTAGGTAAACACCATTAAGTGCATATAGCACTTTTTCGACGCCAATAGCATATGGGCCGTAATGATGTGGCTTAAAGTCAAGCTTAAGAGGCTGTCCCATTCGCTGAAGAAAATAGGCAAGTTTATTGGCCGCAAATAAACTACTGTACTCACCCATGCTTTCATACGCAAATAAAGAATATAGTAATTGCGCCCTTGCAGGAGTTAGCTTTACTTCTTTCTGACTTTGCTGTTGTTGCAATAATTGCTTTATTTGCTCATTTGGTTCGAATAAGTAAATGTCTATTGACACATCTTGCAGGTAATTAACTATCATAGGTTTTACAACACTCCAATCCAATCCTCCATTACCACAGCCTAAAGGAGGCAACGCAATACTCTTAAGCTTTTCTTTTGCTATCAACTCTTTTAAAGCTGCTAGCCCCTTTTCAATGTATTCGTATTTGGATGGTTGACGCCAATGGGTTTTTGTAGGAAAATTAATAATTAGCTTTCTGCCTAATAAGAGGTTACTGTCCCATACCGAAAGCAGTCTACCAGGATAAAGTTCTTTATTCTTACAAGCTTGTATATATACTTTGTTATTTTCAGGAAAAGCTTCTTTAAACTGTAGTGCAATACCCTTACCCATCACACCCACTGTGTTCACTGTATTTACCAAGGCCTCAGCACTTGCTTGAAGCATATCACCTTTTGTAAAATGTATCATAATTAGAAGTAATAAGCAGGTTGAATGTGTATTGGTATCGTCGTTATTCCAGCCTTTTCCAATTCGCTTTGTACAAAAGTAGCGGCTTTCCGATTTTAAACACAGAGCGATTCAATCATAGATAGTGGAACATGCTGATGCACTAAAAACTCTGCCTGGTAACGTCTTTGCCGGTCGAAATCACCGTCAGACTTACTGAAGTTACTTGTTTAAATACTGTCCCAGTCAATATTGTTACCATAGTGTGTTTGGTTGTAGTGATTAGTAAACGCATCATTTGCCTGTCCATCAGTAAAGAAAAATTGAGGTGCTGTAGCAAGTGTTTTTATAAGGCACCTTATAACTAGTATATCTTCTCGTGGCACTGTCGGGACAAGGGGAGCATAATAACCTGTTACTGTTATACAGCATTATAGAACGTGGCGTAAAGTAGAATGGCACATAATCCCCAATATTGCCATAGCCCGTTATCTTAACCGGTGTCGTATCCCTTGTGTTAATAATGGAAGGATTGCCGATAGATATAAAATGAGGATTTGCATGTGGGTGACGTTTGGTGCATAATCCTGCCTGAAGGATATGAGGCAGGTTGTGGACATGTGATATCCTATAAGCGAAGTTCTTGTTCCTATTTATAATTATCGGTGCCATTCATTTAATCTTATTTTACAGCAACGTCATTATGCAACTTCCTTTTCTCCTTTTAACGTAAATGCTTCAAATTCTTCTTTGGTCATCCAGTCTGGATTCCCTTGTTCTATTATTGAAGCTTCTGCATATGAAAGTTTATAAAGTTTATAAACAAATAAGTCCACTTCTTTTTTTAACGTCTTTGTATTAGCATTAAGGGCCCTAGCGGAAATAATATCTAAAATTTTTTTTTCGATATAATTTTCTTCAGATAAGACTATTGGGTATTTTTCTATAAACTGTGTCTTATAATAAAACCCACCCGCTTTAGGGGAAGCAATTTTTTTATGGTAATAATTCATCAATGAGGAGTTAAGTATTCCTAAGATCAGATATCTATATTTAAAATAAGGTTGTTTCAAAACTGTACTAAAAGTCTTTGTATTCCCAAGGAAGCCCGTTTCATCCAAATAAAATCTCTTTTCAGGCGAAATTTCACAATTTATCATTTTAACTTCTTTAAATTTAGACAGCCTTCTTCGCACCATAGCTCATACCAATGTTTATTCGAGTTTTCAAAGTAACTTCTTCCTGATAATGCTTTCCTATTAGTTTTTAAATAGTCTTAAAGCATTAGGGAAAGTTGTTTTTAGTTCTATTTCTGTTAGCGGTTCATTTGTTTCAGGGTGATATGGATATATAATATACCAGCCTCCCCAATTTGCAGCATACTTTCTTATATCCCTCCCCTTATAAATTTTGTAAACAATTTTCTTTTTAACTTTATACTCTTTTACCATATCGGACGTTAAAAAAAATACATCGTCCTTTTGCTTGGATGACTTCTTACCTCAATACGGCCATCAACGATGTCGTTAACAAATTGCAAAATGCCATCTTCGGTTTCTTTATTGTACTGTGCCTTGTCTATATCAATAAGTACTTTAGCTATAAATTCTTCTTTTGTTTCTGTAAGGTTAGCAAAAAACTGTAAACCTTTTTGTTGTGCTGCGGCAAGAACTTGATCAACATTAATGCCTACAAGAATGCGTACATGAATTAATTTATCCATGAAAGGCCTAAGATGGAAATAACCAGATGCTCTAACAAAGCCCACCAAGGCATCAAAATATTTTATTCCAGGATTATGATCGAATACTGCTTCAATCTTTTTGGTTAATGTATTTCCTTCTCTATTGGTAAAAAATTTTGTTGACATTTCTTTTGAAATAAAAATTCTTTTAATAATTCTTCTGAGAATTAAAGAATAATGTTGAACTTAAGGTTCTGAATTATTTGTTGCTAATGTAATGAAAGATTATTTCAATAATTTATATCGAAGAGTTATCACGTTATGGAATGAAATTATGAATTGTTAACATATGATACGAATTAGCGAACACCATGTAATATAAATAGGAATAATGACCTTTCACAAAAAGATGAACAACAAGCGAACAACAAGATAAAGGTATAGAAAGCTTGAATAAATAATTAGTGACCAGTAAACGAATGTAATCTGCTATAATATTTTTAAAAATGAAGAATAAGCAAACAACACAAATATCTGGTGTGAACCAAAACAAATCACGTCGTGCGTTTATTAAAAATAGCGCTACGTTAACTGCTCTAGCAGCCGCGGGCCCGTTGGTAGGTCTTTCTCCTCTCGATGCAATTGCGGCTAAGCAGCCGGTTGACAACATGATGCACGGCATCCAGATTGGTGCTGTATCGTTTGTAGATGAAGGCGTTGACAAGGTGCTCGACATCATGCAAAAGCGCGGAGCTATTAACACACTCTTTCTTACTACGTTTACGCATGGACGAGGCCTTGCCGGAAGGCAAATACCCGGACAGCCTTTTCCAGATCATGGCTCACAGGAGTCTGACGAAAAAACTTTTCACGGAGGAAATTATGCTACCCCACACCCGGAGTATTATAAGAACACAGTGTTGAAAGAAACACGTGCTCCTGAACTCGGTAATTTTGATATTCTTGCTTCAGTTCTTCCTGCTGCCAAAAAACGCGGCATGAAGGTATTTGCTTCGGTAGAAGATCAGTGGCGATTAGATGTACCGGGAATAAAAGAATGTACTGAAGTTGATGTGTTAGGCAGAAGAACAAACACGCTGTGTCTCTTTCATCCCGACGTACAAGCGTTTTGGACTGCATTGGTTACTGACATTTGCAAGTCATATCCTGTTGATGGCATTTTGTTTTTCAACGAGCGAAACGGCCCATTGCTAAATGCGTTAGGTGCCAGTCATTTTCAGACAATAGATTCTTCACGTGCTACCTGCTTCTGCGAACATCATCAGCGAGCAGCAAAGGAGCTTGGAATAAACTTCGAAAGAGCAAAAGAAGGTTATTTAAAACTGGATAAATTTGTACAGTCCTCGCTCAAAGGTCAGCGACCAAGTGATGGTTACTATGTTGAATTTAACAGGCTTCTACTCGAATATCCGGAAATAATTGCATGGGATAAGTTGTTTGATCTTGGTAAGCACCAGGTGCTCGAACAGGTATACAATGCAGTGAAAGGCGTAAACAAAAATCTGCAGGTAGGCTTTCATATCGAGCATGTTAATTCATTCAATCCTTTTTACAGGGCTACCCGCAGCTATGAAGAGCTGGCACAAAAAGCAGACTTCCTGAAAGTAGTGGCTTATAATATTTGCGGAGGTGAACGCTACGCAAATTTCATTAATAACATCGGCTCTACTATTTTCCGGGATGTACCTAAAGAAGAATTGATGCGCTTTAATAATCACCTTCTTAATTACGGCAATGAGGCTTCACTTGATCAACTTCCCACCGCCGGGCTTTCTCCTGATTATGTTTTTCGTGAAACCCAACGTGCTTTAGAAGGGGTAAAAGGAAAATGCCTTATTCTTCCAGGCATTGACATTGGTATTCCAACCAAACCAACGAGCCGTAAAGGTTCACCTGAGGATGCTTACTTAGCTACTGCTGCGGCCTATAAGGCAGGTTCACACGGGGTTATTTTATCAAGAAAATATTCTGAAATGAAATTAGCAGATATCGATGCAGCAGGAAGAGCTATACGTGAGGCGACAAAAAATAAAGCTTAATGTCATTTCACATTTTTTTGAGGAGAAATAAAATAGTTTGAAGCAATTGAATCAACGGATTTAAAAACATGAACAAGACAATTGGAATTCAAATCGGGCCCGACTCGTTTGTCGATGAAGGTACAGACAAGGTACTCGACATACTTCAACAACGTGGAGCTGTAAACACACTTTATCTTAGCACTTTTACGTACGATAGGGGAATTACCGGCAGGCAGACTTCATCTGCAACTTTACCTGACCATGGTTTGGCTGAATCAGCAGAGAGATTTTTTCATGGTGGCAACTTCGCCACACCTCATGCGCAGTTTTATAAAAACACAGCAATAAAAGGAGACAAATTAAAGGCTCCTGACTTTGGTGAACTTGACATTCTTACTGAGGTTTTACCTAAGGCAAAGAAGCGTGGGATGAAGGTCGTTTGTTCTGTACAGGACGGATTTAATTACCCTGACGACATGCCTTTTGTTAAAGACTTTGCTGAGGTAGATCTTCAGGGACGGAAAAGCGGTGCCATGTGTTTTTTTCAACCTGATGTAAAAGAGTTTTGGAAAGCTGTAGCAACCGATTTATGTTCCTCGTATGACATTGATGGGATATTGCTCTTTAATGAGAGAAACGGCCCATTATTAAATGCAATTGGTGTAAGCCATGCTCAAGGTATTGACTCGGCCAAGGTTACTTGTTTTTGTGAACATCATCAGAAGGCCGCGGAACAGCACGGGATAGATTTTAAAAGAGCGAAAGAAGGTTATAACATGCTAAACCAGTATGTTCAAAACTCTCTGGACGGAAAGAGACCGAGTGATGGATATTATGTTGAGTTCGCTCGTTTACTGCAGCAATATCCTGAGATCATGGCGTACAACCAGTTGTTTGATTTAGGCAAACACCAGGTTCTGAAAGAAGTATACACGGCCGTAAAAGGGGTTCGCAAAAAACTGGAAGTAGGTTTTCATATTGAACATACCAACTCGTTTAATCCCTTGTACCGTGCAGCAAGAAGCTATGAGGAACTGGCATCGATGGCCGACTTTTTAAAAGTAGTGGTTTATAATAATTGTGGAGGCGAACGCTACAGAAATTTCATTCGCAATATTTCTTCGACAGTCTTCCGTGACGTACCACCAGCAGAATTGATGTTGATGAACAACCATCTGCTAAACTACGCAAATGAGGCATCTATTGATGACTTACCCATGGCTGGTTTATCTCCTGATTATGTGCTACGGGAAACACAGAGAGCGAAGCAGGGGGTGAAAGGAAAAAGTTTAATCTTACCCGGTATTGATATTAATATTCCTACAGGTAAAAATAGCCGAAAGGCATCTCCCGAAGATACTTATGCTGCTACCATGGCTGCATTCAAAGGCGGAGCCGACGGCGTAGTTCTTTCTCGCAAATATTCAGAAATGTGGCTAGCTAATCTCGATGCCGCAGGAAAAGCAATACGAGATGCAAAAACTATTTAAAAATTTTGTTTATGAAAAATTACACCTCCCGCTTCTTTTTGTTGTTTGCCCTGTTATTGCTAATTAAGGTAACTGTAACAGCGCAATCAGGAACTACATGGAACAGGAAAACGGCCGCTAAATGGTTTAAAACGCAGGAATGGTTAAAAGATAACAAAGGCTCAGAAAGCGGTATTAAATATGATCAATTTGGTAGGGCGATTGAGGCTGCGCCTGATACAGATGTTGCTGGTAGTACCGGGCGTTCATTACAGCAACTGAAGGCGCACCCGTCGATCGATATAGAAGAATTTGCAAGGCAATATCATGCACATAAAATGTGGTGGAACAAAGCCTTTGCTTACTTAAGAAATACAGATCTTGCCAATCTCGCAATCGGTGATCACCCCATTGTTGGTGAAGATGTGTTTGCAAGGGTTACAGAAGCTCCGTTAAAAAAGTTGGATTCTTCAAAATGGGAAGCCCATAAGAACTACGCCGATATACATTACGTTATAAAAGGCAGGGAGAAAATTGGAATAGGACCTCTTTCTACGGCCAAGCTTGTTGAGCCTTATAATAGTAAAAGGGATATTTCTTTTTATGAAGGTACAGGCATGTATTACATCGCTGAGCCCGGTACCTATTTTATAGCGTTTCCTCACCAAATTCATCGTCCCGGATTAGAAGTGAAGGGAAAAGAAACAGAAAAGAAAATTGTGATAAAAGTGAGGACAAGTAATTAATAGAAGTGTTTTGTAAAAGCGCGGTTAAATAGGTAGAAGTGAATGCGTGCGTTTCTTGCACTAATGATATTGCAAATGCTATAGATGTATTCAGGCAAAGAACAACCTTAAGCAATCAGATCAAGCGAAATTGAACACTGTCGGGGAGCAGTTACAAGGAATTATCTCAACAATGGAAATGGTATAGAGGTTGATCTTTTAACCTTAACAAATCCTATAATCTGCTCTAAACAAGGGGGTAAGATTAGACTTAGCCGGAATGCTAAGGAAATACCCTTTCTCTTGATACCGATTCTTACAACTTGTAATAGTGTGCGTTCTTGCAGAACTACAATTCCCTTAAAACCTGACCATTTTCGTAGTTGATTTTTTGCGCCCATTTACAATTTTCATGCAGATCCAAATGTAACCTTTTAAAAAATTCTGTAGTATATGGATGAAGAATTAAGTGATTTGTACCGTGAAATACCTATAAAATTAAAAGATACAAAAAACGGGTCACGTTATCTTCGCTGTCAAGCTATAAACATTTGGGTAAAGAAGAAATTTTTTAATAAGAATGTTCACATCATTTCCGACTACCTGGCTTAAACATAAAAACTTTGTTGGTAAAGTGAATGAAAGCCCCCTCATTGTTGTGTAATGATTTATGGCTAGGTTTGTTGAGCCAAACGAGGGCGGGGTATTGCGCAGCCTTTAGTCGCAATAAGATACAAGGGAATAGGGAAAATTACCGTACAACTCCTATAGATATTAGTCAACTTGCAATTACTTTGCAAATAAAAAAAGGTGTATTACAATTGGTAATTGTTTGATAGGGATAAAGGATTAGATCACAAAACATTTCTACTATCATGATGAAGAAAAGGTGTTTTCTTTTTTTATCGCTTGTGCTGTTAAATGCTAGTATCATTAATGCCCAGAAAAGCAAGAATAGTAGTAATGGTTTTTACAAAAAGGAGATGCTATCCCTTCAGTCAGCTATTCAAAAAAATTTTTATGATGGCGACTCGGGGTATTACAGGGAGGTGATATTTCCTGAGAAAAGTCATAATAGATTTTCCTATTTATGGGGAGTGTGTGCCATGTACCAGGCAGTTAATGAAATTGAAAAAGTTGAACCAAAACAGAACGTTTTAAACCCGGTTCTTTCTATTGTCAAAGATTATTATGACCCCGCTCCACCTAAGCCCGGATATGCTTCTTACATCATGAAGTTCAAAGGTGGAGACCGGTTTTACGACGACAATCAGTGGATTGGAATTACCTCAATGGATGCCTATACGAGGCTAAAAAATAAAAAGTTTCTAAACGTCGGAAAGGAGATCTACGAGTACATGATGACCGGCTACGACACCGTTCTTACAGGCGGAATTTATTGGCAGGAAAACAAAAAAATCTCAAAGAATACCTGTTCAAATGGCCCGGGAATTGTTCTGGCACTTCAACTGTATCAGGCGACTAAAAATAAAAATTACCTCGACACTGCGCTGCTTTTATACAACTGGGTTAACAGCCATTTAAAATCTCCGTCAGGCTTATACTATGACAACATCAGCATAAAAAATCAAAGGATCGGCAGGGCGCAATTTTCTTACAATACCGGCACTATGCTTCAGTCGAATGTGTATTTATATGAATGCACAGGAGATAAAAAATATTTGAAAGAGGCAACCAATATTGCAGACAACTCGCTTTCATATTTTTACGGCAATAATAAGTTTAGAGATAACTATTGGTTTAATGCAGTTTTATTACGAGGCTACCAGCATTTGTTGTTATACAACAAGGATCTAAAATATGTGCTTGGTTTTAAAAAATGTTTAGACAATGCGTTACAGAACGATAAGAACGAACAGGGATTGTTTGGAAAATCAAAGTTGCTCGATCTTGTAGAACATGGAGGCATGCTCGAAATTCTTGCACGTTACGCTTTTATAGAAAGCAAGTATAATTTAAATGAAATTGCGTCAACAGCAGCCGCAAATTGAGGATCTAAAGTGTCCTATATTGTGCCCGGGTGAGAATGTGCAGCGAGCTTTTTTATGTACCGGGCTGCATGGCTACTATTGTAAATCGTTGTATCACACTCCTTGTACTTTTTTTTCGACACTCGGCACATTAAAAATTCATTTTTGTAATAAGTATAATATTGATTTTAGCGTTAAATGAAATTGTATTTTGGTAAATAAAATTATTTAATAAAAGTGTTTTGTAAAAGCGCTGTTGAATAGGTAGAAGTGAATGCGCTCGTTTCTTGCACTAAAGATATTGCAAATGCTACAGATCTTTTCAGGCAAAGAACAACCTTACAGGGCTGTAGAATTCTAAGAAAAAAAAGTAGCAAGCAAATTCGTGAATGTGGATAACTTTGTAATTAACTAGAAAACAAAGTTTTATCGCTATGCTTACTACTTTTTTAAGCGACATAAAAGATTTTCGTCGGCTTCAAGGTCAAAGATACACGCTTGACCATATGCTTTTACTTTCTTTCTTAGCTATTTGCTGTAATGCCAATAC
>JBBPZJ010000097.1:0-20721 GCA_038199395.1 Chitinophagales bacterium
ATTACAATATGATCAAAAGGGTTTTTTTAAATTAAATTTCTTTCCATTCGCCTACTCCTATACATTTGCAGTCGATTGGTTCCCGAATAAAACCGGGATTAAAAGGGAAGCCGGCGAAATTCCGGCGCTATCCCCGTAGCTGTAAAGGCCGCCTTTGAAAAGGCATATTTAAAGTAACTTAATTCGTAAGCCACTGTATAAAAACGGGAAGGCAATTAAGTTAAGGCCAAGCCAGAAGACCTGCCTTTCTAAACTTTTTTATCATCGGGCTTTCGGGTGAAAAGCAGGAGATGTAATTGCCTGCTGCGCACGGGCCTTTTCATTTCTTATTTATTTCTTTTGCCGAAAGTTCATAGCAAAACAAATGACTATGACAAGGATTTTACTTTCAACCATTTTTATTGTAGCAGCAGTTGCTGCCATTGCTCAAACAGATACGCTTCATGGAAATAAGTTAGATGAAGTTGTCGTAACTGCAAACAAGTACCCTCAAAAGCAAAGCACTACAGGCAAAGTTATAAGTGTAATTAACAGAGATCAAATTGAGAAGGGTAATGGTAAGACTCTTTCGCAGCTATTGAATGAACAGGCAGGCATTACCATAAATGGTGCACTTAATAATGCGGGTGCAGTACAAACAGTATATGTTAGAGGAGCTGCATCGGGACGTACTTTAATTCTTTTAGATGGAATTCCTGTTAATGATCCATCAATGATTAACAATGAATTTGACTTAAATCTTTTTTCAATTGATAATATAGAACGAATTGAAATTTGTAAGGGTGCTCAATCAACCCTGTATGGTTCGGATGCAATTGCCGGCGTTATTAACATCATAACTCTAAACCAGGATATGACAAAGGCTGTAAATGTAAAAGCTACCCTTAGTGAGGGAAGCTTAGGTACATTCAAAAGTAACGTACAACTGTTTGGTAAGAAAGATAAGTTCACTTATTCAGTTCGTCATGCAAGACTTTTTACGAACGGGTTTTCTTCTGCTTTCGACACTACCGGCACTAAAAATTATGATAAAGACCAGTACGATGGCAATGTAACAAATGCACAAATATTGTTTCAGGCATCATCAGCATTATCATTAAAATCTTTTATGATGTACAGCAGGTACAAAGCAGGGATAGATGCAGGAGTTTTTGCAGATGAAAAGGATTACACGATCGACAATAGCAGCTTTACCGGTGGTGCAGGTTTTCATTACAAGAAGGGAATTGTTAGTTTAAATGGTACCTATCAATACAGCGAGATGAAACGCAATTACTTTAATGACAGCATATATAAAACAAGCATTATTTTCGAAGACAATAAATATTTTGGCAAAACGCAGTTCGCAGAATTGTATGCAAGTTTTCAGATAACAAAAGCGTTTACTCTTTTAGGCGGTGCAGATTATAGATATTCATCCTACAACAATCATTATTTTTCTATTTCTGCTTATGGCCCGTATAAATCGGTTAGCCCCGATGCTTCCCTTAATCAAAAAGCTATGTACGCTTCTTTAAATTACAGTAGCCTCGATAGTAAATTGAATTTGGAATTGGGTGGAAGGGTCAACCAACACTCAAAGTATGGTACAAACAGTACATACACCTTCAATCCTTCATACGCTCTTAACAATCAACTCAGAGTGTTTGGAAGCATTGCAAGCGGCTTTAAAGCGCCTACTTTGTATCAGTTAAGTATAAATGAAAACTTGCAGGCTGAGAAATCTGTCAGCTACGAGAGCGGCATTCAACTAAACAGTGAAAGGATAAATACCCGGGCGGTTTTTTTTAACAGGAAAATAAATAACGGCATAGACTATAACTATATCAGCTTTAAGTATTTCAATTATGTAAAGCAAGTTGTAAACGGCATTGAGCTGGAAGCGACTGTAAAGCCGGTTAAGCAATTAAGCATTTCGGGCAATTACACCTGGATCGCTTCTCAGGAAACTACACAAAATCGATTAACTAATAAGGATACTGTTACTTATGATTATTCTCTGCGTCGCCCTGCACATACTGTCAATGCAAATATCGGTTGGCAGGTTGCGAAGCCGTTGTACCTCTCCATTAGTGCGAAGTACGTGAGCAGCCGGCACGATGTAGGTGGTTATCAAAAAGCAGATGCTTTGTTAGATAGTTATTTTATTGCAGGTGCTCATGGTGACTTTGCTTTGAATGAGCATGTAAAGTTTTTTGCTGATGCTCAAAATATCTTCGACAAAAAGTTTTTTGATGTCAGAGGTTACAATTCTATTCCTGCTTTGTTCAATGCAGGTGTAGTATTGAATTGGTAAAACTTCTTTTCTAATAAGAGGAATTGCAGCAAGGCGAATTAAAAATGCAACCAGTAGCGGATATATAAGTTGACAACTTCTTGCGATAAATAAAATTTTTGTTGTCACTAGCATTATAAAAAAGAATTCGGCATTGGTTGCGTTCCCTTCAGCAACACATAAATCATTAAAAGCATTTTATAAAAATGCACGAAATAAAGAACTGCCCTTGCTGTAATAAGCCTTTCGAATGTAGAAGCGGAAGCATAACTATTTGCCAGTGTATGGCAGTGCAGATCTCAAAAGAAACAAGGGAACTGATTGTGAAACAATTTGATGATTGCCTTTGTAAGGAGTGCTTGTGCCGGATAGAATCTTCCACCCGGAGAATTATTAAAGAGTAAACTATCAGACCATCAATGCCGGCTTTGTTGTAGCCGGTTTAAGTTTTGCAGGAAATCGGTGAATATGAATTTAACCTACAACAGTTTCTTACGGTTAGTTTTACGCTTTTTGCGGTCTTAGACGCAATAGGATCGATACCGCTGCTCATATCGCTCAATGCGAAAATGGGGGGGATTAGAGAGTTTAGGGCCACTCTTATTTCAGGTATGTTTATGGTTGGGTTCTTATTCGTTGGAGAACCTTTTCTAAAACTTCTTGGAGTAACCGTTAGTTCTTTTGCCGTAGGAGGTTCTATCGTCATATCAGCAGTAAGATTAATTTTCCTGGCTGGTTTGAAAGTGCAATGAGCAGTTTTCTTTTAGGTCTCGAAACGGTTTAGGCCACGAAATCTTTAAAAGTGAAAAAGATGCCCGGGCAGGAACCGTTGTACCAATTGCCCTTTCCGGTTATAGCAGGAGCGGGCACACTAACTACTGTTATGTCTCTTAAGGCAATTTTTAAGAAATCAACATTCTTCTGGGCATTTTAGCTAACCTCTTATTAGTTTATATTGTGTTGACATCATTGAAGTTATAGAAAGAGTTCTTGGTGAAGCCGGTCTTATAGCTGTGAGAAAGTTTTTCGGAGTAATATTGCCGACAATAGCTGTCAAGATATTTGTAGTAACATAGGTGGGTTTGGCAAGTAACTATTACTTTTGCAATCCTTTTCGGCCCCGTAGTACAATGGATAGTATAAGAGTTTCCGAAGCTCCAGATCCAGGTTCGATTCCTGGCGAGGCCACTTTTAAATTTTACAATAGTCTAATACTGGTTTCAGGGTATCCCCCTTCTCTTTCGATCTGCGCTCTTACTTCACCTGATCACTACATAACTCAGCAAGAATTTCGTAAGAACGCAGCCTCGCTGCATGATCGTAAATATGGGATGTGATCATTATTTCATCTACCCCGGTCTCACTTATAAAATTTTTAAAATTTTCTTTAATAGTTTTCGGCCCTCCTATAAAGGTGTATTTCATCATTTGAAGTATTGCTGCTTTTTCTGGCTCACTCCATACACTACCCATGTTTTCTACGGGTGGTTGCAGAGGTTTTGTAGAACCGTGTATGATGCCCATAGCAAGTTGATAGAATGATGTAGCAATGTAATTAGCCTCTTCATTAGTGTCAGCAGATATAACGTTGATACAGGCTAAAGCATAAGGCTCTTTTAAATTGTCTGAAGGTTGAAAATTTTGCCTATAGAGTTGAAGCGCAGCCTGCAAATATGTTGGAGCAAAATGACTGGCGAAAGCGAATGGCATCCCGAGGATTGCAGCAAGCTGAGCACTATAAGTACTAGAGCCAAGCAACCAGATGGGAATATTTAACCCTTCTCCGGGTATGGCTCTAACCTTTGCGATGCTATTCTCCTTAGAGAAATACTTTTTTAGCTCCATAACGCTTTCTGGAAAATCATTTGGTCCTTCTACAAGGTTCCTCCTTAATGCCCGCATGGTAATCTGGTCCGATCCCGGAGCGCGACCGAGACCTAAGTCTATACGACCAGGATATAACGATTCTAATGTTCCAAATTGTTCGGCAATAACTAAAGGTGCATGGTTAGGCAGCATGATACCCCCAGCGCCCACCCTGATTGTAGAAGTATGACCAGCGATGTGGCCTATTAAGACCGAAGTTGCAGAACTGGCTATGCTTTCCATGCTATGGTGCTCGGCAAGCCAATAGCGATTGAAACCCCATAGTTCTACGTGTTGGGCAAGATCAATACTATTGTTATAGGTATCTACAGGTTTTTTACCTGCCAGTATTGTAGCTAAATCAAGAACAGAAAGGGGCCGATTTTCAAACGTAGCGCTGGTCTCTTTTACATTATTCATCTTTCTCTCGTTAGCTTTTTAAGCCAGCACAAACTGTTCCTAATAAAGAAGATGCCGGAGTTGACATGTTTTGAGTTTCGCTATTTCAATTGTTCAAGCTGCCTGTTATAATCAAACCGCAGGTCTTCATGTACCTGATCTATCAGTCCCGCAAGTTTTTTTAACTGCTGATCATATAGCGACGATAGTGCTTTATAAGAACGGTACCGAAAGCCACAATTTTTTACATTTACACAAAAGTGTAGCAGCATTTCTACTTCAGACTCTTTTGTCGTCATATGCTTACTGTACCTGCTTATTCCTTTTAAAATTTTTCGCAAGGATTTTTTCACCAGGTACCAATTACTTTTGGGAAGTAGGGAGAACTGTGCATCAATTTCAATTTTTATACTTTCTACATACCCAGATTCATTTTCTTCGTCAAATAAGAGATAAGATAAAAACTCCTTATTTTCTTTTTTAAATCTTGCTAACCGAAGGCACAATTCCAATACTTTTTGTGGAGGAAGGGTAAGAAGCTCCCGTTTCAACTCGCTTATGCCCGCTGCTTTCATTGTTTCTTTTATATTGCAAAGTAATGTATCCGCAGTATTTGATTTAACTGGCTTATTGCGGTTTCAAACAACTAAATTTATTTGCAGAAAATTTCTAAAAATAATAATCACTTTTCTTTCGCCCCTGGGGTAAATAAACCATTACTTTAATAGTTTATATCGCTCTTGCTTGTGACACTTGATTTATTATTAAACAAATCGGGCTATGATTTAACGAATTACCTGAAACTTTTCTTTTTAGATTTGTTAATGTTATGCTTTCAGTATTAAAAAGTTAGAAAGGCAGCATCTTAAAAATAATATAAGATTTTTCTTTTCGTTCATCTTAAAAAGAAAGCGCAAAAAGACATTTTTTATTCAATCCTTCGTAAATAAGTGCTACAAGAGATTTTAAATTAAATCAACTAAACAAGCATGCCTTTAAGGTTCTTATTCCGTTTGATTGTCCTGTTTTTACTGTCGCCGTTAGTGATGAATGCGCAGCAAGGTAGCAGGGCTGTACAAGAGCAATGTGCTACTATGCAGAGGCTGCAGTTGCAATTTGAGCGTAATCCTAACCTAAAACAAAAATTTAAACAGGAAACAATAAGATTTACAAATGCGGTAAAAAGGGGAGCGTATAGGCAATATGACAACGATACTGATGTAAATAGCAGAACCGCTTACATCATACCTGTTGTTTTTCATATTGTTTCGACCAATCCAGACAACGTGACTGATGCAGCTATACAGGCACAAATGGATGTTTTAAATAAAGACTTTGCAGGCATCAATGAAGATACGACAAGAATACCGGCTTACTTTAAGCCATTGTTTGGTAAATCAGCAATACAATTTTGTTTGGCTCAACAAACCCCAGCGGGAGATGGTACATCTGGAATAGAAAGGGTTAAAACTACAAAAACATCTTTTGTTCCCGGCTCTGATGCTGAAAAGCGCCTTTCTACCGGCGGGGCCAATAGCTGGGATACAAAACGATACTACAATGTGTGGGTTTGCATTTTATCTTCATCGGTTTTAGGTTATTCTACGCTTCCTAACGATGGAGGCGCCACTGATCTGCAAGGCGTTGCAATTGACACACGATCGCTGCCGGGAGGGTCGCTGACTAATTACAACTCAGGAAAAACGCTTACTCATGAGACAGGTCATTTCTTTAACCTTTTGCATATTTGGGGCGATGATGGAGGAGATTGCACAGGAACTGATTATGTAGATGACACTCCCAACCAGGCTGATGCAACAAGAAACTGTTTCAGCGGCATTAAAACCGACGCTTGTACGCCCGATGGCAACGGTATAATGTACCAGAATTATATGGATTATAGCTTTGATAGTTGCCTGGTAATGTTTACCCGTCAGCAAGTTGTACGCATGGAAAGCGCACTTTTAACTTACCGATCTTCGTTACTTACTTCAAATGCCTGCACTCTGCCGATCTTGAAAAAATTTGACGCTCGTTTATCATCTATTGATCAACCTACACAAAGGCTGTGTAATAGTTCATTTACGCCAGTAGTAACTTTTGAGAATAAAGGAAGTCAGATTCTGAGTTCGTTAGATATAAACATGAGAATAGATAACGGCAGTATTACAACATATAATTGGAAAGGTTCTTTAGCATATTTAGCAAAAGCAACAATTTCCTTAACGAATATAAACACATCGGTGGGTGTTCATACGCTCACAATTTATGTAACAAATCCTAACAATAATGCTGATGAATATGTTTTAAATGATACCATTTCTACGAATATTCAATTCTACAATGCAGTAGCATCTGTATCGGAAGGTTTTGAGGGAAATGCCTTCCCGCCATCTGCATGGGACATTGTCAATCCTGACAATTATATCACTTGGAAACGGGTAACCGGGGTATCAAAAAGTGGTTCGTCATGTGTAATGCTCGAAAACTTTAATTATAACATCATCGGTCAAAAAGACGACCTGCGTTTACCCACTGTAACGCTACAAAAAATTGACACTGCTTTTCTATCCTTTCAATTAGCGGCTGCTACTTACTCAGATGTTTCCACAAACAATAATGTATGGGATACTCTGGAAGTGCTCATCAGTACAGACTGTGGTTTAACCTTTAACAGTATTTACAAAAAATTCGGAAAAAACCTTGTAACCCGTACTACCCCAACAACATCCACGTTTATCCCCACTGCCACAGAGTGGAGGAAGGATTCTGTTAATCTTGTTAGTTATTTAGGAAAGGATAATGTTTTAATTGCTTTTAGAAATACAACAGGTTATGAAAATAATATTTATTTAGATGACATCAACCTTCGCACGGTCCTCGTTAATCCTAATCTAAAGAGTCGGGGATTTCTGGTAACTCCCAGCCCCACTAATGGCATTATCGCAGTACAATTTTATCCCCAACCGAACAACCTACGAGCCCTGCAAGTGTATAATATAGCGGGGCAAAAACTTAGCGAAATCAATATTGGACCGGGACAAGAGAATAACTACTACCAATTTAACCTAAGCAAGTACGCCCCCGGTACCTATATTGTCAGAGCTGTTTTTACAGATCGTGTAGTAACAAATAAGATTTTAAAGTTTTGAGATAAGAAGTAAAAAAGTAATAAAGGTTTATTAATTTTTAAATTAGTACAATAATGCACTATCTTTAGTAAAAATTTATACCATGGCAGAAGGAAAGATTAAAAGCTCTGTTAAAACCTCGAAAGCTACTAAAAATAAAGATTTTCACCCTGCATCAAATCACAAGGTAGAAAATCAAGAATATTTGAAAATGTCTTCTTTAAAGGACCATGCTTCTACTGTTGAAGAACCAGGTAATATTACATACGCTACTAATAATAAGCTACCTAATAATAAAATAAAGGATTGGGTTATTTTGCATAATGCTACCAAAAAACCGGAAAGCAGAATGACCTCTTTCGAAAAAATTAATATAATAAGAGAAGGCATATCTAAAAAAGACCTTGAGAACCTAAAGGAAAAAACAGATCTAGACTACAACCAATTGTCGAAAGTGCTGTCAGTTGCCAGAGCTACCTTAATCAATAAAAAAGGAACAGCAAAGTTTGATATGGTTTTAAGTGAAAGAATAGTGGGTGTGGCGGACATCTACTCCTACGGATATGAAGTTTTCGAAGATGAAACCCGATTTAACGATTGGATTTTTCGTGCAAACCAATCTCTTGGTGGTCAATCGCCTTACGATTTGTTAGATAATCAATATGGCCGGGAAGAAGTTAAAAACCTGATTGGAAGAATTGATTATGGTGTTTATTCATAAGCCTTAACATGATTGTTTACAGAATTGGCAGATTAAAATATTCGAAAGATTTAAGTGGTGAAGGTGCCAGGTTAAATGGAGGAAGATGGAACCATAAGCTTACCCCTTGTTTGTACACATCTGCAAGTCGTTCACTTGCTATATTAGAATATACGGTCAACGTAAATATTGATGATATTCCCCGTGCTTTAAGCATGACTACCTTAGAGATACCAGATAAAAAAATTTTGAGACTTACTATTGCAGATCTTCCCGGTGATTGGAGAGCTACGCCAGCACCTGCCTCAACGAAGGATTTTGGAACTCAACTTTTAAAAAATAATGAGTATGCTGTTATCCAAATCCCTTCAGCAGTAATACCTGACGAGAACAATTATCTTCTTAATCCAATGCACAAGGACAGCCTGTTATTTTCAGCAGTTGACGTTCGCGACTTTGTTTACGATATAAGAATAAAGACAAAATAATTGAGAACTTGATAATTACCTGAAACCACTACCTTTTTTTCAATTCTGAAGCCAGAAATTTACCTGTATGGCTTGCCTTTACTTTAATGAGATTTTCAGGCGTCCCTTCAAATAAAATTTTGCCGCCACCTTCACCTCCCTCGGGACCAAGATCGATTATATGATCAGCTACCTTTATCACATCTAAATTATGCTCTATAACCAAAACCGTGTTACCTCTATCCACTAATTTATTTAACACATCTAAAAGGTGTTGAATGTCCTGAAAATGTAAACCAGTGGTGGGTTCATCGAGAATATAAAAAGTTTTACCTGTATCTTTTTTTGCAAGTTCCGTTGCCAGCTTTACACGTTGTGCTTCCCCGCCACTTAAAGTAACGGCGGATTGACCAAGGGTTATATAACCGAGGCCCACTTCCTGCAAAACTTTAATCTTTCTATATAGAAAAGTTACGTTTTGAAAAAAGTCGACCGCCTCATCTACGGTCATATTCAGGATATCACTGATTGATTTACCCTTGTAACGTATCTCTAACGTCTCTCTATTATACCTTTTGCCATTGCACTTTTCGCAAGCCACATAAACGTCTGGCAAAAAGTTCATTTCTATCACCCGCATTCCACCCCCTTCGCACATGTCGCATCTTCCTCCTCTGACGTTAAAGGAAAACCTTCCCGCCGCATATCCCCGAATTTTTGCCTCGGGAATAGCGGAAAAAAGAGTTCTGATTTCAGTAAAAAAACCGCAGTAAGTTGCAGGATTGCTTCTTGGAGTTCTTCCAATCGGACTTTGATCTATCTCAATTACTTTATCAATAAACTCCAAACCCGAAATGCTTTTATACTCCATGGGAGTCATCTTACTATTAAAAGCGTGCTTCGATAGAATAGGATACAACGTCTCAGTAATTAAAGTACTTTTCCCGCTGCCACTTACGCCGGTAACGCAGATAAACTTACCTAGAGGAAACGTTACATTAACGCCCTTAAGATTGTTGCCTTTCACTCCTTTTAGTTCGAGTACTTTACCGTTACCGGATCTTCTTTTCTCCGGAACTTCAATCGACTTTTCACCATTTAAATATGCGGATGTGGGAGAGCCGGAGTTGATGACCTCTTTTGGATTTCCCTGAGCCACTACCTGGCCGCCATGTTTACCAGCTTTAGGACCTATATCAATGAGGTGATCAGAGGCAAGCATAATATCTTTATCATGCTCTACCACTAACACACTATTACCAATATCTCTTAAATTCTTCAGCGCAATAATTAACTGATGATTATCCCGCTGATGTAAACCAATGCTTGGTTCATCTAAGATATAAGTGATCCCCTGCAACTGCGAACCAATTTGTGTAGCTAGTCTAATCCTCTGACTTTCGCCTCCGCTTAACGACTTAGAAGACCGGTTTAACGTTAGATAGGTAAGACCAACATTAAGCAAAAAACCAAGCCTTTCACGTATCTCTTTTAATATGTCTTTTGCAATTGCATTTTGTTTTTTACTCAGCCTTTCTTCAATTTCGCTGAACCAATCAAACAACTTGTCTAGATCCTGCCGGCTCAAATCTGCAATATTCTTTTCGTTTACCTTAAACCACAGACTTTCTTTTTTTAGCCGATCTCCATTGCATGTCGGACATTCTTTCAGAATCATAAATTTTTCTACCCAGTCTCTTAAAGACTCACTGCTGCTTGATGAAAACCATCTCTTCAGCATATTTATGATGCCTTCATATTCGGTCGTATACATGTCACCGGGAAGTGACTGATAATTTCCTGAAATCTCTACATCTGCTGTGGCATCTTCTTTTCCGTATAAAAGAACGTTCATTGCCTTTTCGGGTAAGTCTTTGACAGGTTTATCTACACTGAATTTGTGTTTTTTACTTAGCTGAACTATTTGCTTGTAAATAAAGGCTTCCCGTTCTTCGCCCAATGGAGCAATAGCACCGTCTTTTATGCTTTTATTCTTATCAGGAATGACCGCTTCCATGTTTATCTGGTACACACTTCCCAAGCCCTTGCACACCGGACACGCTCCATAAGGAGAGTTAAAAGAAAACGCATTGGGAGATGGTTCTTCATAACTCAATCCTGTGTCTTCACACATCAACTGTTTGCTGTATTGGGCAATGGAATGGCTGTCATTAACAAGTAGAAACATTAGATCTTTTCCTACTTGCAGTGTTTTTTGTACGCTTTGACTTAAACGCACTTTCATATCGTCGGTTGCCTGCAGTCGATCAATAACTAGTTCTATATCGTGGATCTTATACCTGTCAACCTGCATCTTTTCCTTAAGATCCTTTACTTCACCGTCAACTCTAACTTTTAAAAACCCCTTTTTTCTAACGTCTTCAAAAAGTTCCCGGTAATGTCCTTTTCTGCCTCTAACTAAGGGCGCAAGAAGGCTGATTTTCTTATCCTTGAATTTCGAAAAAATGTTATCGACAATTTCCTCCTCACTCCATTTTACCATTTTCTTGCCGGTATTGTAGCTATATGCCTCGCCAATTCTTGCAAATAGCAGCCGCAAAAAATCATATACCTCAGTAATAGTTCCTACAGTAGAGCGGGGGTTTTTATTAGTCGTCTTTTGCTCAATGGAGATAACCGGGCTAAGACCTGTTATTTTGTCCACGTCAGGTCTTTCCATATCGCCAATAAACTGGCGTGCATACGCACTGAAGCTTTCCATGTATCTTCTCTGGCCCTCGTTATAAATAGTGTCAAACGCAAGCGAAGACTTTCCGCTGCCACTTACACCTGTTATAACAACCAGTTTATTTTTAGGAATTGAAATATCAATGTTCTTCAGATTATGAACTCTTGCACCAAAAACTTCTATTTGCTCTTCTGACTCCGTTGTGTCAATTGCGTCAGAGGGAATTTTAGTCATAATTACAAAGATAACGAGACACGGGTTTTTATAATTGTAATGGTTTGATAAGAAGTGTCATCGGGGCTTTAACGATATTTAAAAAAATAGCATTATGTTAGTATAGTATGGTATAAGGATCATTAGGGCCGCATTCTGAACCATGCTCCTAAAAACTTATTCTAAATAAAAATAATTTTTGCCAAATGGTCGTTATTACGGAGTAATGATTTAAAAATGACCACTTTTAGCAGTTTTGTACAGCAACTCCATCTTCTCTTTATCCGCAGGGTTACTCGCATTCTTAGTAAAAATTGTACTCTAATTTCGTGTTGAGAAGGAGTGGGACTCCGTTCGATTTTTTTATTAATTCAAGAATAGACCTAAAGATGACCGTTAGTAAAGACTTACGCAACTGGAGGAAAAAACAGAATTTACTATCCAATGTCTTTCTAGCATTCATTGTGTTGTTTCTTTTTACGTCATCTTTTCGCATTCTTATTAGCAACTAGTGTGATCAGCGGGAATAAAATTCTCCTCTTAAATGTTTAACTTTTTGTCTTTGATCTTCTTTCCCCGCAGTAGGAATTGATATTCATGAAAGACTGAAGCCAAACAATAACAAAAGCTAGCAAAATATCGAAGTAAGACTTATATAGATATTAAATTAAAAGTTAGATATTTTTACCTAAGTTTTAATTTAAATATTTATACTTTGAAATCGAACTTCGATAACTTTAGAAACCTATTATCATCTCCATTCACTTTCAGGTTATTTTTAATTAAAAACTTACCCCTTGCTTTCTTTGTTGGTTTGAAGGTGGTGGAATTTTCGCATCAACAAACCTCAGTCACTGTAAGAAAGAAATGGTTTAACAACAACCCTTTTCAATCCATTTATTTTGCCGTTTTATCTATGGCAGCAGAGCTTAGCACGGGACTCATAAGTTCGGCAGGTATATATAAAAGAAAACCTGTGGTAAGCATGCTGATTGTAAAAATGGACGGTTCTTTTTATAAAAAAGCAACCGGAACAATCGTATTTAGTTGTAAGGATGTAGAAAAAATACTCGAAGCTATAGAGCAATCCTTGCAAACTACAGAAGGAACGACTGTTGTTTGCAATTCAAAAGGAGTAAATGAAGCTGGCGAAATAGTGGCAGAATTTAATTTTACATGGAGTTTTAAGGCTAGACGACAAAGGATTTAAAAGGTCGTGGGGAATATACTATACAACCTACTCTCGCACCTCTCCGCAAGTTTCAGGTATGGATTTGCTATTTATCAGCAAAAAAAAAAATCGTTTCAATACACCCTTTAACGGCTCAAAAAAATAACAAAAAATCTTCATTTCACATGTAATATGAAATATCATTTCATGGCGCTGCTCGTACGGTTCCGGGTCGAAGCACTTACTGACATTAGAGAATGGAAGAAAATACTTATTAGACTGTGGAATGTTTCAGGGAATGGGAGCTAAAACAGACGTCTTAAACCATGATTTTCATTTTTGTACTGAAGAGGTCAATCATCTCTTTTTATCTCATGCACACATCGATCATAGCGGTTTGACACCCAAGTTGGTAAAGGAGGGTTTTAGTGGTAGAATTTTTTGTACAACGGCGACAAAAGATCTCACCGAAATACTCCTCAACGACAGTGCAGAAATTCAAATGCAGGAAGCTCATTTCGTCAATAAAAAAAGAAGCATTGCAATAGAGGAGGCCGTACCACTTTACACGGTAGAGGATGTATCAAAAGCGATGGAATTATTTTGAAACACTGGAACATAATGAGTGGCTAAAAGTTGATGAGTTCATCGAAATAATGTTTTCGAATGCCGGCCCCTTAATTGGAAGCGCTGTCATTAATTTGAAGGCTACGGAAGGTAGTAAAACAACTGCAATTACTTTTAGCGGGCGATGTGGGCAGGTATCGAAGCGCACTCCTTCAGCCTCCCGCAGAGTTCCCTGAGGCTGATTATGTCATCTTAGAAAGCACTTATGGAGACAAGACCCACGGTATAGCTGCAAACCCTATTGACAACCTTATACAGATGGATAAAAAACACTCATTAACAAAGGCGGCAAATTGGCTATTCCTGCATTTAGCGTTGGTCGTACACAAGAAATATTGTACTCTTTAAACCAATTAGAGTTGGAGCACCGGCTACCAGAGCTTAACTGTTTTGTGGATAGTCCTTTGAGTAAAAAGGCTACCAGTGTGATAAAGAGTTATACGAGCGAATACAATGACCGCCTTCAAAACATTCTTAAAATTGATTGAAGATCTTTTTCATTTTAAAGGCCTAGAACATGTAGAAACTACAGAAGAAAGCAGGCAGGTTGCCAAACACAAGGAACCCTGTGTAATAATATCATCAAGTGGAACCGCTGATGCAGGTGGGTAAAGCATCATATTTTTAGTTGTGTCGATCAGGAGACAAACACCATTTTAATATCGGGCTATTGCTCATCAGTTTCTTTCGGAGGACAACTTTTAAACGGCGCAAGAAAGGTGGTAATTTTTGGGGATAGCTGCATTGTCTCAGCAGAAGCTGGACAGATGAAAAGCCTGAGCGCACACGAAGACCATGACGACCTTGTAAGGTTTATAGAATGCCTGGACCCAGAACAGGTTAAAAAAGTTTTTTTGGTTCACGGAGAATATCTTGTTCAGCAGGAGTTATCAGCTCGATTAAGTTGTAAAGATTTCGATAAGTTAGAAATACCCTCGATGAATCAGGAATTTGAGCTGACATAATAGGCGTGATTTAAACCTTTTCCATTATTTTAGATATGTCTTTGTAATACAAGAGAAGCTACCTTCAGTAAGGTTTAGGGTTCTTCTGTTGATCATTTCGAATTTTTACTATCTCCTACGACGTAGATTTACTATTCCATTTCAGTTTTCCGAAGGTTCTAAAATGAGTATTAATACAAGCATTTTGTCTTCTCTGACAAGCTACCTTTAAGTGCTTTAAGAATGTAATTTTTTCGTTTTTAAAATTCAAAAATCCTATAGAAAAATAATTGTGCAAGCAATAACGGCTGCCACATTTTTGTGGCGGCTTTTTTGTAAATGGATGATTAAGAACTGTTCGGGTTATTGATTTGTTGCAATAATTGCTGCAACTCTTTCACCGTCCATAGCGGCGCTTACAATCCCCCCTGCGTAGCCCGCCCCTTCACCGCAAGGATAAAGATTTTTGATGTGGGGGTGATGTAGCGTTCTATTGTCACGAGGAATACGCACCGGTGATGACGTTCGACTTTCCGTGGCTACAACTACCGCTTCATTTGTAAAATACCCCTTCATTTTTCCCCCAAATGCTTTAAAACCTTCCTGCAAGCTCTTATGGATAAATTGAGGCAAAACACTTTTGAGGTCGGTGCTGGTAATTCCCGGCAAGTAACTGCAAGCAGGTAAAGAACTCGAATTTTTATTGTTACAAAAATCTGCCATTCTTTGGGCAGGAGCCATGCATCTGCCCCCTCCTTCAACATATGCTTTGCCCTCCACCATCTTTTGAAAATACATCATACTTAAAGGCGAGGCGAGGTTAACATTATTATTCTTCAAATAATTCTTGAAGTCCGTGAGGTCTGATATATCCTTTTGCTCCACACTAACCACCATACCACTATTTGCAAAAGGGTTATTTCTTTTGCTCGGGCTCCAACCGTTTACAACCAGTTCCTCAGCATTTGTTGCGGCAGGAGCTATAATTCCACCCGGACACATACAAAAACTGAAAACTCCTTTTTGTTGAACTTGCTCTATCAAAGAATAAGAAGCGGGAGGCAAAAACTTGCTCCTGGGGCTACAATGGTATTGTATGCCATCAATTATATTTTGTGGATGTTCTATCCGTACACCTAATGCTAATGGTTTTGCTTCAATTAATATGTTTTTTTGATGAAGCATCGTATAGATATCTCTTGCAGAGTGTCCGGTTGCGAGTATTACGGCCTCCGCAAAATATTCATCTCCACCAGCAACAATAACTTTTTTTATCTCACCCGCTTCTACGCTAAAATCAACAACCTTTTTTTCAAAAAGAAACAATCCTCCACAGTCAGTAATTGTTTGTCTGATGGAAGTAATGATTTGTGGAAGTTTATTGGTGCCGATATGCGGATGAGCATCTACCAATATCTGCTGTTCGGCGCCAAACTGAACAAAAAGATTTAAAATTCGACTTATGTCGCCGCGCTTGTTACTACGGGTATATAACTTGCCGTCGCTATAAGTACCAGCACCGCCTTCGCCAAAACAGTAGTTGCTTTCAGGGTTTACAACACCTTCTCTATTTAGTACTGCCAGATCGCGCCGCCGTGATCTCACATCTTTTCCCCTTTCTAAAATAATTGGTTGTATACCATTTTCGATTAATGTAAGAGAAGCAAACAGACCAGCCGGCCCTGCACCTATTACAATGACTTTTCTGTTTGCTTTTCTTACGTCCTTAAAACTAACCTTTGCCGGCTTTCGTCCTATAAAAGGTTCGTTAATAAAGACGTGAAATGCAAGGTTTACAAATATACGCTTACCCCTTGCGTCGATCGATCTCTTAAGTGGGTAGAAACCTGTTATTTCGTCAAGTTTTTTGCCTGCACTAGCTGCAATATAAGCTTTTACAATATCATCATTCTCTGCCTCAGATGGAAGCACCTTTATGGTTATTTGTTGTTGCACAGGAGTTAGGTATTTATCCTAAAAGTTTAGCATTTTCATGATGGAATATTCTTAAATTTTAAAGCAGGCTTTCTGGTAGTAATCAGCATTTTACATTCAAACACACCTTATCGCTTGCTCTTAAAACGGCAAATCGTCCACAATATCGGATGGTGGATTGTCAGTATAATTTACTTCTGCATCTGTTACATTATTTTGGCCCAATTTAATACTCTCCATTCTCCATGCGTCAAGATTGGTGATATAGTTCGTTCTGCCGTCCTTCTCCCATTTTGTACCTTTAATGTTAAAAAATACTTTTACCTCATCACCGATATTGAACTTGTCAGGTATTGCTGTTTTATCCTGAACACATTGAAATTTCACAAAGTTTGTAAAACTCCGTCCATTTACATCTTCGGTTTTCTCTATAACAAATTCTCTTGTTTTGAAGCTTTCGCTACGCTGTACTATTTCAAATCTCACCACCAGCTTTCCAGTAAATTCGTATGACATTTTTAATTATATTTTACAACAAAAGTATCATTTTAAAGTCTTTCTATAACCCAACAGAAAAAATAACAGAGGTCTTTTTTGGGGATAAAGTTTTAATATTAATTATTATGAAAAGTAGAATTTAAGTTCTACCTTTTCCCTCCTCTTAAAAACTTTTTGTAAACCTAGGCTACCGGCTTTTTTGAAACTTGTAGCTTTAGAACAGTAAAGTTTTAGTCTGGATACAACTGTTGTAACAATTATTTAGTCTTATGAATTACTGGCCAAATGGAGGTTATAATCAGGTCAAAAAGGTGTTGCTGCCAACCCAATATTTTCTGAAGAGAAATTAATCCATCTATCTAGTGAAAGGTTTAAATAAAGACAGCTTTCGCATATAAAAAGCTGTGGTCAAACGTGTATTTTTTAAAAAATGTCATAAATGGGGAAGAATAGTACCAGGCCAACTTTTTCAATAGTAACAATAAAAATTATTAAAGCTAAAACATTCCGGATAAAGAAAGAGTTAAAACGACACCAAAAACTTCTATAATTTATGACTAGCAAGAGTACGAACGAGGATAGATTTTTTTGCTGTTAAAATCGCAACAAAATAATTTTTAAAAAAATTTAAAAAAGTATTCCGATAAAATTAGATGAGCGGTTTAAATTTTTGGTATGAAATTGACAGATAGGGAAGAATTAGATAGTAATTATAAGAATAAATGAAAAGATGTAATAGCCTTAGCTAGGTGCACAAATAGTTATGTTTTATTTGTTTTCCGAGGTCTATTATAACGCAAAAAAAGGTGCAAAAGAAAATTTTTTTATGAACGCTAATACTGTGGTGAAATGGTAAAAACAAAGATTTTTAAAATTTTTTTTTAAAATATAAAGTTTGATATTCGCCGTCCTACCAAACTTTTTTACTCACACTATGTGGGGAATTTTTGGGAGAGGTTTCTGGTTTTAACATTCCTAACTTAATTATAAAAAAACTATAGTGATTAATATGGCCAAAACTGCCGATATAGTTTGGAATAATTGTTTAAAAATTATTAAAGACATAGTAGAATGGCAACATTATAAAACCTGGTTCGAACCCATAAAATCTGTAGAGCTTAAAGATCACGTGTTACTTATACAGGTACCCAGCCAGTTTTTTTATGAGTATCTCGAAGAACATTACGTGAACCTTTTGGCTAAAACGCTTAAAAGGGAGATGGGCAAAGATGCGCGTTTAGAATACAGAATAATGGTAGATAGCGGCAATAGCAACAACAAACCATTAACCATGGATATCCCTGCAAATAACATTAAGACTTACAGCAATAACGAGATGGACTTTCCGCTGGTTATTAATAACCCGGTTAAAAACCCTTTTGTAATTCCCGGTCTTAAAAAAATGCAAATAGATCCACAATTAAATCCTATCTATACTTTTGATTCTTTTATAGAGGGTGACTGTAATCGTGTAGCGCGGCGGGCGGGAAAAACGGTTGCAGAAAAACCGGGTGCGAATTCATTTAATCCGTTAGTTGTTTATGGGGGAGTAGGATTGGGGAAAACTCATCTGGGTCAGGCGATCGGCAACGAAGTAAAGCGACTACATCCCAACAAGGTAGTTTTGTACGTAAGTTCAGAAAAGTTTATAAATCAGTTTCAAGATCACAGCCGCAACAATGCTATTAATGATTTCATTCATTTTTATCAATTGATTGATGTTTTGATTATTGATGATGTTCAATTTTTTAATCGCGCAGAAAGAAGTCAGGATGCCTTTTTTGCCATCTTTAACCACCTTCACCAATCTGGTAAGCAATTAGTTTTATCGTCAGATAAGCCGCCGAAAGACTTAGACGGCCTTCAGGAAAGATTGCTTAGCCGCTTTCGTTGGGGACTGAGCGCAGATCTTCAAATGCCGGACTACGATACCCGCATTGAAATACTGGACAAAAAAATGAAAAACGACGGCCTCGACATGCCGCGTGAAGTTGTAAAATATGTTTCTTATAACATCAACAGCAATATCAGAGAACTCGAAGGAGCATTGATCTCATTACTTGCTCAATCATCTTTAAATAAAAGAGAAATTGATCTTGAACTAGCTAAAAAAGTGCTTAGAAATTTTGTAAGAACAAGCAGTAAAGAAATCACTATAGATACTATTCAAAAAATGGTTTGCGAATTTTTCGACGTGCCTTATGACAAATTGTTACAAAAGACCCGAAAACGTGAAATAGTTCAAGCCAGACAAATAACTATGTTTCTCGCCAAAGCCTTTACTAAAAACTCCCTTAAAACTATCGGCGAGCATTTTGGAGGACGAGATCATACTACTGTTATTCACAGTTGCCAAACTGTAAAAGATTTAATGGATACAGATTCTCTTTTTCGTGAAAACGTGATGGAACTGCAGCAGAAAGTACAATTGGCAGCTATGTAAGCAAATCAATAAATGTAAAAAACCTGGATTACCACCTGGTTTTTTACATTTTGACCCTACAGTAGTTTTGCTTTTTACATTATACGCGAAAACAATCCCTAGCTTTTTTATTTGAATGCAGCTTCCCTATTGCGTATCTCAGGCATAGTGGTATCTTTCTGAAAATTTCGGTAGAAATTTTTATTGAGGTAAAATTAGCGAAGGTGTTGGTAAGGATTTGGCATCATTAGTTGTATAATCTCTTTTTTTTTCTGTAACAACGCTGCAAGTTGCTCCAGTAAACTTCGCAGGTATTTGAGTAGTGATTTGCAAAGCTTTTTGCTTTTGCGCTAACTTTTCTTTCTGCTTTTCGCAACGCTTAATATTCTTCATGACGCTTCTGATGTTTGCTGCGGCTGCGTCTTAACTTTAAGGTTCTTGCGCAAATCTTAAAGCATGTCAAACACCTCTTTACAACACTTCCTAATGAGTTTTGCATCGGTGGGATAAGTGATGTGACTTCATAAACAGAAGCATCACAAAAACCTGCATTTGTGTTTTGCAAATATGACTTCCAGTGCATTACACATTCTAGTTGTAGCTTGTCTATATCAAGATGATTGCTTAGAGAACTACCCCATTTGCCTGCAATATGTCTTTGTCTTTGATTTGTTCTGCACCTCTTAACTCAATACCACAAAACATTTGAAACATCCAGTTGCTGTTGATGTGCTCTACTAACATAACGTGAGTTCGGAGGTTAATAGTTGAAAGTGAGGCGGTTATTGTTAACAGTTGTAGGAAATAAAAAAGCTCGAAGCTAAATTGTATAAACCAATAACACAATTAAATGCTCGGAGCTATTAAACATATTGACAAGTTGGTAGAAATTTTTGTGAAATGCGATGATTTCTACCAGGAGTTTGAAAAATGCCTGAACGGTAAGGGGATTAATTAACCTTTAAAAAAAACTGTCCTCTCAAAACTGTCAACTCTCTTCCAGTGAAATTATGGTCATTGTAATTTTCTATCATGTAGCTGACTTTATATGTTTTAAAATAGTATTATGAACAAGTGATATTAAAGATCTGGAAGATTTATTTTCCCAATGCAGTTTCTTATAACCGCTTTTTAGAACTTAAAAAGGAAGTAAACATGGCGTTGTACTTTTTTATTCATTCCTCGGATTTAGGCAGTCAAACAGGCACTTATGATATAGATTCCACCAAGCTTTTATTTTGTAATAATCACCGGATATACAATCACAAAGCATTTAAAGATATAGCTGCCAGAGGTAAAACTTCTACTGCGTGGTTTTATGAATTGAAGCTGCATCTGATTGTAAATGAACAAGGTGAGTTGATGAGTATAGCCTTTAGCTCGG